>NZ_CAMKXG010000067.1 GCF_946477055.1 Lonsdalea britannica | reverse complement strand
CAGACACACAAAATCAGCCAACTTGCGCTATTTGATCAGTTCCCCTACACCCATCACATGGAATGCGGCGTTTTACTGGAAAAGTTAGTCTAACGCCTTCGCAGCCGGATTTCCCGGCTGCCAGCTTGATTGATTAAGAGGCATGGTCGTCAGGCGACGGACGGCCACGCAGCTTGATGATCAGCCATAAAGCCAGCAAAACGCAGAGAATGGACGGCACGAAGTTGGAGCCGATTTGAGGATACTCTGCCCGAATCATCGCACTGAAAAGCAACAGGCCGAACAAAAAGCAGCCTGCAACCAACTTCGGCAGCCCAAGCGACATCTCCAGGCGCCGATAGCGTTGATGCAGACACCAAACTGACAGCGCCAACGCGATGAGCGGAAAAATGGAAAACGGAACAATGGCGCTAAACAAAGCAGCGAATGAGCCATTGACGGATAAACCGGCAATCATCGACAGCCACAACGTCCCTTTCTCTGCATTTTTCAGTTTTGCCATGATGTTCCTCAACGAGTCTAAAAGACTACGGCGTAGTAAATCCTTTGCTCAGCTCTCTTCGATACCAGTAATACGCCCCTTTCGCAATCATCCTCAGCTGTAGTACCAGGCGTTCTTCCAGCTGGCTTCGCTGTTCAGCACCGATGTCTAGCGCCTCCGCGCCCGCGCTGAAAACAATCGTCACCATCGCCTCCGACTGCGCCTCGGCGAAACTGCGTGGGATATGATTTTCGACTTCGAGGTAGTCCGCCAGTTCGGCAATGAAATGCTGAATTTCCCGGACAACAGCGGCACGAAATGCGGCGGAAGTACCGGAACGTTCACGCAGCAAAAGGCGAAAAGCGTTCGGATTGTTGCCGATGAATTCCATGAAGGTGGATACAGACGTTCTGATGACGCTGCCGCCGCTCTTGACGATGCGCTGGCGAGCCTGCCGCATCAGTTGGCGGAGCATCAGTCCGCTCTCATCTACCATCGTCAGACCGAGTTCATCAACATCACGAAAATGGCGATAGAAGGAAGTGGGGGCGATACCCGCCTCGCGGGCAACCTCACGCAGGCTAAGGCTGGCAAAACTGCGTTCAGCGCTCAGTTGGCTAAATGCAGCTTCAATAAGGGAACGACGCGTCCGTTCTTTTTGTTGTGCTCTAACACCCGTAGTCTTGCTCAAAGTGATTTGCTCTCCTTACTTAGAGAGGCACTATAGCAAACTTTGCTCACTACAAAGTGCGTCAAAGTTTGTCCGTATAAAAAGTGACAGTAGCGCGATTTTCTCAGGAAATCGTCGTGAGTAATCAAAAGGCCAATATTCGCAATTAAGCGACTGATGATGGCCTGTATACCGACGATTTAGGCAAAATCGCGACTGTTCTCGACTCGACACATATCGAGATAAAACCTGAAGAGGCATGTACGCCCCACAGACTTAATCCTGTACAAAGCACTATCCGAGGTTGTTCTCGGATGGCGCGATCAGCAATCCATTCGCATAAGCAATAATTCGCGCCCCAACCATGGAGACGCTCAATCAGCAACCATCCACTCGAACCATTTAAACGGCCTGCTTCGCCTGATTGTCCAGATACAACTGCATGTGCTCGCGAATGGCATCGGCCAACTGCTCATATCGGCTGCGCAGCGGCGAGCCTGGGCGATAAACCAGTGCGACCGTGCGCTTTGGTTCCGGTTTGTAACACTGGAGGTAAGACACGCCGTCACGCGTTCTTTCTTTCGGAACCGACAGGGAAGGCAATAGCGTAATCCCGCTACCCGCCGCCACCATGTTTCTCAGCGTCTCCAGACTGGTCGCCCGAAAATGCGTGTCTTCATCCGCACCGGCCTGGAAACAGAAGCCCATCGCCTGATCGCGCAGGCAGTGGCCGTCTTCCAGCATCAACAGTTTCTCCCCGGCCAGATCCGACATTGCGACCCGCTCGCGATTGGCCCAGGGATGATCCTGATAAATCGCCAGTTTCATCGGTTCATCGAACAGCGGCACTTCGATAAAGGCTTCCGACTCTTTCACCATGGCAAGAATGGCGCAGTCCAGTTTACCGCTATCCAACTGAGCCAGCAGTTGATGGGTCTGCGCTTCGTGCAAATACATTTCCAATTTTGGAAACGTTTTGTGTAGCATGGGGATAATGTGAGGAAGGAGATAAGGGCCTACGGTCGGGATCAGTCCGATATGCAACGGACCAGACATGCTTTCACCTTGCTGGCTCGCCATCTCTTTCAGCACTTTGACTTCGCGCAGTACCGTTCGAGCCTGTTCGACCAACAGCAAGCCTGCTTGTGTAAACAGCACTTTGCGGCTGGTACGCTCTAGTAACATCACGCCCAGCTCGTCTTCGAGCTTGCGAATCTGCCCGCTCAGCGTAGGTTGGCTAACGTGGCAAGAATCAGCGGCTCGGCGGAAATGCCGGTGCTCCGCTAACGCCACAAGATATTCTAAATCCCGGATGTTCATGCCTTAATTCTCCTTAAACACGATAGCCCATAACGATAGATAGGATAGCAATGAACGATTAGCCCTATCAACCTCTGTGAGCAATAATACTTCCAAGTTAAGCAAACAGCTCTCTTTTTGTACGCTACCGAACATGAAGGTGAACTTATTCAACGCCTCCACCAGGGCAGAGAAGCTACAACTGGATTGTGGCATTCAGGATCAGTGAATTTCTGGCAGGCCGGGGCTACCCTACCCCATGCGGGCTACCGGCACCGGATATTCACTAACGGTACAGAATCACGCCGATATCATCCTGAAAAGCAGACAAGTAAAAAGAAAGCCAACGATACTTTGGCGGGCCTCAGGCCCGCTTTTTTTTTGCCTATCGATAAGAGTGATGGAGAAACCGGCGAGAGCTGCATGCCTGCAGTCAGAAGGAGCGTGAAGGCATCCCCGTCAGTAGGGAATGCCGATAAGAGTGGCGCCGCTGCACGCCAGCGCGAGACAATCAGGCCGCGATGGCGGGACGAACCCCTAGCGTATGACAAATCGCATAACTCAGCTCCGCGCGATTCAGGGTATAGAAATGGAAGTCTTTCACCCCTTCCCGTCGCAGGATTTTCACCATATCCATCGCAATGGAAGCGCCCACCATCTTGCGCGTTTCCGGATCGTGATCCAGCCCGTCAAACATCGCCGTCATCCAGTTCGGTACGCGTACGTTAGTCATCGTGGCAAAACGCTGCAGCTGTCGGAAGTTAGAAACGGGTAAAATTCCCGGCACAATTTCTACGTCGATCCCCGTGGAGACACAACGATCACGAAAACGCAGATAGCTTTCTACATCGAAAAAGAACTGGGTGATAGCGCGATTAGCACCCGCATCGACTTTACGTTTCAAATTGATCAAATCTGCCTGGGCGCTTTTGGCCTCAGGATGTACTTCAGGGTAGGCCGCCACAGAGATATCGAAGTCGCCCACGTCTTTCAGCAGGGTCACCAGGTCCGCCGCATAAAGCTCAGGTTTGCCACCTTCAGGGGGGAGATCGCCTCGCAGCGCGACGATGTGACGAATACCGCTTTGCCAATAATCCTGTGCAATCGCTTTCAGCTCATCACGACTTGCGTCAATACAGGTCAGATGCGGCGCCGCATCAACGCCAATGCGTTCTTTAATGGCTTTAATGATGCTATGCGTGCGGTCGCGCTCGCCGGAGTTAGCGCCATAAGTCACCGACACAAATTTGGGTTTCAGGCTGCTCAAACGGTCAATTGAACTCCACAGCGTCCCTTCCATCTCACTGGTGCGCGGCGGGAAAAACTCGAAAGAAACATTAATGTGCCCCTGCAATTCCGCCAGGCTCTGATTCAGCGCCTCCTGATGATTCGCGTGGAAAAAACTCATATCCTTACCTCAATTAGCCGTTGTCATTGCCACCATGCAAACGTCTATACGTTTAGACGTCTATATAAAAATGGCCGAATCGCTACCAGTAGTCAACGCTTTGGGAGCTGATGTTTATTCATGCAATGTGAGGAGGATTCATGTTGCTTTCGTGTCGACACAACACGTTGATTTTAGGCATAAAAAAACCCGAAGCAGAACGCTTCGGGCGGAGTAGGAACACAGCGATTTTTCACGACGACTTCGCCGATATCCTCAAGATCAGAGCAGTTGAGCCAACCGGTTCAGATCGGATTGGATAGCTCCGGAGGTCACATCACGACCCGCCCCCGGACCTCGGATAACCAGCGGGTTATCCCGATACCAACGGCTTTCGATAGCGAAGACGTTGTCGCACGGCAGCAATGCGGCCAGAGGGTGATCCGGACGGACGGCTTCCACCCCGACGCGCGCCTTACCGCTGGCATCGAAGCGCGCCACATAGCGCAGCACCAATCCCATTTCATTGGCCGCTTCCAGCCGCTGTAGCATTTGGTCGTCCAGCGACTCGCCGTCCTCGAAGAACTGGTCGACGGAGCCCTGTTCACAGCCTGCGGGGACCAGCGACTCGACACGCACCTGCGACGGCTCGATGTCATGGCCGGCTTCGCGCGCCAGAATCACCAGTTTACGCATCACGTCCTGACCGGACAGATCGTCTCGCGGGTCCGGCTCGGTCAAACCTTGCTGCCATGCCTGATCCACCAGCTCGGTGAACGGCACCGTGCCGTCGAACTGCAGGAATAACCAAGACAGCGTGCCGGAAAAGATCCCGCTAATGGCCAAGATGCTGTCTCCGCTTTCACACAGGTCGCGGACCGCATAGTTCACCGGCAATCCGGCGCCGACGGTGGCGTTATATAACCAATGACCGCCGGTTTTAGCGAACGCATCGCGGATTTGACGATAATTGTCGCCGCCGGAAGCGCCCGCCTGTTTATTCGCGCTGATGACATGAAAACCGTAGCTCGCAAAGTCCAGATAGAGATCGGCCACGGCCCCACTGGCGGTCACATCCAGCACCACCAAATCATCATAAGGATGAGCGCGCATCCACAGGAACAGCTCATCTTCGTCGCGTTCCTGAGCTTCGTCGTCGAAATAGGCCAGCACACATCCCGCATCTAAGCCATCGTGATTAAGCAAGCTGCGGCGACTGTCGACGACACCGGCCAGAACAAATTCAAAGCCGGTACGCGCGGACAGATGAGTTTGTTCGCGAGCGAACAGCTCCAGCCAGCGGGAGCCAATGTTTCCTTTACCGAACAGCACCAGTCCGATGCGCTTTTCCGCTCGGAACAGGGAATGATGCAGACCCCGTACCAGATGCTCTGTCGGTCCGACGCGCAGCACCGCCGCAAGACTGATGCTATCGTCCGATTCACAAACGAATTCGACCGGCTGGTCTTTTAGCTGCTGATAAAAACGGTGGCTATGAAGCGGGTTATTGCCGACGCCAGCCCCGACGACCGCAACGATCGCCAAACCTTCGCGCAGTTGAAGCTGAATCGGCAGCGCCGACTGTTCCAGCAGCGACCAGGCGCTATCAACCACTTCCGAGGTATAGCAGAACTGCAACAAATTACGGTCAGGATGGATGCCTGTCGCCAGCGCTTTAATCTGCGCGCGCTGAAGCAATTGTCCGGCGTCCTGCTGCACACGTTGGAAATCGTGTCCATCTTGTACCGTCACCTCAATCAGACAAACATCATCATGGCTGGTGACGATCTTGGCGCCGGTCCCAGAGGCCAAAACGCGTTCAATACGCGTCGACCCCTGTTCGGGTTGATAACTGCAGCGCAGTTCAAGGTTGATATCGCTGCCAGACACCGGCTGCAACGTGCGGGTATGGAGGACCGGAGCGGCTAAACGCGCCAGTTCGCTGGCTTCGTCCAATCGCAGCAGCGGCAGCAGACAGGCATCTTTGACTTTGCGCGGATCCGCGCTGAACACCCCGGCAACGTCGCTCCAGATTGTCACACGTTCGACATCCGCTAACGCGCCGATCTGAGTGGCCGAATAGTCACTCCCATTCCTTCCCAGCAGGACCGTTTCACCCGCTTCATTGCGGCTGATAAAACCGGTAATCACCAGACGCTGATTAGCATGCTGTGTGAGCTGCTGCTGTAACAGCGGCCAGGAGCGTCCTTCGTCAACCTGCGGCAACGCGGAGCGCTCCGCGCAGAGAAACGTGCGCGCATCCAGCCAGGAGGCATCGATGTCTGATTGATTCAGCACGGCGGCCATCAGACGGGCAGACCAGATTTCTCCGTGTCCGACGACTTCGGCGTAAACCGCGTCGGTGATTTTGCCATCCAACAGCGCCGCCAGACGCTCAAGGTCATGGATAAATGCAGAAGTCAGCCGCTCTGCCGCGGCCTCCTGCAACAGGCCCGCAATCAGTTCGCTTTGATAGCGGCGCAGCGCCTGCTGCACCTGATGCGCGGAAATACGGTCGGTTTGACTGAGCTTTAGCCAGCTAATCAGCTGGTTAGTGGTGCCACCCGCCGCCGACACGACCATCAGGTCACCGGGACGGCTATATTCGGCCATAATACCGGCGACGCGCTGATAGCATTTCACATCAGCCAGACTGCTGCCGCCAAATTTATGCAGTTGCCGACCTGTGGTGGCACCCGCTATCCCTAAAGCACTCATCGTTACCTCTTTGCTACTGCCTGAAATGCCTGTTTCAAATCGGCGACCAAATCGTCGCCGTCTTCAATACCGACGGAAACTCGCAGCAGCGTTTCGGATATCCCTGCTGCAGCGCGCGCTTCCGGGGCCATTCCGGCATGAGTCATGGTGGCGGCGTGGGAGATCAGGCTCTCAACGCCCCCCAACGACTCCGCCAGCGTAAATAGCTCCAGTGAGGACAGGAAACGGCGCAACGTCTCTTCATCGCCGTCCAGCTCAAAGCTCAGCATAGCCCCAAAACCGGATTGCTGGCGACGCGCGATGTCATGCCCGGCGTTTTCCGGTAAAGAGGGGTGGTACAGTTTTTTCACCAGCGGTTGCTGCTGGAGGAATTCCACAATCTGCAGCGCGTTCTTCTGCGCCGCCGCCATGCGGGGAGACAACGTTCTCAGGCCGCGCAGCAGCAGATAGCTGTCAAACGCCGCGCCGGTCACGCCAATATTGTTGGCCCACCAGGCCAGTTCGGTCACAAGCTCTGGGTCGCGCGCAATGACTGTCCCCGCGACCACATCCGAGTGGCCGTTGAGATACTTGGTGCAGGAGTGCACGACCAAATCGGCGCCGAGACTCAGCGGATTCTGCAGCGCCGGACTCAGGAAGGTGTTATCCACCACGCTCACCGCACCCGCATCACGCGCCGCCTGACAGATCGCGGCGATATCGACTACGCGCAGCAGCGGATTACTGGGGCTTTCCACCAGCACCAGCTGCGGTTTTTCCGCCAGCGCCGCTTTCAACTCCGCGTCGTTGCCCTGATCGACGAATTTCACCCGGAACGCGCCACGTTTGCTCAGGCTGTCGAACAGACGGTAGCTGCCGCCGTAGCAGTCATGAGGCGCTACCAGAAGATCGCCCGGACGCAGGAAAACGGTGCAAACCAGCAAGATCGCCGACATACCGCTATTCGTCATCACCGCGCCCGCCCCGCCTTCCAGCTCGGCAAGCGCCCGTTGCACGACGTCGCGGGTCGGATTGCCGCGTCGTGAATAATCGTGTTCACGGGGCTGATTGAAACCGGCGAAGTTGTAAGTGCTGGAGAGGTTAATAGGGGGAACGACACAACCGTACTGCTCGTCGTTATTCAACCCGCTGCGAACTGCGATAGTGGCCTGTTTGCGCGTCATCGGTGAGATTCCTGACTGGTAGCTGAATGAAGAGACCCAAGAGTAAACGCAGTCAACATAGACGTCAATACATCTAGACTTCTAAACTTCTTTGCGTATAGATTGAGCATCCCTATAATAATCGCTAGAATTAAGACAATTTATGACAGTGACTGTCCTCATCACGATAATTTTTAAGGTATCTCATGGCTAAGTGGAATGGCGAATACGTAAGCCCATACGCTGAACACGGCAAGAAAAGTGAACAGGTCAAGAAGATCACAGTTTCCATTCCGTTGAAAGTATTGAAGATTTTAACTGATGAACGCACCCGTCGTCAGGTGAACAACTTGCGTCACGCCACCAACAGTGAATTGCTTTGCGAAGCGTTTCTCCATGCATTTACCGGGCAACCGTTGCCGAATGATGAAGACCTGCGTAAAGAACGCTGCGATGAAATCCCCGAGGCGGCCAAACAGATTATGCGGGAAATGGGTATCAACCCGGATACCTGGGAATACTAAGTGATGCCGTGAACGGCATCCAGAAACGACAAAGGCACCCGAGGGTGCCTTTGTTATGCGCGGAAGAAAATCCGCGGCAAAAACCGTGAAGCAAATTACTTCTTGCTGCCCGGGATGCTGAAACGCTTGTTGAAGCGATCAACACGACCACCGGTGTCAACAACACGCTGTTTGCCCGTGTAGAACGGGTGGCAAGCGGAGCATACGTCCAGGTTCAGATCGTGACCCGCAGTAGAACGGGTTTTGATGACGTTACCGCAAGAGCAAGATGCAGTAATTTCGCTGTAATTCGGATGGATACCTTCTTTCATGGGAAACCTCTGATTAAGGCCGTGTCGCTATCCAGCCCTATTCCGCCAGACACCACACGAGGTTGAAGTTGAATTCGTTTTATCTTTATACACGCGGTATAAAGGCGGCGAATCATACAGAAATTAACCAGCCGATGCAATCACCCCCACACAGAACCTGCCGCACCATGTACACTATCGCCCGGATGGTTTTCCGCACAATCGCATTGTGCCGCTTTCGACTCGCCATCCATGCTGTATAAAGAGTTTCCCCTTAGCTTTCGGACGGAGATGCCATGCCTGTCGTTCAGGTTGCCCTGCCCGTGCCACTGGCGCGTACTTTTGATTATCTGCTGCCCCCGGGATCCCTTCCCCCGGCTCCCGGCATGCGGGTACGCGTACCGTTTGGCAACCGCAGGATGATTGGCATTGTGACCGCTCTCAGCGATAACAGCGCGCTGCCGTTGACCCAGCTCAAACCCTTGCAGGACGTGCTGGACCCGGAGTCGTTATTTCCCGCCAGCCTGTGGCGCATCCTGATGTGGGCCGTGGAGTACTACCACTATCCCATCGGCGAAGTGCTGTTTCACGCGCTGCCGACGCTGCTGCGTCAGGGTAAACCCGCTCATACGGCGCCGCTGTGGCAGTGGTTCGCCACCGAACAAGGGCGTGAAACCCCGCTGCCGACGTTGAAACGCGCGCCCAAACAGCAGCAGGCGCTGGCCGCGTTACTGCAAGGGCCGCTCTACCGTCATCAGGTCAGCGACGCCCAACTGACCGAAGCCGCTCTGCAAGCATTACGCGCTAAAGGGCTGTGCGACCTGAGACCCCTATCGCAAGCGCCGCGAGACTGGCGACCGGACTTCAACGTCAGCGGCGAACGCCTGCGTCTGAATACCGAGCAGGCGACCGCCGTCGGCGCGATACGCAGCGAAGATCAGCATTTTTCCGCCTGGTTGCTGGCTGGCATTACCGGCTCCGGCAAGACCGAGGTGTATCTCAGCGTGTTGGAAAACATCCTGGCGCAGGGAAAGCAGGCGCTGGTGCTGGTACCGGAAATCGGATTGACGCCACAAACCATTGCTCGCTTCAGAGACCGCTTTAACGCGCCGGTAGACGCGCTGCACTCCGGTTTGAACGACAGCGAACGTCTGGCCGTGTGGCTGCGGGCGAAAAACGGGGAAGCCGCCATCGTGATCGGCACCCGCTCCGCCCTGTTCACGCCTTTCGCTCGACTGGGTCTCATCGTCATCGACGAAGAGCACGACAACTCCTATAAACAGCAGGAGGGGTGGCGCTACAACGCCCGCGATCTGGCCGTGTTCCGCGCTCGGGAAGAGAATATCCCTATCGTCATGGGCTCCGCGACTCCGGCGCTGGAAACGCTGTATAACGTCCAAATCGGCAAATACCGTCAGTTACGTCTCAGCAAACGAGCCGGTAATGCGCGGCTTGCCCAGCAGCATATCCTCGACCTGAAGGGACTGCCGCTCAACACCGGTCTATCGCAACCCCTGATTGCACGGATACGCCACCACGTTCGGGAAGGAAACCAGGTTATTCTGTTTCTTAATCGGCGCGGCTTTGCGCCGGTGGTGATGTGCCATGAATGCGGCTGGATCGCCGAGTGTCCACGCTGCGACCACTATTACACACTGCATCAGCACCAGCAGATGCTGCGTTGCCATCACTGCGACAGCCAGCGGCCGGTGCCACAACAATGTCCTGACTGCGGCTCAACCAATATGATGCCGGTGGGACTGGGCACCGAACAGCTCGAACAGGCGCTGCCCGCCCTCTTTCCCGAGACACCGATTACTCGCATCGATCGCGATACCACCAGCCGCAAGGGAGCGCTGGAGCAACAGCTGGCGCAGGTGCGTCAGGGCGGCGCCCGGATCCTGATAGGGACGCAGATGTTGGCTAAAGGCCACCACTTCCCTGACGTGACGCTGGTGGCGTTGCTGGACGTGGACAGCTCTCTATTTTCCGCCGACTTCCGGGCCGCGGAACGATTCGCCCAGCTTTACACCCAGGTCTCCGGCCGCGCCGGACGCGCAGGAAAAGCCGGCGAGGTGGTATTGCAAACTCATCACCCTGAACATCCGCTACTGCAAACGCTGTTGCAGCAGGGCTACGACGCCTTCGCCGCCCAAACGCTGAAAGAGCGCCAAAGCGTGGCCCTGCCGCCGTTCACCAATCACGTTCTGTTTCGCGCTGACGATCATGATAATCAGCAGGCCAGCCAATTCCTTCACCAGCTGCGTAACCTGCTGGAAGCCAGCCCGCTGCGCGACGAAAACCTCTGGGTGCTGGGACCGGTGCCCGCGCTACAGCCCAAACGCGCAGGACGATTTCGCTGGCAGCTGCTGATTCAGCACCCCTCTCGCGCGCGGCTACAGCATCTGCTGCGGACTTCCCTGAGCCTCGTCGACACCCTGCCGCAGTCGCGCAAAGTGAAATGGGTGCTGGACGTCGACCCGACGGACGGGTGACGTTCTCTTCATATTGATTCTTCTATGATTTTGCGAACCAACGCGAAAAACGCGCGCTTGACGCTGTTCAGCGAATGATAAATCCACAACTATAATGCGTGATCTGTTAGTGCTTACGCCGCAAGGCGCTATGCTGAACACGGTGAAAATCTAACTGCGGTATACAGGCGGTCCTGGCTGACAGGCGTCAAAAGACGCAGCAGCGGAAGCTGGCGTGAGGAGAATAAGCGTTGGAGAACAAAGACACGGCCGCTGCAACGATGAAAGACGTGGCGGACAAGGCGGGCGTCTCAACCGCCACAGTATCCCGAGCCCTGATGGATCCGGAAAAAGTCTCGGCCGGAACCCGACAAAAGGTCGAGGAAGCGGCCAAGGCCGTCGGCTATTTGCAATACGCGTCCGCTCGTTACGCCAAACGGCATGAAACCCGAACGCTATTGGCGATCGTCCCGGATATCAGCGATCCTTTTTTCAACGAGGTGATTCACGGGATCGAAGAGACGGCGGCGGCACGGGGTTATCTGGTTCTGATTGGCGACTGCGCATACCAACAGCGACAAGACAGGAAGCTGTCCGATCCCAACATCACCACTCAGGTGGACGGTATGCTGCTGCTCGGGTCCGACTTGCCGTTCGATGCCGGTAAGGCGGCACGCCGCAATCTGCCGCCGATGGTGATGGCGAATGAGTTCGCTCCTGAACTGGAAATGCCGACGGTCCATATCGACAACCTGACTGCCGCGTTCGACGCCGTGCACTATCTTCATGAGCTGGGCCATCAGCGCATCGCCTGTATTGCAGGCCCAGATACTCTGCCTCTCAGCGAATATCGGCTGCAAGGCTACATTCAGGCGTTGCGGCGGGGCGGCCTGACGGTGGATAACCACTATATCGTGCGGGGGGATTTCAGCTACGACACCGGCATCCGCGGGTTGGGGGTTTTGATGTCACATCCTACCCCACCAACCGCGATTTTCTGTCATAGTGATACCATAGCGTTGGGTGCGCTGGCGCAAGCTCATAAAATGGGTCTGAACGTGCCGCGGGATCTATCGCTAATGGGATTTGATGATATTATCCAGGCCAGCTACTGCTTCCCCCCGCTCTCCACCGTGGCTCAACCCCGCTACGAAATCGGACGTGAGGCAACGCTGCTGCTGCTTGAACAGCTGCAGGGGCATTCCGTAACCCGGGGCTCACGCCTGCTGTCCAGTAAACTGGTCATTCGCGACAGTACCGCTCCGCCGAATTTTGCGCGTCACCGGCTTTAGGAATCACGGTGCTAGTCAAACATTTTAGGGTTCAGTAACATGACATCCTGTTACTTTTTTTACTTCGTAGTGAAACGATAGTGGCACAAAGAGACTATGTCGGGCGGGGGCGTTCAGGCACACGCCGGAAAAAGACATCCAGCCGGAAAAAAAAGGGTTCCTCAGGCGCATCCAAAACCATGATTGCGCTGGCGGTTGCCGTATTGGTGACCTTCGCGGGCGGGCTGTATTTCATTGCCCATAACAAACCGCAGGAAATTCCGGTACTTCCTAATCATGCCGGCGGCAAGGGCAACGGGCTTCCGCCTAAACCCGAAGAACGCTGGCGCTACATCAAAGAACTGGAAAATCGCCAGATTGGCGTGACGACACCGACGGAACCTTCCGCCGGCGGCGAAGTGCGCTCGGCGGGGGAGCTAACGGAAGAGCAGCGCCAATTGCTGGAGCAGATGCAGTCGGACATGCGCCGCCAGCCGACCCAGCTGTCCGAAGTGCCGTATAACGACCAGACTCAGGTGCCGCGATCTCAGGTGTTTATCAAACCGCAGACGGCGACGCCTGCGCCTGTCGCGCCGCTGACGCAGCAACCGAATCAGAATGTGCCGAAAACGGCGCCCGCTGTGCCGAAAAATACCGCTCCCGCCAACACGGAAACGGCCAAGGCTCCGGTGGACAAACCCGAGAAAGCGCAGCGGTGGATGATCCAATGCGGCTCATTCAAGGCCATGGCTCCAGCAGAGTCCATCCGAGCGCAACTGGCCTTCGCGGGCGTCGAAAGCCGTATTACCAGTAGCGGCGGCTGGAATCGCATCATACTCGGTCCTTACAGCAGTCGCCCCGCGGCGGACAAGATGGTCCAAAAACTGAAAGGTATGGGCAACAGCAGCTGTATTCCATTAGCCTCCGGGGGTTGAAAACCCCCGTCCCGTCCCCATTTCTAACTTCAACATGCCCCGCACATTGCGGGGGCCTTTTTCTTTAGAACGGGGATTAGCTCGTGACAACAATCGTAAGCGTACGCCGCAATGGCCAAGTCGTCATCGGCGGAGATGGTCAAGCCACCCTTGGCAACACCGTCATGAAAGGTAACGTGCGGAAGGTACGCCGTCTTTATAACGACCGTGTCATCGCCGGATTTGCGGGCGGCACCGCAGACGCCTTCACCCTGTTTGAACTGTTCGAACGTAAATTGGAACTGCACCAAGGACATCTGGTAAAAGCCGCAGTGGAATTAGCCAAAGACTGGCGTACCGACCGCATGCTGCGCCGTCTGGAAGCATTGCTGGCCGTGGCGGATGAGAACGCCTCGCTGATCATCACCGGCAACGGCGATGTCGTACAACCGGAAAACGACTTGATCGCTATCGGTTCCGGTGGTCCCTATGCCCAGTCCGCCGCACGCGCCCTGTTGGAGAATACCGACCTGAGCGCCAAAGAAATCGTCGAGAAATCACTCGGTATCGCCGGTGATATCTGCATCTATACCAATCAGTTCCACACGATTGAAGAATTAGCCTCCAAGGCGTAAGGATCTACTATGTCTGAAATGACCCCGCGCGAAATAGTCAGCGAGCTTGACAGCTACATCATCGGCCAGAACAAGGCGAAACGGGCCGTGGCAATCGCCCTGCGCAACCGCTGGCGTCGCATGCAACTGGACGAAGACCTTCGCCACGAGGTTACGCCAAAAAATATTCTGATGATTGGCCCGACCGGTGTAGGTAAAACCGAGATCGCCCGTCGTCTCGCCAAACTGGCCAACGCGCCGTTTATCAAGGTGGAAGCGACCAAGTTCACCGAAGTCGGCTACGTCGGTAAAGAAGTGGACTCCATTATCCGCGATCTGACCGACGCCGCGCTGAAGATGGTGCGTCACCAGTCTCTGGAAAAGAACCGCGTTCGCGCCGAAGAACTGGCGGAAGAACGTATTCTGGACGCGCTGATCCCACCGGCCAAAAACAACTGGGGACAGTCTGAAGAGAATCAGGAACAGTCTCCTGCCCGTCAGGCTTTCCGTAAAAAACTGCGTGAAGGCCAACTGGACGATAAAGAAATCGAGATCGAACTGGCCGCCGCGCCGGTAGGCGTTGAAATCATGGCGCCTCCGGG
>NZ_CAMKXG010000066.1 GCF_946477055.1 Lonsdalea britannica | reverse complement strand
TCAATCAGGCTGAGGATCTCCCGGTCCGAAAATACCTCGACTCCCTTCGATCTCAACAGTTCGGCAGTGACGCCACTGCCCGCAACGGTTTTTCCGTTGAAATGGCCGCTATAGATAGTCTGGCTACCGCAGGAAGGACTACCGTCGGTGAGCAGTGCGAATCGACAGTGATGCCGTTGCGCCATTTCCAGCGCCAGCCAGGCGCCCAAAATATATCGCTCCGTGACGTCGCCTCCCGTTTCTTCAACCACCCGAGCTCCTGACGCGATGACCTCATTCCGGCGTTGAGTGGGGATAATTTCCGCCGGGGGCCGCGGGGTGGAAAACCCCGCCGCCAGTTCGGGACAAAAGACAATCAGACGCTGTTCCCGCTGCCAATGGTCGAGATAGTGCTGGACCGTTTTTTTATCTGAACCGTTATATCGAACGGGAAATCCCGCTAAACAGGCGCTTATCAAAATCTTATTCATCTGTGGGATCTTTGACTTTCGAGAGTTCAAGGCCGCCATTAAAGGCGAGTTGCACTAATAGTGCGGGAATAATAAACACGCTGATAGGGCAAAGGGAAATGATTAAAAGAAAGAGAACATCACGACTACGGGAAAACTCATTGGCCAGGTCAGGCCGATTACAATCGCGCAGAGCAGGCGTATCAGCATCGAGCGGTCCTTGCTGACGAAGAAGGTGAAGACCAGCGATAGAAAAAAACCAGTGAAATAAATAGTTTTAATCATTTCCCACAGATGATGATGAGCCACGTTGTTCTCTTCCTTATAGTCGCAGGCGGCGCGTAGTTTAAGACGTTGCCAATTTGTGATCAATCCTTTAACACAATGGGGAAGCGTGGAACGTTTACCCGGCCGATTAATCATAGTGGCAAATCGAGGGAAATTCTGACGAGTCCGTAGAAAAAAAAGATTTACTTATGGATAGAGGCTTGAGCCGCCGGAAGTGATGAAAGGGGCAAGTTCAGGGCATTAAAATGAGTAAATAAAGAAGGCGAGGGGCCTGAAAATGCTTTATACCGGTAGGGCAAACCAAAATTGAAACATTGCTGGTGGGCTAAATATCAGCTGAATAATTGTGACAGCAATATTAATTTTTGGTGACTATATGGACTTAATCGGCCAGCTGAAATAGGTTGGTTTTTTATCCTGTTTAAAAGGGAATAAAATGAACGAGATATCAAGCCTGTCGTTAAAAATCACTCATGAGCTCAAAGAAAGAATCAAAGCCGCGGCCTCCGCGAACGGGGTTTCGATTAGTGCTGAAGTCAGCGCTCGTTTGCTGAGAAGCTTTGAGCCAGAGCTGTCAGACACCCAGCAAGCAGACGCCATTGATAATCAACATACTGAAGAACTGTTGGAACAACCGCTATCGGCTAAAGAGCTTAAAAAGTTGCGGCAGTTGATAAAGGAAAAAAACAAAGGTTCTGTCAAAAAGAAATAAAACCAACCTTTATGCCTGCCGGTGACAAGGGAGGCATATATTCACTTTCCCCATTCCAGCTATTCCCCGATCATCCACTATTAATTCCGGACTTTCGCCCCCCACAATATTTGAGCTATCGAATATTTTACCGACACAATTTTAAAATTCACGCTGGAGCTGCCGATAGACACACAATGAAAGGTCTTATTTTTTAACAGGGAGGGCGTATGCCTACTGGTACCTTAAAGGAAACATTGCTGTTTGGGGATGACATTGGCGCAGTGAGCCATCGATATGAAATCTACAAAGCAGATTCCCGTGGCGGCTTTTTTGCAATGATCTATGCGCTGAAACCGTTACGCATGGAGCACCATGTGGTTATGGCATGGGATATTGAAGAAACCTGTTTACCTTTACGCTCTTCCTATATCCCCAATGCGCGTATGGAATGTGAAGCACATTGGAAAAACGCATCTGTCCTGGCTGAAGGAAAGACGTTGAGAGCCGTGTGATAGAGCGGACCTCAACCACAGAAGCAAGCCAGCAACCTGCTTCTGTGTGAATTTTTACTGATGGGTCTTCAGGATAGTGCGTTATCCCGCCCTTGCTTCGTGTTTGTCCCGCTCGCGTCCTTTTCTCTTGTAGGTAAAGAGGCGCGGTATCGCAGCCAGCGAAGGATATCTAACAACATCAATATCACTGCGCTGATTCCCATCGCTGGCAGGAAGATGCCGATCCCTAAAGTGACGATGACCACCAAAACCCGCGATGCCAGCGATAAAGATAAAAAAGCCTCCGTCACTGTCTGAAGGGGATTGTTAGAAACCGAAGCGCGTGGACGCCGTAGCCACCACAGGCGATATCCCCAAACAATCATCATGCACAATCCTGTGCCAAAAACGGCAAGTAATAGCTGATTAGGCCATCCAAACAACACGCCCATATGTATATCAACGCCCCATCGGGTCAATTTAGCCGCTAACGGGAAGTCGCTGAAGGCGACCTTGCTGACAACCTGACCTGAATCGGGGTCGACCGCTACGGCATCTGCTCGGGTGGGCCAGGTTCTTTCCATCTCGGTGACCGTCCAGGCGCGATGCGGTTTTGATGTCGGCCGAATCTCTATTTTTCTTGCCTCAATGCCTGCGGCGCGGGCGGATGCCAACACCCGATCAAAGCGGGCGGGGTCGATCGGTGTTTTATCCGGCATGTCCATCATCATATGGTGGGCATGCTCGTTGTGTGGAGAGGGCTCGGTGCTTCCGGAAAGTTGCGTGGCGACTGCTGGCGTTTGCCAGCCTAGGGCGTAACGCAGCTGCGATACGTTGTCACCAGCCCAGCGCGACCAGGTTAGTCCTGTCGCAGAGAAAAAGAGTAGGCCCGCGAGTAAAGCCAGTCCGGTCACCGTATGGCGTCGGCGTAATCGGCGACGCGCGCTGCGTACGGCATCGGTTTTTTTCGCGTTGATGGGCGACTGACGACCCGTCCACCACAGGTAAGCGCCGCCTAACGCCGCAATCCACAGCCACGAGGCGGCCAGTTCGCTGTAATTTCTGCCGAGGCTCCCCAGCAACAGACTGCGATGCAGGTTATCCAGCCAGAGACGGAACGGCAAAATTCCGCTGGTGCCGTAAACAGTCAGATCGCCTTTGACCGCCAATGACACAGGATCGATAAAGACGGATCGACTTTCCGAAGGCCCTAAATCAGGAGACGAAAACATGACGCGAGTTGTCTCGCCCGGGGATGGTGCGGGTCTGACTGCAGATAATGTCGTATTTTTTTCGTTAGCCAGGACGCGCATTGCCGCCGCAACCTGCAATGACAGCGGTTGTGGCGTTCCTTCGATGTCGGTGTAAAGCACGTGCGCATAGAGCCGATTTTCGAGCTGAGGCGTTAATACATACAGGGTGCCGGTGAGTGCGGCGATAAAAATAAACGGGCCGACGAACAGGCCAATATAAAAGTGTATCCGTAGGAAGAACGTCCTTAGCCCGGAAGAGCCTGGGAGAGGATTCTGTTCGGCGCTTGGGCGTTTTTCCCCGGTTTTAGGAGCAGACATAACGTCTCCGCAAAAATAATGAAACAGGGCGCACAGGCGCGATGTTTCAAACCTGTGGGCGCGTAAGAAGAGAGTGGAATCTGAAAAAGGGTGGTGGTGCGCGCGCCAGCGGGGAGAAATAGTGCGAATCAGCAATGAGCTGAGGCAAGTCTCTTTTCGATGAATTTAAGGCACGCCAGTAGATGCACGGTATTAGATCGCCGCCGGAGGCGGGTAGCGCGGGAAGATGCCCAAATAGGACGCAATAGCCGCACGCGCTCTGTGCCTGCGCCGCATCATGGCAATCACGAGAAAGCGAAGAGGCGTGTTCATGTCTTGACGCCGAGGCGTTCGAATGCGCGTGATGATGTCTTGTTTGCGTCTGGACGTCATGACTCCGCGCCAGCAGTTGAGAAACCGCTGGAGAGATAAAAATCATGATGACGGCGAAAATACTCAGCCAATAGGGGCCGCGCTTTCGCCTTAACTCAAACAGTGACATGTGCGCTTAAGCATAGAGCATAATTTGATGGCATGACTGTAGCGTATTTAGGGGAACAAACGTTACAAAAATGTATATTCTTCTGCGTCATGCTGGCCTGATTGCGCACGGGTTTCCAATTAAAGAAACTTCACTTCTGTCCGCTGTGATTGCGCTTGCTCAAGACCAAATCTAAGAGGAGAATCCCTGCTTTTACGCCTAACGGACTATTCCTAGGCGAAATCCCTACAATTTCCGTTATGGTAGTGCCCTGTCATGGAATGACGGCTTGATAATGAATTATGCGCATTTAGCGCTTTAAGGAATGAGATGGCTGCGGTCTGTGAGAATCGTTGTCCCAAAGTCTGAAAAAGGGAAATGTGAATCACCGATGCCCGTTTAAATCGGGATTAAATGACGAATAGAGATAGCCGTTGTTTAAACGCTGACCTATCATAATGAACCAAATCTTTATGAAGTTGTCGGATAGCTAACTTATCCATTAATATGGATTTTAGTTGATTGAAGCACACATACAGGGGGAGATGTGCTGGTTAATAAATTTAAGGTTAAACAGCGAGTCAACAATCTTCGCTTGCTCTCAGCCGCTGTAATGCTGTCTTTGACGTCTTTGCCTGCATGGGCATTTTCTATTGACGATGTCGCGCAACAGGCGGAAAAACTGGCAGCAAAGGGGTTTGAAGCACCGAAAAGTAATCTGCCCGATCAATTCCGCGACATGAAGTTCGCCGACTATCAGCAGATTCGTTTCAATCAGGATAAATCATACTGGAACGCAACGCCTACCCCGTTCAAGCTGCAGTTCTATCATCAGGGGATGTACTTCGATATCCCTGTCAAAATCAATGAAGTTACCGCTACCTCGGTAAAAGAAATCAAATATTCGCCTGACTACTTTAACTTTGGTTCAGTCAACCACGATCCTGACGCGGTGAAAAACCTCGGGTTCGCCGGTTTTAAAATTCTGTACCCTATCAATCAGGCGGATAAAAACGACGAGATCGTCAGCATGCTGGGCGCGAGCTACTTCCGCGTTATCGGCAAAGGTCAGATCTACGGTCTGTCGGCGCGTGGACTGGCTATCGACACGGCACTGCCGTCCGGTGAAGAATTCCCACGTTTCCGTGAATTCTGGATCGAGCGTCCAAAACCGAATGACAAGCATCTGGTTATTTACGCGCTGTTGGATTCGCCGCGTTCGACGGGCGCTTACCGCTTTACCGTCTACCCGGGCCGCGATAGCGTCGTAGACGTTCAGGCTAAAGTTTACCTGCGTGATAACGTCGGCAAGCTGGGTATTGCGCCGCTGACCAGTATGTTCCTGTTCGGACCGAACCAGCCGTCGCCGACGCTGAATTATCGTCCGAACCTGCATGACTCCAATGGCCTTTCTATCCATGCTGGCAACGGCGAATGGATATGGCGTCCGCTGAACAATCCGAAACATTTGTCCGTCAGCACCTATACTATCGAGAACCCTAAAGGTTTTGGTCTGCTGCAGCGCGGTCGCGACTTCACCAGCTATGAAGACCTGGACGATCGTTACGATCAGCGTCCGAGTGGTTGGGTTGAGCCGAAGGGCGACTGGGGCAAAGGCAAGGTAGAACTGGTAGAAATCCCCACGGCGGATGAAACCAACGACAACATCGTTTCTTTCTGGACGCCGGATACGTTGCCGGAAAAAGGGAAGCCGCTGGATGTGAAATACCGCCTGCATTTCACGACGGATGAAGATACATTGCATTCTCCTGAAATTGCCTATGTTAAGCAGACCATGCGTTCTACGGGGGACGTGAAGCAGTCGAACCTGATCCGTCAGCCGGATGGGACAATTGCTTTCCTGGTGGATTTCGTCGGTACGCAGATGAAAGACATGGATCCCGCGACGCCGGTAGCGCCTCAGGTGAGCATCGGTGATAACGGTGAAATCGTCGAAAACAGCGTACGTTACAACCCTGTAACCAAAGGCTGGCGTTTGACGCTCCGTCTGCGCGTGAAGGACAGTAAAAAGCCAACAGAAATGCGTGCAGCGTTGGTGAATGGCGAGACTACTTTGACTGAAACATGGAGCTATCAGTTGCCTGCCAATGAATAAGTCAACTTCCTCTCTCGACTATGTCGAGAAATTGTCTCTGCCTGCCGAGCAGGCAGAGACGTTGCGTGAATCCCTCCCGCATTCAACGACTCCCTCAAACCCATCGGAAGTGCATCAGGCTTTAGCCGATGGCGATTCGGTGAATCTTCGAACCGAAGATGATTTGCCGTTAATCTCCGTGAAGCGTCGCCTGGATATGGGCTGGGGAGACAATCCGTCCCAGGAAAAACAGCTGATCAAAGATCGGGAAGGGCGCACTGCGATTCAGGCGATGCCGAAGATCAAACGCGCCGTGATGTTTCCTGATATCTGGCAAACCAACCCGCTTGTGCGCTGGTGGCATGGTATCTTGGGGCAGTCGACCGCACCTCGTCACCGCCGTGTAACGGCGCAGGAAAACAAAGAAGAGAGCCGGTGGCGTACCGTGGGTACGATCCGTCGCTACATCCTTCTGATTCTGACGCTGTTTCAAACGACAATCGCGACCTGGTATATGAAAACCATCCTGCCGTATCAGGGATGGGCGCTGATTGATCCCTTCGAGATGGCACATCAGGACTGGCTGCGTACCGTTATGCAGCTGCTGCCTTACGTATTGCAAAGCGGCATCCTGATTTTATTCGCCATTCTGTTCTGCTGGGTCTCTGCGGGCTTCTGGACTGCGCTCATGGGATTCCTGCAGTTGCTGATCGGTAAGGATAAATACAGCATTTCGTCCAGTACGGTAGGCAATGAGCCCCTCAATCCGGAACATCGCACTGCGTTGATTATGCCAATTTGTAATGAAGACGTAGAACGGGTATTTGCCGGTTTACGGGCGACTTATGAATCGGTTGAAGCGACGGGGCAGTTAGCTCACTTCGACATGTATGTGTTGAGTGACAGCAACGATCCCGATATCTGCATCGCAGAGCAGAAAGCATGGATGGATTTGTGTCGTGAAGTCGGAGGCGAAGGTCATATCTTCTATCGCCGTCGTCGCCGTCGTGTAAAACGGAAAAGCGGCAACATCGATGATTTCTGCCGTCGTTGGGGGAGTCAGTATAGCTACATGGTGGTACTGGACGCCGACAGCGTGATGAGCGGAGATTGCCTGACCAATCTGGTCAGACTGATGGAAGCGAATCCGAATGCCGGGATCATCCAGTCATCGCCGCGAGCATCGGGTATGGACACGTTGTATGCGCGCTGCCAGCAGTTCGCGACACGCGTCTACGGACCGCTGTTTACGGCAGGGCTACATTTCTGGCAGTTGGGCGAGTCCCATTACTGGGGCCATAACGCCATTATCCGCGTCAAACCCTTTATCGAGCACTGTGCGCTTGCGCCGCTGCCGGGAGAAGGTTCTTTCGCCGGGTCAATCCTGTCTCATGACTTCGTCGAAGCCGCGCTGATGCGCAGAGCTGGATGGGGGGTGTGGATTGCTTACGATCTGCCCGGTAGTTATGAAGAGCTGCCGCCGAACCTGTTGGATGAGTTGAAGCGTGACCGTCGTTGGTGTCACGGCAACCTGATGAATTTCCGGTTGTTCCTGGTCAAAGGTATGCATCCCGTGCATCGCGCAGTGTTCCTGACCGGGGTGATGTCATACCTCTCCGCGCCGCTATGGTTTATGTTCCTGGCCTTATCGACCGCGTTGCAGGTTGTGCATACCTTAATGGAACCTCAGTACTTCCTGCAGCCGCGGCAGTTGTTCCCGGTATGGCCGCAGTGGCGACCTGAGCTTGCCATCGCGCTATTCTCCACCACGCTGGTCCTGCTGTTCTTACCGAAATTGCTGAGCGTGATTTTGGCCTGTGCCAAAGGGGCGAAGCCGTACGGCGGTGTCATCCGGGTGTTCATTTCACTGCTGTTGGAAATGCTGTTCTCCGTCTTGTTGGCGCCGGTGAGAATGCTGTTTCATACGGTATTCGTTGTTAGCGCTTTCCTGGGCTGGTCGGTACAGTGGAATTCTCCGCAGCGTGATGATGATGCAACCTCGTGGGGCGAAGCATTCACCCGCCACGGCTCGCAGTTGGTGCTTGGGCTAGTCTGGGCGCTGGGAATGGCCTGGCTGGATCTTCGCTTCTTATGGTGGTTGGCGCCGATTGTCTTCTCGTTGATTCTGTCACCTTGGGTGTCGGTGTACTCCAGCCGCGCCAATCTGGGTCTGGCCTGCAAACGTGCGAAGCTGCTGCTGATTCCGGAAGAGTTCAATCCGCCGCGTGAACTGGTGGCTACGGATGAGTATTTCCGCCTCAACCGTGAACGTAAGCTGAACAACGGATTTATGCATGCGGTCTTTGACCCGACGATCAACGCATTAGCCAGCGGGATGGCCACGGCGAGACATTGCTTCAGCCAGCCTATCGAAACGGTGCGTGAACAGCGTGTGGCGGAGGCCTTGAGCCTGAAACCACAAGAGGTCGAAAATAACCAACGTCTGGCGCTGCTCAGCGACCCGGTGACGATCTCGCGCTTGCATTACCATGTCTGGCAGGAGCCTGAACGTTACACTGACTGGGCTGAGTATTATCAGACCCTCTCCGCTCCGCCGGTGAAGTCGTAATGTGACTCGGTTGAGTAGTTAATACCGGTATAGCGAAAAAGCCCGATGAATATCATCGGGCTTTTTTTATTTGTCACTCTTAAACCACCGCCTATGGAGGTGGTGATCGTTCCTGTGGGGCTTTGCCCGTAGGATGCTCATGCTAAATACTGTCCCAGTTTGAAACCAGTTTTGGCAAAGAGGGTATTTCGTGGACTCGGTAGGAGAGAACGAAGAGATCATTCGCAGATATGTCAGGTTTCAGGACAAAGTAGCGAAAGAGAAAGTGGAAAGACAGATGCGACTGGGGGGATGGAAGAATCGTGTTTAAGCCCCTTTTTAGGGGGCTGAGTCAAAGCCGCCTTCTATGAAGACGGATTTTGACACTTACGGTTTTGTTCGCGTCGAGCAGGGTAAGAAAGGATTCGGGGTTCTTCTGTCATCCATTTATCAGCTGCGGATGGGCATCCATCCACAGCAGTAGGAGAAAGGGCTAATACAGAGAGGATTCACCCTGGGGACGCGTCTTAAATCGGCGGTGCAGCCACATATACTGATCGCAAGCCAGCATGATATTTTGCTCAATGATATGGTTCATCCAGGTGGCCGTAGCGATTTCATTCTCTACCGGTATGTCTAGTTCTGCGGGCTGAATGATGAGCTCATAACCTTTGCCGTTAGGCAGTCTGCGGGGGACAAAGGGAACGACCGCTGGTTTTGCGCTCCGGGCCAGCATATAGCTGCCAGCCGTAGTCGCGGCTTTTTCGACCGCAAACAACGGGACGAACACACTGCTGCGCGGGCCATAGTCGTGGTCAGGGGCATACCATAATATTTCTCCCTGTTTAAGGGAGCGGATCATGCCTTTTAAATCCTTGCGGTCCAGCATGGACTTGTTTGACCGCATGCGGCCCCAAGTCTGCAGCCAGTCAATCAGTTTATTGTCATTCGGACGATACACGCCGATCCCGGCGTTTTGCATGCCAAAAATGCGAGCCCCGAGTTCCAACGTGAGAAAATGAATCCCGATCAGCAATATCCCTCGATTCTGTTCGCGCAGGGGCTGCATATTCTCCAGGCCGGAGACCTTAAACCAACGTGCGATGCGCCAGTCTGGCCAGAACCACGCCATACCGGTTTCCATGACGCCCATGCCGACTGATTCGAAGTTGCTACGTACCAGCGCTTCCCGCTTCTCGGCGGACATGTCGGGAAAACACAATTCCAGGTTGCGTCGAGCAATCTGGACACGATGCTTCAATATGGGCATTGATAGCCGGCCAAGATGAGTCCCTAAGCGGTAAATGATCGGATAAGGAAGCAGGACGACCAGATAAAGGATGCCTATGCCCAGCCAGGTAAGCCAATAGCGCGGATGCAACAGCGAACGGTTGAATGAGGGGATTGTCGTCATGGCCTTTATATCGAAAACGGCGGTAAATCACGCCTTGTGTTAATGGAATTTTCAGAACACCACTCCGAAGAGTAGTTGAATATGGCGTTTAATGGCGCATTT
This sequence comes from Lonsdalea britannica, assembly GCF_946477055.1. Classification (GTDB taxonomy): domain Bacteria; phylum Pseudomonadota; class Gammaproteobacteria; order Enterobacterales; family Enterobacteriaceae; genus Lonsdalea; species Lonsdalea britannica_A. The sequence goes on along the minus strand of NZ_CAMKXG010000066.1, from coordinate 4,381 downwards.
GAAATGTGCTATAAGCTGATTTTTATACGGATTTAGTCAGACGCCTATCATAGCATCGGTTCGCGATGGTTTTTGACCTTTGGTGGTACGGTCACCAATCACAAGAGGGCAGTATTATGACGAAACCCTCACGTTGAAACTAGTCATCAAATCTCCTTGTGTAGCTCGCATTGATATTTCTTAGGGGGTTCTCTCCGACTGACAGAGGCTAAACGCTGGTGTATCATGCCGCGCTATTGTGCTAGCAACAAAATGCTAACACAGAATTAATGTCGTTAACCTCACGTAAAACAGGATCGTACACCATGCCAGTGTTACATAACCGTGTTTCCAATGAGGAACTGAAGGCGCGCATGCTTGCTGAAACCGAGCCTCGCACCACGGTCTCCTTCTATAAATACTTCCAGTTGGATGAACCCCAGGCATTTCGCGACGCACTCTACATGGCGTTGACTGAAATGAACGTGTTTGGTCGTGTCTACATTGCCAAAGAGGGGATCAATGCGCAGATTAGCGTTCCCCAAAGCCTGTTCGACGCGTTTAAAACGCGTTTGTATCAGTCGCATCCTGCACTGAACAACATCAGGCTGAATATTGCGCTGGAAGATGACGGTAAATCATTTTGGGTATTAAGGATGAAGGTGCGCGAGCGGATTGTGGCCGATGGGATTGATGATCCTACGTTTGACCCGTCACAGGTGGGTCATTATCTGAAAGCCGAAGAGGTCAACCGGATGGCGGAAGATCCTTCGACGGTGTTTGTCGACATGCGCAACCATTATGAATATGAAGTGGGCCACTTCGAAAATGCGCTGGAAGTGCCGTCTGATACCTTTCGTGAGCAGCTGCCTATGGCCGCGGAAATGTTGGCTGACGATCGTGAAAAGAACATCGTCATGTATTGCACAGGTGGTATTCGTTGTGAAAAAGCCAGCGCGTACATGCTGCATCATGGGTATAAAAACGTGTTCCATGTCGAAGGCGGGATCATTGAGTATGTGCGTCAGGCGAAGGCTCAGGGACTTCCCCTCAAGTTCATAGGTAAAAACTTCGTCTTTGATGAGCGTATGGGCGAGCGGGTCTCCGAAGAGGTGATTGCTCATTGCCATCAGTGTGGCGCCACATGCGATACGCACACCAACTGCCGTAATGAAGGGTGTCATCTGCTCTTTATACAGTGTCCGCAGTGTGCGGAAAAATATGAGGGTTGCTGTGGGCCTGCTTGTCAGGAGGAAATCACGCTGCCGCTGGATGAACAGCGCAAGCTGAGGCGTGAAAGGGAAACCGGAATGAAGATCTTCAATAAATCCCGCGGATTGCTGCATACGGTTCTGCCGACGCCCACGAAGGGTGAGAAAGCGTAGCAACGTTCAGAAAAAGAAAGAGCCCCCCGTTAGGGGCTCTCTTTTGGCTGAATTATTTCTGACGCACACCCTCAAGTGAAATAATGAGCTCAACGTCTTGTGAAGAGGGCCCCAAGTCCGTCGTGATGTTGAAGTCTTTGAGCTTGATCTTACCTGTGGCTTCGAAGCCTGCGCGGTAGTTGCCCCAGGGATCGTCCCCTTGTCCCAGCAGCTTGGCATCCAGCGTGACCGGTTTGGTGACGCCGTTTAATGTCAGATTGCCGGTGATATCCAAATCTTCACCCTGCTTCTTCACTTCGGTGGAAGTAAAGGTCGCTAAAGGCGCTTTCGCCACGTTCAGGAAATCGCCACTACGGATATGTTTATCACGCTCAGCATGATTGGTGTCTACGCTGTCGGTTTTGATCGTCACATTCACTTTATCTGCAGAGGGATTCGCTTCGTCAAAAGTAAAGGTTCCATCGAAATCCTTGAACGTGCCATACAGCCAGCTGTAGCCCAAGTGTTTGATTCGAAATTGTATGAAGGCATGCTGGCCTTCTTTATCAATTTTATAATCCGCAGCAAGGGCGGAGCCCGCGTAGGAAACTGATGAAGCCAGTAACAAACCCAATAGCGTTTTCTTTAACATTGGTTTTCTCCTAACAATCCCGAGGTTTAATGGACGCTGCGTCCCAACATCCGCTTTAACGTGCCGTCACGATCAATGAAGTGATGCTTTAGTGCTGCTAATGCATGCAGAACCGACAAAATGACGATACCCCACGCAAGATAAAAATGGATGTCTCCGGCGATATCAGCCTGATCCCTGATTCCGCTAAGCGTGGCAGGAACGTAAAACCAGCCAAAGACTGAAATAGGCTGGCCTTCTGCGGTGGAAATGAGATAGCCGCTGATGAGAAGGCTGAACAGCAGAAGATAAAGCAGGATATGCGCGAGCATGGCGCTTATTCGGGTTAGCCGTGAATAACTGGCCAGCGGCGAAGGTGCGGGGCTGATTTTGCGCCATATCACCCTGAACAGCACGACAAGAAAAAGCAGTATACCAATACTTTTATGTATCTCAGGCGCCTTGTGGTACCAGGTATCGTAATAGCCCAGCGAGACCATCCACAGGCCTAGCGCAAACATGCCGTAGACGGCCAGTGCCACGAGCCAGTGAAGCAGCACGCTGATATGACCATATTGAGATGACGTATTGCGCCAAAGCATGACCACATTCCTTATCGTGAAGTTGCTATTAAGTCAGGAGGAAATTAAACACAGGTAAAAATAAAAGCAATACAAAATTATTGCTTTTAACATGATGATTTTATTTATCAATCATTTTGAATAAGCCATCCCCATCTCATTCAGTTCATCGTGTGGATTGCTTAAATAATAGTCGTCATCGACCTCGATGCGAAAAATAAAAATGCCTCAATTTTTAAACTGTGAGCAACTTATCGGGAATAAAAATAATTAGAGATGTGAATTATTGAAATGATGGCGCGATTTTATATTGATATAAAAGACGACACCGCCATAGGAGGCGGTGTCTATGGTGATAATAACGCACTACATAAAAAGAAAATTTAATGCTTTAGATAATCAATGGGCTCAAATTCATTTGATTCGATTTTGGCAATGCCTGCTTCAAGAATGTTAATGAGTTGCTTTGCCACATCGGTGGTTAACCACAAAGTACGATCAACCTGAGCTTCATCGGGAGCCTGGTCCGCGGTAGAGAGGTAGTGTAAGCGGATCATCATTGCATCGTAGCTGTCAACGGTGCTGATATCCCAACCCACAAGTGGATGTGTTTGAATAACTTCACTTTTTATATCCATGATTACCCCTTATGACTAGTTACTGGCATGAGTGACTAAACGAGGTTCTAGGTGACTCCTATCTACAATGACTTAATCAGTATATCGCTCCTGACTGCATTTATGGAATTTTATTGTAAACAATCGCAAAGCAGGTCGTTTTTTTGTTCTTTATTTGACCAGTTGATCGCGGGAGTGTGGTCAGGCCAAAAATAAATCAACCTTCGCTGGCTTAGAATAGACTTAGAATTCAAATTCTTTTGAGCCTATTTGCTCAGAAATAAGCAATTTTTATTCTTTTGATAAGACGCTATTGAGAATATTGCCGATCTAATTCAATAGCACTCGAATTTTCTATCCAGAGAACCGAGTGCATTCATGACAAAAAGAGAAGGTTGCAGTGAAAAAACGAAGCAAGAATAACAGGCAAAGGACTAAAAAATGAGAACTGACGACCTTTACTCTGTGTCGACTTCTGAAAGAAACCAATCGTCAGCGCTTTCCCAAGTCTCTTGCAAAATCTCGGTGATTTTCTCTTTGTCATCCTTATTGCCACCGAAAACACTGAGATTATTCGACCCGGCATAACGCACCAAAACAGAGGTGTCCGGATAATGTGTTTGAATGCGGTGACTCAATTCTTTGGTCAGGGCGTCAATGGCGCCGGCGGGCAACTTAACGGTTTTTGCTACAGTGACTTCAACACGCATAATGACCTCCATACGGGACTGTTTGTTTATACAGTTGTCCCTGATAAAACGCAAGAGGCATAAAGTCGAAGAAAGACGAGTTTTCCCTGCCTTCCGGCAGGGGCGTGGTTTACCTGACAGACCAGTTGAGCTGCTGTCCTGCCATAAAGGGAATGAGTTTTTGTCCTCTGGCATCAATGTACTCTGGGAAGGTGGTCGGCTCCCGATGCAGTTCAACGAAGTCATCATTGACGGGCAGGCCATAGAAACGTGGGCCGTTGAGGGAGCAGAACGCTTCAAGGTGTTCCAGTGCTCCCATTTCCTCAAAGACGGTGGCATAAGCACTGAGTGCCGCCTGTGCGTTGAACACGCCTGCGCAGCCGCACGAGGACTCCTTGCGATGCTGCAGGTGAGGGGCAGAGTCTGTTCCCAAAAAGAATTTTTTTGAACCGCTGGCGATGACGTCACGCAGGGCCTGCTGATGCACATTTCTTTTAAGAATAGGCAGGCAGTACAGGTG
>NZ_CAMKXG010000065.1 GCF_946477055.1 Lonsdalea britannica | reverse complement strand
TGCCCTGTGGAAGTCCATCCAGAGGAACATTGAGCTGTAGCCGATCCCGGAAAATATCGACCACCCCGAAAAATGCGTCCTGATGCCGTTCGGCAGCCGGAAACTCAATGCTTGTCAGCGTGGTGTTGCCGGAGTGAATCGCTATTTTCTGGCGATACAGGTAATAGCCCGGGTGAATGATCCACTGAAGCTTGAGCTGCTTGCCTTGTTGCTGGAAGTCGAAGACAAACGCCTGTGGGGCGGGCAGAAATCGCGACGTTTGCGCACGGCCGAAGGGATTTTCGGCAGGCACGACGGCAGTAAAAAGCAATGTGCCGAAGAGGATAATCAGCGTAAGGACGCGTTGAGCCATGAGAGATAATCGTTATCGCCGTCGTGAACCGGAAGCGCCAATAATTCTGGCGTTTGGTAAGGATGCTGCTGTTTCAGCAACGTGAACAGGTCTTGCATATGCGCCTGGTCGCTTTTCAGCATCAGCTGGATCTCCTGCTGTTGCTCCAGTTTCCCTTCCCAACGATAAAGCGAAACGGCGCCGGGCAATATTGTGACGCAGGCTGCCAATTTGGCTTCCAGGGCGGCGGCGGCTAGCGATCTGGCGCTGGCGTCGTCGGGGGCGGTACACAGCACCACCACGGCGTCGCAGGCGATGAGTTCAGACATAATGACCTCAGCAGCGGAAACGTGAAATTATCGCCACACTATACCTTGAGGCCAGCGTGAGCGTAAGCGCGGATCGCGTCGAAAATAGACGCTGTGGGAAGTGAGAAGAGTCACAGAATCTCCCTTCGACGCATGGCTCGGCGCCGAAGGGAGCTGAGGAGGTTACTGCGGTTCGTTTTCGTCGGTGTAACGTTTCGCTTTGTAGGCCGGATGCATCAGGTTCTGTACGGAGAAAATATCGTCCAGTTCTGCTTCAGTCAGCAGGCCGCGTTCCAACACGACTTCACGTACGCTTTTCCCGGTTTCGGCGCAGATTTTACCGACGATATCGCCGTTATGATGACCGATAAACGGGTTCAGGTAGGTAACGATGCCGATGGAGTTAAACACGTAAGACTCACAGACCGACTGGTTGGCGGTGATGCCGTTCACACATTTCTCCAACAGGTTGTAGCACGCGTTGGTCAAAATGTGGGTGGACTCGAACATGGCCTGTCCAATTACGGGCTCCATCACGTTCAACTGCAACTGGCCTGCTTCGGCCGCCATTGTGACGCAGGTGTCGTTGCCGATAACCTTGAAGCACACCTGATTGACCACCTCGGGAACGACCGGATTGACCTTCGCAGGCATGATGGATGATCCAGCCTGCAGCTGCGGCAGGTTGATCTCATTGAGGCCAGCGCGCGGGCCTGAAGAGAGCAAACGCAGGTCGTTACAGATTTTCGACAGCTTAACCGCCAGACGTTTGAGCGCGCTATGTACCATCACATAAGCGCCGCAGTCGGATGTCGCTTCAATCAGATCTTCTGCGGAAACGCAGGGCAGATGGCTCACCTCGGACAGCTTTTGCACGGCCAGTTGCTGGTAGCCGTCCGGCGTATTCAGCCGCGTGCCGATCGCCGTTGCGCCCAGGTTCACCTCGAGCAGCAGTTCGGCGGTGCGCAGCAGGTTTTTATTCTCTTCCTGCAGCAGAATGTTGAAGGCGTGGAACTCCTGGCCCAGACTCATCGGCACGGCGTCTTGCAGTTGGGTCCGTCCCATTTTCAGGATGTTTTCAAACTCTTTGGCTTTGCGCTCGAATCCTTCGCCCAGATGCGTATTGGCATCAACCAGCTTCAGGATCGCGTTGTACACGGCGATACGGAAACCGGTGGGATAGGCATCGTTGGTCGACTGGCATTTGTTGACGTGATCGTTGGGGTTGAGGTACTGGTACTCGCCCTTTTGGTGTCCCATCAGTTCGAGACCGATGTTGGCCAGCACTTCGTTGGTGTTCATATTCAACGAGGTGCCTGCGCCGCCCTGAAAGACATCCACCGGGAATTGGTCCAGGCATTTGCCGTTGTTGAGCACTTCGTCGCAGGCGCGAATGATCACGTCGGCGATTTTTCGTGGGATGGTCTGGAGTTCTCGGTTGGCCATGGCGGCGGCCTTTTTGACCATCACCATGCCGCGGACGAAATCAGGGACGTCGCTGATTTTCTGATTGCTGATATAAAAGTTTTCAATAGCGCGAAGGGTATGGATGCCGTAATAAGCATCGGCGGGTACTTCTCGGCTGCCTAACAGATCTTCTTCAATACGGATATTGTCTGACATAAAGAGCCTTCTCTTACTCTTCTATAAGTTAGCGTTTGTACAGCTTATCGTAATGCATTTTCCCAAGAGGGGCGGTGTATCTGACCGATATTGACGGCTATCTCATTATTATATTCTTAACCTGTGCGTGAAATAGTCGCCGTGATCACATCTGGGCATTCCATTGTCTGTCTCCTGAGTGAATCGTAACGAATAGTCACGCGGTGTGACTATAGCCGAAAAACGATAGCAGCCAAAAAAAACCGCGTACCTAGGTTGAAAAGTAGCGTATGAGCTACCATTTCAACAGTATTGTAACGCGATGGCGGGCGCGGTGAATGCTCTTACAGAGAGCCGTTTATGACTGCGTCAATAGCATATTACGAGCGCAAGTTTTAGGAATATACTTTTTATCAATACGTTAAATATCAATTACAGGAGCACCGGGTGCGCTGGATACCTTTAATACTGATTTTCCTGTTGGCCTACATTGAAATCTTCATTTTCATGCAGGTCGCCCACGTGCTGGGTATCGCTGTCACGCTGCTGCTGGTGGTGTTTACTTCCTGCCTTGGCGTTTCGCTGGTCCGTAATCAGGGGATCAGAACCTTTATTCAGATGCAGCGGAAAATCGAAGCGGGCGAGAGTCCGGCCGCAGAGATGGTGAAAAGCGTTTCGCTAGTGATGTCAGGATTTCTGCTGCTGGTGCCGGGGTTCTTCACCGACTTCCTTGGCCTGCTGCTGTTGCTGCCAGCGTTGCAAAAGCACCTGACGTTGAAACTGATGCCGCATTTGCATCTCTGGCGTTCGCGCTCGGGTCCGGCTGGATCGCAGGGCGATGTTTTCGAGGGTGAATATCAACGTAAGGATCAACGCCCCGAACGACTTGAGAAACATGATGAAAATGACGACCGCTGATTCAGGCGGTCTTTTTTTTTATTAGCTATCTGATCTGTTGAGTTTTTTTTCGTGGGCCGAGAAAAAGCGTCCACAAAGCGAAAAAATTTTACCTTCCTCCCTTGAAGCCCGTCGAAACGTCCCCACTTACTTTTCCACAAGGCCGGATATAAAAGCGTATTCGGCATGTTACCTAAACTGACATGGACTTTCTCAAAGGAGAGCTATCAATGAAAATTCGTCCATTGCATGACCGCGTTATCGTCAAGCGCAAAGAAGTTGAATCAAAATCAGCTGGCGGCATCGTTCTGACCGGTTCTGCAGCGGGTAAATCCACCCGTGGCGAAGTCCTGGCTGTGGGTCATGGGCGTATCCTGGAAAACGGTGAAGTTAAACCGCTGGATGTGAAAGTTGGCGATATCGTTATTTTCAATGATGGTTATGGCGTGAAGACAGAAAAAATCGACAACGATGAAGTCCTGATCATGTCCGAAGGCGACATTCTGGCAATCGTTGAAGCCTAATCGCGCGTAATCCTCTGAACTGAACGAATTTAAGGGAAACAACCAATGGCAGCTAAAGACGTAATTTTCGGTAACGACGCACGAGTTAAAATGCTTCGCGGCGTGAATGTACTGGCTGATGCAGTGAAAGTCACCCTGGGGCCGAAAGGTCGTAACGTAGTGCTGGATAAATCCTTCGGCGCTCCGACCATCACGAAAGACGGCGTGTCCGTCGCCCGCGAAATCGAACTGGAAGACAAGTTCGAAAACATGGGTGCGCAGATGGTCAAAGAAGTGGCTTCCAAAGCGAACGACGCTGCCGGTGACGGTACAACGACCGCTACCGTACTGGCGCAGTCCATCGTCAACGAAGGCCTGAAAGCCGTTGCCGCGGGTATGAACCCGATGGACCTGAAACGCGGAATCGACAAAGCCGTTATCGCCGCGGTCGAAGAATTGAAAAAACTGTCTGTACCTTGCTCTGACTCCAAAGCTATTGCTCAGGTAGGTACCATCTCCGCCAACTCCGACGACACCGTGGGCAAGCTGATTGCTGAAGCCATGGAAAAAGTGGGTAAAGAAGGCGTGATCACCGTTGAAGAAGGCACGGGCCTGCAGGACGAACTGGACGTTGTTGAAGGTATGCAGTTCGACCGTGGTTACCTGTCTCCTTACTTCATCAACAAGCCGGAAACCGGTTCTGTTGAGCTGGAAAGCCCTTACATCCTGCTGGCTGACAAAAAGATCTCCAACATCCGCGAACTGCTGCCGGTACTGGAAGCCGTTGCTAAAGCTGGCAAACCGCTGCTGATCATTGCTGAAGACGTTGAAGGCGAAGCCCTGGCGACTCTGGTTGTGAACACCATGCGCGGCATCGTGAAAGTTGCGGCTGTGAAAGCACCGGGCTTCGGCGACCGTCGTAAAGCTATGCTGCAGGACATCGCGACGCTGACCTCTGGTACCGTTATCTCTGAAGAAATCGGTCTGGAGCTGGAAAAAGCGACCCTGGAAGATCTGGGTCAGGCTAAGCGCGTAGTCATCACCAAAGACACCACCACTGTGATTGATGGTCTGGGTGAAGAAGCGACCATTCAGGGCCGTGTTTCTCAGATTCGTCAGCAGATCGAAGAAGCGACTTCCGACTACGATCGTGAAAAACTGCAGGAACGCGTAGCGAAACTGGCTGGCGGCGTTGCCGTTATCAAAGTCGGTGCTGCTACCGAAGTTGAAATGAAAGAGAAAAAAGCGCGCGTTGAAGATGCCCTGCATGCAACCCGTGCTGCGGTTGAAGAAGGCGTGGTTGCCGGTGGTGGTGTTGCGCTGGTTCGCGTTGCTAACGCAATCCGCTCTCTGACTGGCGAAAACGAAGATCAGAACGTCGGTATCCGTGTTGCGCTGCGCGCAATGGAATCCCCGCTGCGTCAGATCGTCGCCAACGCCGGTGAAGAACCGTCTGTTGTTGCCAACAACGTGAAAGCGGGCGAAGGTAACTACGGTTACAACGCCGCTAGCGAACAGTACGGCAACATGATCGACATGGGTATCCTGGACCCGACCAAAGTCACTCGTTCTGCTCTGCAGTACGCATCTTCTGTTGCTGGCCTGATGATCACCACCGAATGTATGGTGACTGACCTGCCGAAAGAAGATAAAGCGGACTTAGGCGCTGCAGGTATGGGCGGCATGGGCGGAATGGGCGGCATGATGTAAGATGCGTTAAGCATCGGATCATCAGCTCTGGGACAGGCTGACTGCGTTCATTACGCCGCAGGTTTTCCCAAGCCCTGATAGCCAATAAAAAACGACCGGGTCAACATTGACCGGTCGTTTTTTTATGTCTTACGGCGATGCATTATGTTTGTTTTGTTGTTCGACTTAAGCCAACGCTATGCGCTGCATCGGGCTCAGCGTGATATTGGCTGGACGTTCATTTTTGAGCGAAGAAACGGACGATTAAATACCCTTCATAAATAGAGGGGAAATAAAGGGAATGCCGTAGATGTCGCGAGAAAAATCTGGCTCATCAATGACAAAGTGAATTGTATTCTGCAGGCTATCCTCGGTACGAAATAATAAACCCGTGATGAAGGTTTATAAATGATGCAGAGAAAGCGTTAGAGAGACGGAGCATGTTTTTTCGGCTTCCGTCGCGCTGAAATTTATTTCTTGGGGAGATAGATTGCCCATTATGACTGTATGGTTTTTTGTCTCTACAATCAGACAATTAGCCTTTTTCATCGCAAGCCGTTCTAATCGCGGAAAGTGAAAATAAGCCATCCTATTAATAGCTGGATTTTTATTGTATTAATAGCGCATTTGGCGGGCGGTGACGCGTGAATACATTCGGGTGTCATTGCATTGAAATATCATGAAATTCAGATGTGTGGCAGGCGTGAACTCGTTATCCTGATTTTATGTGGCTCGAAAACCTGTTATTGGCTTCGGGCGCGTTTATTGGCGTTACGAAAGTATGAAAATCATGCAGATCATGCATCTCAAGGGCAGAACGAGTTATCAGTGCGCTATTCTACGCTACAATGGAAATCGTTTACTTTATTTACTAAACCCGAGGCGAGGAGGGGACTATGACCGATGAGACAGTAGACCTTCTGCGCCCGGTGACATGGTGCGAGTTCGCCGATGTCCCCGCCGCGGTCGCCGATTGGCTTGGCCATCGAGACTCAATGACCGCTCGTCTGGAAATGCATTGCCAGCGTCTGGATGTCGAGGTCACCCGTGAAGGTTTTATCTCTCCGTCGGACACCGGGGAGGCGTTGCCGCTGTTGCCGGTCAGTGACCGCTTCTGGCTGCGGGAAGTGACGCTGTATGGCGACGGCAGGCCTTGGTTATTCGGTCGTACGGTGATCCCTGAGCACACGCTGCAGATGTCCAATCTCGCGTTAGCGCGGATCGGAAGTGTTCCGCTTGGGCGATATTTGTTCCAAGCGGGCACGCCAGAGCGTGACTTTATCAATCCGGGCCGTCGTGGCGATCTGTGGGCTCGCCGCTCACGGCTGAGGTTGGCGGGCCACCCGTTATTGCTGACAGAGATTTTTTTGCCTGATGCCCCTATTTATTCTTCGCTCAGTTCTGATGCTGAACGGTAGAGAGGAGACGATGCGTTGGAACGAATTTTAACGACGGGACGGTGGATGGCGTATTGTCGCCTGATGCGGATCGATAAGCCGATAGGATCTCTGTTGCTGTTGTGGCCGACGCTTTGGGCGCTGTGGCTGGCGGGGCGAGGAGCGCCAACGAGCTGGACGCTCTGGGTGTTCGTATTAGGCGTATTCTTGATGAGAGCCGCAGGCTGCGTGATCAATGATTATGCCGATCGTCATTTTGACGGTCATGTGAAGCGCACCGCATCGCGACCTTTACCCAGCGGCATGGTCAGCGAACAGTCCGCGAAAGCGCTGTTCGTGATTTTAGCGCTGGTGGCGTTTGCGCTGGTGCTGACGTTGAACACCATGACGATCTGGCTGTCGGTCGGCGGGCTGGCTCTGGCCTGGATTTATCCCTTTATGAAGCGGGTCAGTCATTTGCCTCAGGTTGTACTGGGCGCGGCTTTTGGCTGGTCTATTCCTATGGCCTATTCCGCCGTCAGCGAGTCATTGCCCATCAGCTGCTGGCTGATGTTTTTCGCCTATCTGTGCTGGACCGTGGCCTATGACACCGAGTATGCGATGGTTGACCGCGATGACGATCTCAACATCGGCGTGAAGTCGACGGCTATCCTGTTCGGCCGTTACGACACCGTTATCATCGGTATACTCCAGCTGTTGATGCTGGGAGCGATGGTGATTTTAGGGCGCATTTCCGACCTTGGCGCTGTGTTCTATTGGTCGTTGCTGGTGGCTGCGGGACTGTTTGTTTATCAGCAAACGCTGATTGCGGGGCGGGAGCGGGATAATTGCTTCAAGGCTTTTCGCAATAACAACTACGTAGGGATGGCGCTGTTCATCGGGATCGTGCTGAGCCTCTAGCAAAAAGGCCTGCGGCAGACTTGCCGCAGGCACAGATCACATCGTGTTACTTCACTTCTTGATTTTGCTGCGCCGTCGGCGTCGTTTCGACGATAGCGGGACTTTCAATCGTCAATCTGACCTCTGGCGTAATGACATCGCCCAAAATCGCATAGATTGCCTGTACTTTTTCCAGTACCGCATCCCCGCTATCGCTGATGTAACCTTCGCTACGCAGCGTATTGACCAGCGTTGAGAAGACGGCCTTATCAAAGAACTCCGGCGCATTGATGCCATGCAGGAGGGACAGGCGCTGCGCCATTGCACGGCTCTCTTTCTCCAGCGTGCCGCGATTGATCGTCGGGTCGCCTTTGAGCAGCAGGAAGGTGATGGCATACCGCTGCAGCGTTTCTATAACCCCGGTAGCCAGCAGCTGCAACGGGCGACGACGCTCGCTATTCGGCGTCAGGTTTTCGCCCTCGATCACGATCAACCGCTGATTCGCCAGCTCGGACGTCAACGCATGCAGCACATCGGCCAGTTGCTCGGTGTCGTAGTGCAGGAACAGTTCCGCCTTCAGCAAGGGATAAATCAAGGTGACCTGGCGCAACAGCTCGGCCTGCGTGATGTGTTGGTGATGCACTATGATGCTGGCGATCAGAGACGGCAGGATCAGCAGGTGCTGGATATTGTTGCGGTAATAGGTCATCAGCACGGCCTGATCGCTTGGGAGGCTGATGATGGTCCCCAGCTTGTCGTTTTCAACCGTGAACTTGTCCATCTTCAACGCATGATCGATCAGTTCGGCAGGTGTTTTATCCGGCGTCGTCGCGTTTTCGGTATAAGGCACGTTGCGCATCAGATGCAGATAGCACTCGAGCTGTTCTTCCAACTGCGTACGGGTCATCGCACGTTGCGGAGACACCAGCAGGGCGGTGGAACACAGGTTCATGGCGTTGGCTGCCGCCGCGTTGTTGATGCGTACCATGATGTCGGAGGCGATGTCCTGCACGGTCGGCGTCAGCCAGGCGGGTCTCTGCGCTTCAATCGGATCGATGGCGTCGCGCCACTGCGGTACTTTGTTGTTGAGATAGGTCATCAACGGCAGCGGTTCGCCAAAGTTGACGTAACCCTGTCCCAGATTCCGCAGCTTGCGTAGCCCGCGCACCATCTGGAGAAAACCTTCTTTTTCCTTGGTGGCGCCACGCAGCTCTTTGGAGTACGTGCCGACTTCCATGACATGCTCGTAGCCGATGTAAATCGGCACCAGCGTGATGGGGCGTGTGCCGCCGCGCAGCATGGCCTGCAGCGTCATGGCCAGCGTACCGGTTTTCGGATCAAGCAGGCGACCGGTGCGTGAGCGTCCGCCTTCCACGAAGTACTCTACCGAATAACCGCGGGTGAACAGTTCACCGAGGTACTCGCGGAACAAGGTGGAATAGAGCTTGCTGCCTTTAAAGGTTCGGCGGATGAAGAACGCGCCCAGGCGGCGGAATATGGGGCCCGCTGGCCAGAAGTTCAGGTTAATGCCCGCAGCAATGTGCGGCGGCACCAGCCCCTGGTGATACAGCACGTAAGACAGCAGCAGGTAATCCATGTGGCTGCGGTGGCAGGGAACATAAACGATTTCATGACCGTCCTGAGCCAACTGCCGTACGCGTTCGGCGTTATGGACGTTAATCCCCTGATATAACCGGTTCCAGGTCCAGCCCAGCACGCGGTCTGTCAGGCGCACCGCTTCATAGGAGAAGTCGGCGGCGATCTCTTCCAGCATCGTAATGGCATTCTGCTGGGCTTTTTCTCGGGAGATTTTCTTCGCTCGCGCCTCATCGTCCACCGCTTTGGCGATGGCTTTCGATGACAGCAGTTTTTTGAACAGTTCCTGCCTGACCGGCAGACGCGGACCAACGGCGGCCAGACGCAGACGGGCGAAATGCATCCGCGCCACACGCGCCAGCTTATGAGCGATGGTGGTGTCTGTGCCGTGCTCCGTCGCCATGTAGCGCAGCGATACCGGCGTTGAGAAGCGCACGAAACTGTCGCGTCCCAGCCACAGAACCGCGAAAAATTTTTCGATACCGTTCAGCAGGCGAAGCTGAGGGGCTTCCTGCTGGTGGCCTTCACGGCCCGGCGAGCGGCCAAACATGACTGAAACCGGCACCATCTGGACGTCCAGCGACGGATTGTCGCGATGCAGATCCAGATAGTCGTGAAAAAGCTTGATGGATTTCTCTTTGGGCACGTAATAGCGAAACACGCGCGGGCCGCTATTAACGAATACGTAGCTCGGCAGCGCTTGACCGTCGACAATCAACGGTTCGAGCGGATCCTGCAGCCCCAGCGCCAGGCACTTTTCGCGCAGCGTCAGTAAGTCTGCTTTGGAGTTATAGGGCAGAACGTAGAAAATAGGACGTGTAGGATCGATATCCAGCTCAGCGATCGGATCCAGAGGAATAATTTTGCTCTTTACCAAAAGTTTCAGAGGGAAATTCAATAATTTATAGTAGATTTTACGCCAACCTGACATAACAACTGAGAACCTCTTATTAGCAATGCGCCGCAAGGATAACAGAAACCTTATCGGATATCTGTGGTCATGAGACAATGGGGTGACGCGAAAATTGCGTTCGAAACTAAATAAAAAGGGAGTAAGCAAGGATCATGAATAAGGCGACCGGGATTACCCGCCTTGTCAAGGCAACAGGCTATTCGTTGCAGGGACTTAAACAAGCATGGAGGCATGAAGCCGCCTTTCGTCAGGAAACCATTCTTACTCTGGCAGGCATTATTATTGCCTGTTGGTTGCCAGTTTCAATATTAGAACGGTTGTTGTTGATTGGCGCGGTTGTGTTGATTGTGATCGTCGAGTTGCTGAACAGCGCGATTGAAGCTGTAGTGGACAGAATTGGTCCCGAATATCATGAGCTTGCAGGGAGAGCGAAAGATTTGGGCTCGGCGGCGGTACTGGTCGCTTGCCTGCTAGCGGCCGTGGTCTGGGGTGTTTTACTGTGGAGCCATTTTGCGTGACAGCTCTCATGAATGACGCCAAAAAACAAGGTATAACGCGATTTCTCAGTTCCCATAGGCAGTTTCCCTGTATATACTCACAGCGAAACTGTATAAACAACCAGGGGGCGGAATGAAAGCTTTAACGACCAGACAACAGCAGGTTTATGATCTTATTCGCGATCATATCTCACAAACCGGTATGCCACCCACCCGAGCAGAAATCGCTAAACAGCTGGGATTCCGCTCGCCAAATGCCGCTGAAGAACACTTGAAAGCCCTCTCCCGTAAAGGTGTGATTGAGATTGTCACCGGCGCGTCCCGCGGTATCCGTCTGTTGATGGAAGAAGAGTCGCTCGGCCTGCCTTTGATCGGTCGCGTTGCCGCAGGGGAGCCGCTGCTGGCGGAACAGCATATCGAATGTCATTATCAGGTCGATCCGGCCATGTTTAAGCCAAACGCCGATTTTCTGCTGCGCGTTAGCGGTATGTCGATGAAAGATATCGGTATTCTTGATGGCGATTTACTGGCTGTGCATAAAACGCAGGATGTTCACAACGGTCAGGTCGTTGTGGCGCGTATTGAAGATGAAGTGACGGTAAAACGATTGAAGCAGCAGGGCAACAAAGTGCAGTTGTTGGCTGAAAATAAAGAGTTTTCACCTATCGTCGTCGATTTGAGCAAGGAAAACTTTTCGATTGAAGGGTTGGCCGTCGGCGTCATTCGCAACAGCGACTGGAGTTGATAGACCTGCTTGCTGAACGCCCCGTTTATGCATCTTCCGTTACGTTTAGTTTTTCTCGCTGAACGTAACGGGCGAAATAACAACCGAACCCAACGTTAGTCGCCAGTCTGCTTCTCAATCTCTTCTTCAAGTCCTTTTATTCTCAGATTCCATTCTCGGTATCATCGTACGGCGCGGATTACATCGGCCCTAAGATCTTCACGCGGCTCAGCGTTTTTTGATGACAATACTGTGGTCGTGGTTGCAGCTATCACGGTGCTCACAGGCTTCGATTTTCCTGCACTCAACGCACAGGCCGTGCGCTTCCACTACACTGTGTCGTAAAGAGAATCCGGTCTGGAGGGCGATCTGCTGCAATATTTCTTCGACGCCTTCGGTGGGGCTTTCCGTTACTTGTCGGCAGCGGTCGCAGATAAATAGCGCCGAGGTGTGGCTGTGTTCTTCAAAATGATGGCACAGCACGTAGCTGTTCGTGGATTCCACGCGGTGAATGAATCCCTGTTCAAGCAGGAAGTCCAACGCGCGATAAACCGTGGGGGGCTTGGCCTGAGGTTCAGCGACACGTAGCAGGTCCAACAGGTCGTAGGCGCTGATGGCGCCGGGCTGTTGGGCCATCAGACGCAGCACTTCCTGACGCTGCGGCGTGAGTCGCACGTTGCGTTGCTGACAGAGTCGCTCAGCCTGGGCAAGAAGTTTGGTCGGATCGGTTGAATCCATCGCTGTAACCCTGAAGAAAAGTGGTGAAGATAATGATTTATCTTACCATGACTCCGCAAAAACGCCGAGTCAGGCGGGGAACACGCTACGCCACCAAGTCGATCAACAGCGCCCGCACCGGCGTTTGCGCGTGCAGGGTGATAGCGGTCTCCTGCTGAATAAAGGCACCGTCACCGCAACGTAGCGTCTTGCCCTCATCGGCACAGCGGATGCCAAGCTCACCGTAGATGGACTGAATGTAGGCGCGATTCCCCTTCAGGGAATGCGTCAACGATTCTCCCGCGGTCAGATCCAGATGGTAAACCCAGACCTGTTGTCTCAGATGCAGACTGCCATTTTCGTCATCCGGAGAAGCCAGCAGCTGACAGCGCTCGCCATTCAGTGCCATTCGTTGCAACGCGCGGTTTTCGCGTGTCGGGCAGGCATCCAGCCACAGTTGAATGCGGGTCAGCGGGGTATCGCTGGCAATATTCTGTTCGCTATAGCTGAGGTTGGGCTGGGTCGCCAACAACATGACGTCGCCGGCTGTGGCTTGCGTGTGGTTGCCGTTGCTATTCCGATATTCGGCTTCGCCTTGCAGTATCAGGTTAAGGATATCGACACGCGGATAGGTGCGCGCCTGAAAGGCGGCTTTGGGGGCCAGCACTTCCTGATTCAACACCCGCAACGAGCCGAAACCCAGCAAGTCAGGGTCGAAATAATGGCCGAAAGAGAAGGTGTATCGCGCCTGCAACCAGCCGTAGTCAGCCTTGCCGCATTGCTCCGCTGCTCTGCTAATGATCATGGTGTCAGGCCCTCATAATTATTCGACTCTAAAAGGGTAATAGGCTGGACGGTAGATTGTTAGCTAGTTAATCTGGTGGGGACGTTCAAAAATCCTGAATGAGAATATCTATGTCGAAAGATCGGGCGTTAACATTGGAAGCGTTACGGGTGATGGATGCTATCGATCGTCGGGGTAGCTTCGCGGCCGCGGCGGATGAGCTGGGCCGAGTGCCATCGGCGCTGAGCTACACCATGCAAAAATTAGAGGATGAGCTGGACGTGGTGCTGTTCGACCGCTCGGGTCATCGCACTAAATTTACTAATGTGGGAAGGATGCTGCTGGAGCGAGGGCGAGTCCTGTTGGAAGCGGCCGATAAGCTGACGACGGACGCCGAAGCGCTCGCCCGCGGCTGGGAGACCCATGTCACCATCGTCGCGGAAGCATTGGTGCCGACGGAGCGACTTTTTCCGCTGCTGGATAAATTGGCGCAAAAGGCCAACACGCAGGTCTCTATTCTCACCGAGGTGCTGGCAGGCGCCTGGGAACGGCTGGAACAGGATCGCGCCGACATCGTGATTTCCCCGGATATGCACTTCCGTGCGACGTCGGAGGTCAATACGCGCAAGCTCTATTCGGTGAAATGCGTTTATGTCGCCAGCCCGGATCATCCCATCCATGACGAGCCCGAACCGTTGTCCGAAGTCACCCGAGTCAAATATCGGGGGATCGCCATTGCGGATACCGCGCGCGATCGCCCTGTGCTTACCGTACAGCTGTTGGATAAACAGCCTCGCCTGACGGTGAGCACGATGGACGACAAGCGCCGTGCTTTGCTTGCTGGATTGGGCGTTGCGACGATCCCCTACGAGTTGGTGGCTCAGGATATCGCCGAAGGACGGCTGCGCGTGGTGAGTCCGGAAAGTACTTTCGAGAGCCAGATCATCATGGCCTGGCGCCGTGACAATATGGGCGAAGCCAAGTCCTGGCTGCTACGGGAAATCCCCAAAGTATTGCGTGAGTCCTGATTGCGATCCAGCGAGACGGCAGCGCGAAAATTCCCCCGTTCTGCCGTCTCGCTGATGCTGACATGACGTGGGTGAAGGATGTTAGCGGCTGAAGCGGCTCTCTCTGTCATGCGGTTTGGTAAGCGACAATTCTGGGCCGACGGAAATAATGCCGTAGGGGTTGATCGTGGCATGGCTACGGTAATAGTGATGGCGTATGTGGTCCATATTGACTGTTTCCGCGATACCCGGCAGCTGATAAATATCCCGTGTAAACCCATACAAATTCTCATAATCCGTCAAACGCCAGCGGTCGCACTTGAAATGGGTGTGGTAGACCGGATCGAAGCGGACAAGCGTGGTCCACAGCCGCAGATCGGCTTCCGTCAGACGTGAACCGGTCAGATAGCGTTGTTGACTCAGACGTTGTTCCAGACGATCCAGCGCGTCGAACAGCTGAGAGACCGCCTCGTCATAGGCGTTTTGCTGCGTGGCAAAACCCGCTTTGTAGACGCCATTGTTAACCTGAGGGTAAATCCACTCGTTCAGCTCCTCGATCTCTGTGCGTAGCGCCAGCGGGAAGTAATCGCCCGGCGTCGCCCCCACGTCGTCAAACGCGCTGTTCAGCATGCGGATAATATCCGCCGACTCGT
>NZ_CAMKXG010000064.1 GCF_946477055.1 Lonsdalea britannica | reverse complement strand
TGCAGCATGATATTTGCGCCTGGACGATGGCGGAGGCGCTGTTTGGCGCATCGCGGGGTTACCAGAATGTGATTCAAATTGTTATCGATCACAACGTGGGGGCGGGGGTGATTACCGGCGGAAAGATCCTGCATGCGGGGAGCCGTAACCTGATAGAAATCGGCCATACTCAGGTCGATCCCTATGGTAAACGCTGCTATTGCGGCAATCATGGCTGTCTGGAAACGGTCGCCAGCATCGAGAGCATTCTGGAGTTGGCCCAGCAGCGGTTATCCCAATCCATGAGTTCGATGCTGCACGGCGTACCACTCACGGCGGAAGCCTTGTGCGACGCCGCGCTGCGGGGCGATCCGCTGGCGAATGATATTATTGTGGACGTCGGGCATAACGTGGGGCGAATCGTGGCGATCATGGTCAATCTGTTCAATCCGGATAAAATTCTGGTGGGGTCGCCGCTGAATCAAGCCGCGGATATTCTCTATCCGGGGATTATGGAATGTATTCGGCAGCAGTCGCTTCCCGCATACAGTCATAATCTACAGGTGGTCGCCACCGAGTTTTACAATCAGGGCACCATGCCCGGCGCCGCATTGGTCAAAGATGCGCTGTACAACGGTTCTCTGTTGGTAAAATTGTTGCAAGGCTGATCGTAAAATCCTCATCTATTCGTTTGTTCGCCCTCCTGAAAAGCAAAATATTGAGCTAACGCAAGCTGGCTGCTCTGGCTATCGCCTAGACTTTTGACTTCGACATTGGATTTTACATTTTTATTTATTTCCCTGGTGGTTCCTTCCGGAGTGGTATCTTCATGTTAAAGCGTATTTTCATTACAGGCACGGATACGGCCATTGGTAAAACGGTGGTATCAAAAGCGTTATTGCAGGCGCTGGCGAAGTCCGGCAAAACGGTGGTGGGCTATAAGCCTATTGGCAAAGGGTGTATCGAAACGCCGGAAGGGCTGCGTAACAAAGATGCGATGATCCTGCAGGAGGCTTCGAGCCTTTCTCTTCCGTATGATCAAATCAATCCGGTCGCGTTGCCGGAAGACGAGATTAGCGCCAGCGAGCTGACCATCAATTATTGCGCCATGACGGAAGGACTTCAGCAGATCTCCGCGATGGCGGACGCCGTGGTGGTCGAAGGTAGCGGCGGGTGGCGCACGTTAATGAATGATATGCGCACTTACTCAGACTGGGTCATACAAGAGCAGTTGCCGGTCGTCATGGTGGTTGGTATTCAGCTGGGATGTATCAACCATGCGCTGCTGACGTCGCAGGCGATTCTCAACGACGGACTACCGCTGGTTGGATGGGTCGCCAACCGTATCAATCCCGGTCTGGCGAACTATGCCGAAGTCATCAACGCGCTGCGCAGGAAAATCCCAGCGCCGCAGCTGGGCGAGCTGCCGTATCTGCCGCGTCCGGAACAGCGCGAACTGTCTTCCTACATCGATCTGTCTGCCCTCGAACAGTAACGTTTCGACCGGCGTTCCCGCGCCGGTTCGCTCCTCCCTCTCTCATAGACCCGGCGCGCTTCGCCGGGTTTTTTGTCCTGCCGGTCGAAAGTTAAGCGTTTGCATCAGACTTTGCTATTTTTAACACGTAGCCTGCCGTGACTTCCTGAAGTGACGGTTTTCGCTATTCAGTGATTCCCATTATCAAGTGCGAACTCTTTCCTGCAGCGTCATTGGCTGCCCTTTGGCGTCCGTGCTCAGGAGTATCTGCGTGAATAAAAATTTCCTTGCTTGGTTTAAGTCCGAACAACTTCCCGCTTTTCCCGCTAAAGGGGCGACGCCTAAGCCTGGCGAACACCCTGATACTACGATCAAAGCCGAATTGTTTTCGGCCGATCAAATGGAGCGCTATGGTCGAAAGCTCGCGCGGTCCCACAAGCTGACACAGGAAAATGCGCCGTATTATTTGCTGAAAAATCTGGCGGAGCATGAGGCGGTATTGACCCACAGCTGTGATGTGCTCAACGCCAGCGACAAATCGGCGATTACGCCAGCAGGGGAATGGCTGCTTGATAATTTCTACCTGATCGAAGAACACATTCGCGCGGTTTTTCAGCATCTGCCGAAAAACTTTGGCAAGGGGCTGCCGCAGCTGGGCGCGCCGTTTAATGGCCCGCGCATTTATGACATCGCGACGGAAGCGATTGCCCATGGCGATGGTCGTTTCGATGCCAAAACGCTGATGCGCTATATCGCGGCTTATCAGGAAATTACGCCGCTGACGCTCAGCGAGCTGTGGGCGCTGCCTGCGATGCTGCGGCTGGCAATTATCGACAACCTAAGACGCGTGAGCGTGAAGGTGGCAACCGCGCAGCAAGAGCGCAACCTTGCCGATGCCTGGGTTGACAAGTTTCTGGAAGGCGCCGAAATCGATCCTTCCAATCTGATTATCGTGATTGCCGATATGGCGCGTTCCAACCCGCCGCGTTCCAACTCCTTTGTGGCCGAAATGGTGCGCCGCCTGCGCGGACACGGCAACATGCTGGCGCTGCCGCTTACCTGGGTTGAGCAACGGCTGGCAGAGGAAGGGTTGACCACCGACGCCATGATCCACCGCTTCAATCAGCAGCAGGCGATAAATCAGCTGTCGGTGAGCAATAGTATCGCCAGCCTGCGGCAGCTGAGTGAAACGAATTGGCCGGATTTTGCCGAATCAATGAGTCTGGTCGAACAAAGGCTATTGCAGGATCCCGCGGGCATCTATGCCGCGATGCATTTTGATACCCGAGATCACTATCGTCACACCATCGAAATTCTGTCCCGCCAGTGTCCGTACAGCGAAATAGAGGTGGCGGATGCTGTCTTGGCGATGGCGAAAGCGGCGCCGGAAGGCGGACGGAAGCGCCACGTCGGTTACTATCTCGTGGATAAGGGCCGCGCCGCGCTGGAACAGCAACTTCAGGTGCATTATCCGCCGTTCACCCGGTTGCGTCATTGGTTCAATCAGGAGCCGCTTTTGTCGTGGTTGGGTAGCCTGAGCCTGTTGACCACGGCGCTGAGCGCCGACCTGTTATTACGCACCCACGAAGCCGGCATGGGATGGACGCTGTGGCTGATGGCGATCCCCGCCATTGTTGTTTTCAGCCAACTGGTGCTGGATTTGCTGGGTGACGCCACTATGCAAACGCGCACGCCAAGTCCGTTGCCCAGACTCGACTTTTCCACAGGTATTCCGTCGGATTCGCGGACGCTGGTCGTGGTGCCGTGTCTGCTTAGTAGCCGGGCGAGCGTCGATAAGCTGATCAATAGCCTGGAAGTGTGTTATCTCAGCAACGTCTCTCCCAATCTCTATTTCGCGCTCCTGACCGATTTTCCCGATTCCGCCACCCAAACGCACCCGTGGCATGACGAGCTGCTGTCCTACGCGACCCAGCATATCAAGCGTTTGAATCAGCGCTATTCCAATCCGGTGGACGCCTTATTTTTCCTGCTGCATCGCAATCCGCAGTGGAATGAGAAGCAGGGCGTGTGGATGGGCTACGAGCGTAAGCGCGGCAAGCTTCAGGCCGTGAACCGCTGGCTGCGCCAGCAGAGCAATGAATTTGATACCATCGTCGGCAACCAGAGCCAAACGCTGGACGACATCAAATATGTCATCACGCTGGATAGCGATACCGTGTTGCCGCGCGATGCCGCACACAAGATGGTGGGCGCCATGGCCCATCCGCTTAACCAGCCTATTTTCGATGTGGATAAAGGGCGCGTGGTGGCCGGATATGGCATCCTGCAGCCGCGTCTGGCGGAGGAGATCCCCCGTTACGGACAGAGTCGGTACGCGGCGTTGTCCAGCGCCATTCCGGGCAACGATCCCTACTCCTATATGGCGTCTGATATTTATCAGGATCTGTTTAGCGAAGGATCTTTCGTCGGCAAGGGGATTTATGACGTCGACACCTTTACCCGCGCTAACGAGGGCACCTGTCCGGAAAATCTGGTGCTAAGTCACGATCTGCTGGAAGGGTGCTATGCCCGGTCGGGACTGCTGAGCGATGTGCTGCTGTATGAACAGTACCCCACCTGTTATTTGGCCGATATGGCGCGGCGAACCCGCTGGGTGCGCGGCGACTGGCAGTTATTGAACTGGCTGGGCATTTATGTGCGGCGGGAAGATCGTCGGCGTGTCGCTAACCCGCTGAGCGGCTTATCCCGCTGGAAACTGCTGGATAATCTCCGGCGGAGTCTGTATTCACCGAGCCTGTTGATCGTCCTGTTTTGTGCGCTGACGTGGGCGCCCAATCCGGTGAACTGGCTGACCGCCGTCGCGATGGTTCTGCTGTTGCCTACCGCGCTGATGTTGATTTATCAGATCATCAGAAAAAACCGGCGGCGCACGTTCTCGCAGCATTTGCGCACCGTGTTCAACACCGCGTTACAGCGTTTGATGCGCGTTGGGATGAACCTGTCGACGCTGCCGTATGAAAGCGTCAATACGCTGCGGGCTATTGGCGTCACGTTGTGGCGTCTGGTGATCAGCAAACGCCACCTGCAAGACTGGGTGAGTCTGGATGCCGGTCTTGGCCAGCATCTGCTGCGCCGCGTCAACGCGCCGCAACAATACTATCTGGTGATGTGGGCTAATCCGGTCGCGGCGGTGCTACTGATGCTGCTGACGGCCTACTTCAATCCGCTGCTGCAAGTGGTTTCCATCCCGTTGGGCGTGTTGTGGCTGTCAGCGCCGCGTCTGCTGTGCTGGCTAAGTCGGGAGCCGCAGCGAAAGAAACAGGGGCTAACGGAAGATCAGCGTCGGCGGCTGCGTGAGCATAGCCGTGAAATTTGGCTGTTCTTTGAAACCTTCGTCACGGCAGAAGAAAACTGGCTGCCGCCGGATAACTTTCAGGAAGAGCCGGGACCGATTGTGGCGCGTCGTACCTCGCCAACCAATATCGGCTTGTCGCTGTTGGCGAACCTGACGGCATGGGACTTCGGCTATATCAGTCAGGCCAGCGTGCTCAATCGAACATCGCTGACGCTGGATACGCTCGACAAAATGGCGCACTTCCGCGGTCACCTCTACAACTGGTACAGCACCGACACCCTGACGCCGCTGGCGCCGCGCTATATCTCCAGCGTCGACAGCGGCAATCTGGCGGGACATCTGCTGACGCTTCGTTCAGGGTTGGTGGCCATGCGAACGCAACCGGTCATGGACGTGACTCAGATTCTGGCCGGGCTGGACGACACGCTGTCGCTGCTGGAACGCGTGTGGACGCGCGCGCCGGGCGCATTGAATCAGCTCCGTAAGAAATGGGCATCCGCGCACGACGCGCCGCTATTCCGTTTCGGCGCCGAGCTACAGGCGATGCAGGGGGTAAGCCATACCTTGGCAGAGCTGGCCGCGGCAGAAAGCCATGTCATTCGACGCTGGGCCGACAGCCTGGATGCGCAGATTAGCGGGATAAGTCAGGAGTGGTCACAGCTATTGGGCTGGATGACGGAAGAGGATCGCGCCGTCACGACGCTCCCGTCGCTGGTCTGGCTGGCGCAGTACACGTCGTCGGTGACGACGGCACACTCCATCTCTATGTCCTCCGCCATCGAGCTGTCGCAGCAGCGATTGTCGATTCTGGCCGAACTGGAACAGCGCCTGAGCGACCATGCCAATATGGATTTCCGCTTCCTCTACAACCCGGTGACGCATCTGCTCAGCGTGGGCTACAACTGCGACGCCAACGTCATGGACAGCAGCAGTTATGACCTGCTGCCGTCGGAGGTGCGACTGACCAACTTCGTCGCCGTCTCCGCCAACCAATTGCCGACAAAAAGCTGGTATGCATTGGGACGGCTGTTTACGGTGATTGATAACGAACCGGCGTTGATGTCGTGGAGCGGTTCGATGTTCGAATACCTGATGCCGCAGCTGGTTATGCCGGACTATCCCGGTACGTTACTGGAGCTGATGAGTCAGTCTGCCGTGAATCGCCAGATTGCGTGGGGAAAAATTCGCGGCGTGCCGTGGGGGATTTCCGAGTCGAGCTATTACGCCTTCGACGTCAACCGCAATTACCAATATCACGCGTTCGGCGTACCCGGTCTGGGGTTGAGGCGAGGTCTGGGTGACGATACGGTCGTCGCGCCTTATGCCACGTTACTGGCGTTGATCATTAACCCTGCCAAAGCCTGCGAAAACCTGGTGACGCTGGAGAATAACGGCGCACGCGGTGAATACGGTTTCTATGAGGCGCTGGACTACACCACGTCGCGTCTGGCGCAAGGTCAGTTTTACGCCATCATTCGCTCGTACATGGCGCACCATCAGGGAATGGGCCTGCTAGCGTTGTCTCACGTGCTGCTGGATGCGCCGATGGTGGAGCGTTTCGCCAGTACTCCGATGTTCCAGTCTGCGCGTCTGTTGTTGCAGGAGCGGATGTCTGAGGTGGTAGAACTGTACCGGCCGCGCCGACACTTCGAGTCCCATGAAGGGGTGTTGAAACCGGCGAAATACGACATTCGGGAGTTCAAAGATGTCGACAGCCCGATCCCGGAAGTCCAACTGCTGTCGAACGCCGATTACCATCTGATGCTGACGCAGGGCGGCGGCGGTTACAGTCGCTGGCGCGATTTGGCGCTGACACGCTGGCGTCAGGACAGCACCTGCGATAACCGGGGCTCGTTCTGCTATCTGAAAGATACGGCGACCGGCGAAGTGTGGAGCAACACCTGGCAGCCCGTGGCCGGACAGGAAGGGCAACATCGGATCGTGTTCACGGACGCGGGCGCCGAGTTTATCCGCCTCAATGGGTCGCTGACCGTACATACGCATGTGGTGGTGTCGCCGGAGGATGATATTGAACTGCGTCGGATGACGCTGGTTCATCGCGGTCGTCAGCCCCGCAGCATTGAGCTTACCTCTTACGCCGAAGTCGTTCTGGCACCGGCGGCGAACGATCTCGCGCACCCGGCGTTCAGTAATCTATTTGTACAAACGGAACTGTTGCCGGAACAGGATGCGATTCTTTGTCATCGCCGCCCGCGCGAGCCGGAAGAAGCCTGCCCATGGTTATTCCACACCATGGTCGTACACGGCCACAACAGCGGGGAAACGTCCTTTGAAACCGACCGCGCCGCCTTTATTGGCCGGGGGCGCAACAGCGCGACGCCGTTGGCGTTGGAGCGGGACGGCTCGCTCGCCAATAGCGCGGGCGGGGTGCTGGATCCCGTAATGGCGATCCGCCAGCGCATCCAGCTGGTGCCGGGCATTCCCGTCGTGGTTGATCTGGTCTATGGCATCACCGAAGCGCGTGACCCGACCATCGCGCTGCTCGAAAAATACCGTGACCGCAATATCGCGGACCGTGTCTTTGAGCTGGCGCGGTCCCACAGTCAAATTGTTCTGCGTCAGCTGAATGCCAACGAGGACGATGCCAGCCTGTTCAACCGTCTGGCGGGCGGCGTGCTGTTCCCGACGCAGGAGCTGCGGGCCGATGCGCACACCATTATGGCGAACCGTCGCGGGCAGTCGGGCCTGTGGGGGAATGCTATTTCCGGCGATTTACCCATCGTCCTGCTGTCCGTCAGCAGCAACGTCAATATCGGGATGGTCGCCACGTTGGTTCGGGCACACAGCTACTGGCGTCTGAAAGGGTTGCCGGTCGATCTGGTTATCATCAACGCCGACCTCGGCGGTTATCAGCAGGATCTGCAAAACCAGATTCTGGGCCTGATTTCCGCGGGCGATGCATCCAGTCAACTGGATAAACCCGGCGGCATCTTCGTGCGCGGCGATATCCATATGTCCAATGAAGATCGCACGCTGCTGATGAGCGCGGCCGCCATCGTTCTGGACGACCGCGGCGACAGCGTGATTGAGCAGCTTAATCAGCGGATGCAAAACACGCTGTCGCTGCAAAAACCGCTGGCTCCGCTCAGCCCCGCGCTGCCGGATCGTCATACGCCGTTCACCCCGGAAGTCAGTCAGCTGCAGTTCTTTAACGGCCTCGGTGGTTTTTCTCCTGATGGACGCGAGTATCACATCGTGCTGAACGAAGGCGAGAATACGCCCGCGCCGTGGTCCAACGTGATTGCCAACCGGGAATTCGGCACGGTGATTTCAGAAAGCGGTCAGGCCTATACCTGGTACGAAAATGCGCACGAATATCGTCTGACCCCGTGGGAAAACGATCCGGTCAGCGACGCGTCCGGCGAAGCGTTCTATCTGCGAGATGAAGAGAGCGGACACGTATGGTCGCCGATGGCGCTGCCGGTCAGAGGGCATGGCGCGTATCGGACTCGACATGGCTTTGGCTACAGCGTGTTTGAACATCGTGAGTCGGGGATCGACAGCGAACTGACCGTGTTTGTCGCGGAAGAAGCGCCGGTCAAATTGTTTATTTTGACGCTGACCAACAAATCCGGGCGCACCCGTAAGTTGTCCGCCACCGGGTATGCCGAGTGGGTGCTGGGCGATTTGCGGTCTAAATCGGCGATGCACATCGTGACGCAGGGAACGCCGGTTGAGCGTGGGTGCTCAATTCTCGCCAAGAACTACTACAGCGGCAATGGTTCAGAGCGAACCGCCTTCTTCGCCGTGACCGGCGCGCATTGCTCTATCTGCGGCGATCGACGCGAGTTTTTAGGACGCAACGGTTCACGCGCGGCGCCTGCGGCGCTGAAACTACGCCGTCTCTCCGACAGAAGTGGCGCGGGTCTTGACCCGTGCGGTGCGGTGCAATCGGCCCTCGCGTTGATCGACGGCGACCAGCGTACGCTGATTTTTGCATTGGGCGTCGGACAGGATACAGGGCAGGCGGAAGCGCTGATGCGGCAATACCTTGGCGAAACCAGCGCACGGAGCGAGCTGGAACGGGTGCAGCAATACTGGCGCGGTATCGTGGGGAAAATGCAGATTGCCACGGCGGACCCGGCCACCAACCTGCTGGCGAATGGCTGGCTGCTTTATCAGACGCTCGCCTGCCGTATCAACGCCCGCAGCGGGTATTACCAGTCCGGCGGGGCATTCGGTTTCCGCGACCAGCTGCAAGATTCGCTGGCGCTGACCCATATCGCGCCGGAACGGATGCGCGAGCAGATCCTCCTGTGCGCCTCTCGTCAGTTTATTGAAGGGGATGTCCAGCACTGGTGGCATCCGCCGCAGGGTAACGGCGTACGCACGCGTTGCTCGGATGATTACCTCTGGCTGCCGTTGGCGATTTGTCATTACGTGGAAGTGACCGGCGATGTCGATGTACTGGATCAGCCGGTGCCATATCTTGAAGGTCGTTTGCTTAACCCCGGCGAAGAGTCGAGCTACGAACAGCCGGGCATCAGTGCTACGGTAGAAACGCTGTGGCAGCACGGTGAACGGGCGATCGCGAACGGTCTGCGCATGGGGCAGCATGGTCTGCCGTTGATGGGCTGCGGCGACTGGAACGACGGTATGAATCTGGTGGGCCTGCAAGGCCGGGGCGAAAGCGTCTGGCTGGGCTTCTTCCTGTATACCGTATTGCAGCGCTACGCGACGCTGGCCGACACGCGCGGCCTGGCGGATAAAGCCGATTTCTATCGGGATAACGCCGCGACGCTGAAAGAGAACCTGAATACCCACGCCTGGGATGGCGACTGGTATCGTCGCGGCTATTTCGATACCGGAGAGATGCTGGGTTCACATACCGCCGAGGAGTGCAAAATCGATGCGATTGCGCAAAGCTGGTCGGTCTTGTCCGGCGCAGGCGATGAGGCTTATCGACAGAAGGCTATGAAGGCGCTGGACGCACATCTGATCGATGATGCGAACGGTATCATCAAACTGCTGATGCCTCCGTTTGATGGTCATGGTCCTAACCCCGGCTACATTCGCGGTTATCTGCCGGGCGTGCGCGAAAACGGCGGACAATATACGCACGGGGCGATTTGGGCGGTGATGGCCTTTGCGGAAATGGACAATACCGAACGGGCCTGGGAACTCATGTCGATGATTAACCCGATCAATCACAGTCTGGAACCCGCATCGGCGCAGCGCTACAAGGTGGAACCTTATGTCATTTGCGCAGACATCTATGCGGTCAATCCCCACAACGGACGCGGCGGCTGGAGCTGGTATACCGGTTCTGCGGGCTGGTCTTATCGACTGATCACCGAATCACTGCTGGGGATCACCCGTCATGGAGACAGTCTGTCCGTGGCGCCGCATCTCCCGGCCGACTGGCCGCAGCTGGAGATACGCTATCAGGAAGGCAGCAGCCAATACGTGATTACCGTAAAACGCGGTGAGCGTGAAGATCGTGTGACGGTGGATGGTCAAGGCATCCGGGATGGTCTGATTCCGTTACAGGATGACGGCGGAGTACATCAGGTCGAGGTCTGGGTTGGCGGGGAGGCGTCAGTCGGGCAATAACCGCGGAGTCAAAAGCGCGTCCCGCGAGTTTGACTCTCGCGGGACGCGGTGGAAACACAACCTGTTTTATTGCGGGGCGTGTGCCGCAGGCGTGCTTTCCGCCGGGGCTTCACCTTCGGCAAAGCGGGTATAAACGATCTTTTGCGAATCGTTTTCGCAATGACCGACCACTTGTCCACCCGCCTGACCTACCTGATCGTTAGGAACGATATCCAGCTTGAAGCCAGACTCCGGTACGCCGTTTTGGACGATTTTGTGAGAGATAGCATCACGAACGCTTTCACAAGATGCCTGTGCGGCCAGGGGGGCAATCACGAAAAGCGCGGCAGTTAACATTATCGTTTTTTTCATTTCATCACCTTTGTTCAAAGAAACCTAACAACTGCCCGGCTGGATGCCGGGACAAGGGTCGGGACTCTCTACAAGCGTAGACGAAAAGTTACGGCATGACAGTGCGGCCGGTACGACGGTCAAGACAGCGGGATGTATTCGGCTCCCAATAGGCGTTGACGTTGGCACTGGTCGTGCAACGCTCTCTGCCGTCAATCGCGTTTGCCGTTTTATCAAACTCTTTTTCGACCCGCTGATTCACTTTCTTGCGGAGTCGCTGGGTTTCATCCCACTGTTCCTTGCTCTGGCGGGCGGCTTCCTTGGATAACGCGCTGTTGCCGTTATCCACAATGATGTGATCCGTCTGCGCCTGAGCCGTCTGCCAACTCGCCGTGGCCAGCAACAGTGACAGCGGAATAACAAAACGCAGTGCTGATTGGTATGACTTCGTGTTCATTTTTCACCCTGAATTCGGTATGTGCCAACGCGATTGTCGCTGTGATGCCAAAACATTAACGCTGTGAATGACAACGAAACTATAACCGACCCGCCATTCACGTCAATCGCACGTGGTTAGACCGCGCTAATACCCATACAAACTATACTGATATTGTCGACAGCGGCTTGCGCTGCCATTTCTTGGTTTCAGGAGGCTTGATGAGTACTAAAGAAATATTCCCCTACGCAGGTTCGTCTTTCGTGATCACGTTCAGTCCGCAGCTTGTCATTAAAAACACCTATTCAAAGGAGGGCGATAAGGTGACCGCCGAATTCATGGTCGGTGATATGGCGGGAACGGTCATGACGATCCCGTTTCAATGGGAATCATTGCCGGACGATTATTTTCTGATCGCCTGGCAGGAGGACGATAAGTCGACGGTGGTTCATTGCGATAATTTTGTGAAAAAAACCTCACGCGCGTTTTACACGATGATGGATGGCAGCTTCTACGTCATGAAGGGGGAAATATGTTAACACGCTGGTCGTATCGCCGGGGGCTGCTATTGCCCTTGTTACTCGGTTCCGGTCTGTGTCAGGCGCAGACGCCGGATAAAAACAGTACGATTCGTTATTGGAGCGTCTGGGTGGATAAGGCGGGGATTTCTCATCAGGCGAAGTGCGCGCTGAATACGCTCAAACTTGAGCAATTCAGCGTGAAGGGCGATCCCGAATGGGTGTCTCAGCAAGATCTGCCCACGTCGCGTTATGTCTTCAATATCATGCCGGTCGGTTGGGTGGGGCCCTGGCATAAAAATCCGTCGCCGCAGTGGATTATTCCGCTATCGGGGCGTTGGTTTGTCGAGACGATGGATGGTAATCGGATAGAAATGGGGCCGGGGGAAATGTCTTTTGGCTATGACAAAAATGCCGGGATGTTTGGCAAAAAGGTGGGCCATATTTCTGGTGCCGTAGGCCATGAACCCGCCAAAGTGATGGTCGTGCAGGTCAGCTCCGCGCTCGAAAAGCCCCAGGATGAACGATGTCCTGCGGGAGGAATCAGTCTTTAAGCCTGTTGAAATTCTAACTGGGGTCCGCTTGGAAAAAGGAAAATATCCCACACCAAGGCTATTTTGCACAAACTGGTATCAACAGCGCGTAATAGCCGGTATTTTCCAGACCCCTGTTTCTTATTTCACCCAGCCGGTGGATAAAGATGGCACGGGCGACAGCATCACGGACTCCCCCTTATTTAAACCGGTGTGCACGCGGTGACATAGGGCCGGTTCGAGTCAATTATGATCCAGCACGTTATTACCCTTAGTTTTATCCAGGGGCGTGGCTGCGATGCAACCACGCCCACGTTGCAGAGATACTAACGTTCTGAGAAACGCCTAGAATTGGCCTTGTCTGCCTTTTTTGCAACAAACCCCTCTAAACGATTTTTACCTTATAGGGTAAGACTAGCGATACAATTAATCCCACCATCAGACCAGCCGCCGTAAGGTATAAAGCATGCTGCGAGCCGCTCACAATTCCATCACGTAAGGTATCCCCCTGTAAGCCGCCGAGCCCTCGATTTGCAAAAGCCACCAGTACTGCAATTCCGATGGCATTACCAACATTCAAAGTCGTAGAGGCCATACCAGAAGCAATACCTTGCTCTCGATGTGCTACGCCTGAGGCGGCAGCTATCCACATTGCGGTCCAGACAATACCCTGACCGAGGCCTGAAACGACTAGTCCTGGTACTATATACATATATGATGCACCCACGAAAATGGCAGGAGCTAATGCCAGTGTGCCAACGATACCAATCGCAAAACCGACAAACAGCGTGGTACGCATAGTAAGACGATTCGCTAAGCGCGCACCTAATTGCGTTCCTGAAAATATAGCCAGTGAGGGCACTATGAATGCGAGCCCTGTCTGCAAGGCGCTGTACTGTTGCACGTTCTGGAACAAGACAGTCAAGAAGTATGGTAGGGCACCGAAAGTGCCCATATAAATAAAGGTGATAACCATGCTGATGACCAAACTGCGATTGGCAAACAAACGTACCGGCATCAAAGGATCGCGGCTGCGTGATTCAATTACGGCGAAGACCAACAGGGATAACGCTGCCAGCATTAAAGCGACGACAATCTGAATAGCCTCCCAACCATCCTCAGGTCCTTGAACCAACGCGTAAACCAGCAACGTTGCTCCAGCAGTTACTGTCAGTGCACCCGGCAGATCGAAGCTACGGCTATTGGTTCGTGCTTCATCTTTTGGGATAACAAAGAACGCGGCAACGATGGCAATGCCAGCCAAGGCGACATTGACGAAGAAAACTGATGGCCAGCCGTATGCGCTAGTCAATACGCCACCGGCAAGTGATCCAAGCGTCAGACCACTGGCGCCAGCTCCTCCCCATATAGCGAGTGCTCTATTTCGCTGATGTCCTTCCTCGAACAACCGATTAATTAGAGACAATGTGGATGGGAAGAGTAATGCAGCACCAATGCCTTGTACGGCTCGCGCAATAACAATCACCATTGGACTCCATGCAAACCCACCAACCAGTGACGACAATGCATATATCCATAACGCGAAGATGAATACGCGCCGCTGCCCCAGTAAGTCAGCAGCTCGTCCACCAAGTAATAGAAATCCACCACAAAACACGGTATATGCGCTGACCACCCATTGTAGGGTTTGTCCAGAAAAGCCTAGATCCGCGCCGATTTCCGGTAATGCTACGAAGATGATGTTGATGTCCAGCGAATAGATGAGTTGGGCAAAGGCGAGTAACGCCAGGCTCCAACTTAGTGAATTCGGCTCGCCAGAAGTACGCGAAGATATAGACATTGATAACTCCCTAATGTTCCATTGTACTAGAATTTACGTACTATATGGGTATGAGAGTACTAAAACAATAGTCATGAAGATAAGTTTGTTATAACTTGTTCTGCTATAAACGCATTGCTGAAAAATAGAGCCTTGATGATACCAAACCATCCTGAACGAGATCAGATTCGTATTGAGAATGTGTTGACCGCGCTTGGCAACCCTCTCCGCTTAACAGTCGTACGCGTGTTAGCTGTTGGTGGGGAACACTCATGCAGCGCCGTCTTAAGCGGCATTCCAAAATCAACGCTAACCCACCATTGGCGTGTATTGCGAGATAGCGGTGTTATCTGGCAGCGGCCTAATGGGAGAGAAAACTTGCTGTCGTTGCGCCGTGAGGATCTTGATGAACGTTTCCCTGGATTGCTCGACTCATTGTTAGGGGCGTTACAAAGCGATACATTAACGCAGGAGACAACAGCTAAGAGCTTGCCGCTGCGCTAATACGTACAAAAAGTTTGTTATTTCAAAAGTTATTTTTAATACGATGTTTTTAAATAGTTTATTTACAGCCTGTCCCAACGCCTGTCTCTTATACACATCTGACGCTGCCGACGAAGAGGAT
>NZ_CAMKXG010000063.1 GCF_946477055.1 Lonsdalea britannica | reverse complement strand
TCTACACTATCCTCTTCGTCGGCAGCGTCAGATGTGTATAAGAGACAGTAATTAAACGGTGGTTAAACAAGATAAACACGAATAGAAAAATAGTAACCCTGTTCGGCGGTTAAAATTCGTACATTACTGTGTTTTAAGGTTTATCTGTTATTTTCGCCCATATTAAAAATGCCATAACCCCCTAAAAGGGTTAGTTTTAATCCTTTCACCCATAAAGTTAAAAGGATGCCTAATTAATGATTAATGGATTATTTTTATCCATTAATCACCTCAAAAACGAGGTGATTAATATGCATATCACATCAATGATGTGGCAAGTAATTTTAATACAATAATATTAAAATAATATAGACAAGGAGTCGCCATTTAACACTCAAGACAACGACAACCATTAATCAATTAACGACATGTTTAATTATTCTTAGATACTTTGGAGATAAAGTATTCTCCACGGCGCATCTATTTTTCTCGAGATATTGGTTTTTATTATTCAATGCCGAGACACCTTCTACACCATAAACACTATTCGTGAGCGAAAAGGAATTAACGAAATAACCAGTTAACGATGAAAATCGGTATTAACAGGTCATGTTTATTTGAGATATAAAAAAGGAGCATATCATGAAAAAAACATCCGGTCTTACCACTCTCGCGATGGCGGTATTATTGGCCAACGGCAGCGCCTTGGCGGCCTCGGCCTCTGGCGATAATGCCAAACTCTACCTGCCGAGCGGCATCGATTATGTTTACAACAATACCTGGGGCAAAAGCGCCGTGCCTAACGGGCAGCAGGCCATTTACCTTAACAGCGCCACCAACATGGGATGGTCGTGGTCATGGCCCAGCGATGCCAACTCGGTGAAAGGCTACCCCTCCATTGTGCACGGCTGGCACTGGACGACGGGATACGGAACCAATACCGGACTGCCCGTGCGGCTGTCCGAAAACAAAAACATCAACACCAGCGCGGCCTGGTCTTTTTCCAACGCAACGGGCATGTACAACGTCGCTTACGATATCTGGTTTCACTCCGACAACAATGCCAACTGGTATTCAACACCGACCGATGAGCTGATGATCTGGATGAACAGCACCAATGCGATACCCGCAGGTTCTTATGTGAATACCGTCACGATAGGCGGCATCCCTTGGGATCTGTATAAGGGCTACGGCAGCGGCTGGAATATTTACTCCTTCGTGATCAAAAGCAACCAGACCGCCTCCAAACTCAACATCAAGAATTTCACGGATTATCTGGTCAACGCGAAGCAGTGGATGAGCAACACCAAGTACCTCAGCAGCATCGAATTCGGCACCGAACTGTATAAAGGCTCGGGTACCTTTAGCATCTCCAAATGGAACGTCAGCATCCATTAATCTGCCGAGGCCGACGGTGCTGAGACATCAATTTCAAGCAACCGAAATTGCCCTCTCACTCGTCGGCCCGTTTGCCCCAATATCGCTCATACCATACTTAACACCATGATAAGTATCACATTTTTAATCTCACCTGAAAAATGCTACCCTTAATATTGAATAAATTATCTCCAATGGAGTAAGGAAAGGGTTTGCCTATATCAACTACAGATTCCTCTATTTGGCTTCATCTGGGTGCCAGTGCGTTCTTTCGATCGCATCAGGCCTGGTACCTTAATCAGCTGCGAAAGCAGGGCAACGAACGATGGCACATGGCGCTATCCAACATTCGAAATAGCTCAACGCAAAAAACGCTACAGCAGCTCAAATCTCAGAACGGTCTCTACACGCTTGAAACGATTTCCCCTGACGGCGAACATACCTACGAGACCATAGACGCAGTCGATCAGATCATTCTTTGGGACGGCCAGTTGGCCTCCACGGTAGCTATAGGCGCCGCCCCTGAGACAAAAATTATTTCTTTCACCGTTACCGAGGGAGGTTACTTCCTGGACGACGATGGCCATCTCGATCTTACGCACTCCGCGGTGCAGGCCGATCTTCGCGATGAAGGTGAAATAAATACTTTATATGGCGCATTGACGCTGATCTTGACCGCCCGTCAGCAACAGAAAAGCGGCCCGGTGACCTTACTGTGCTGCGACAACCTGCTGCAAAATGGCGACAGCTTCTCGCAAGGTCTGCGTGAATTCCTCGTCGCCAAAGAGCGTCAGGATCTCGTGGAATGGATGAAAGACAACACTTCCGCGCCGAACAGCATGGTCGACCGCATCACGCCCAAGTTTGACGAAGCGCTTTATCAACGTCTGGAAAAACAGGGTATTACCGACGATGCGGCGCCGCTTTCCGCCGAACGCTACGCCCGCTGGGTGATCGAAGATCATTTCGTGAGCGAACGTCCGCCGCTGGAAGAGGTGGGCGTCGAATTTGTTGAGAACGTCACGACGGTGGAAGAAGCCAAGATCCGCCTACTGAATGCCAGCCACAGCGGCATCGCCTGGGCTGGCGCTTTGCAGGACAAGCGCTACATCGATGAAAGTCTGACGCCGCAGATCACGTCATGGGTACGAGACTACGTGATGCAGGATGTCCTGCCCGCTCTTCGCAGCCGCGGTATCACTCACGTGCAGGAAGAGGAGTGCGAAAGCGTGCTGGCGCGCTTCGGCAACTGCGGCGTCCGCGACACCGTGGCCCGCGTCTCTTCGGATAGCATCGCCAAACTGCATGGATTTATCGTGCCGACGTTGAAAGACCGGTATCATCAGAATGAAATCCCGCGAGCGACGCTGCGCCTGCCCGCGCTGTTTTTCCTCTTTATGCAGCAGCATCATGCTGGCGAACTGCCCTTCAGCTATGAAGATCGCGCCATCGACAGCGTCGACTTTGACGCCATTTTCTCATCCGAAGATCCGCTGACCGCGTTCTCGCAACACCCCGCGCTGTTTGGTTCATTACGCCATCATGAAGCATTAGCTGACCACCTGAGCTCCGCCGTTGAAGAAGTTCGCGCGGTGCTGCAGCCGGTGAGTGAAGGAGCATAATATGAAGAAGAACATCACGATCGTTACGGGAACGATGGTAGCGGCCGCTGCCGCGATTGCCATACTTTATCGCTGGCCGATGGCGCTCGGGGCGCTGGCTGCCTGGGTCACCACCGGCTCTTTTTTCCTGCAGGTGCTGCACATCATTCGCAATAAAGACACGACCGGTATCTCTCTTGGGATGTATGCCGCCCTGTTCTTCGGGGTGACGTCGTGGACCGCGTACGGCTTCAACGTACAAGATATTCCTGTCATGACGGCCAACGGCATTACCGCCGTGCTGGCGTTGGTGGTGATCGTTCTGAAGCTTTACCATGAACGTGAAATCAAGCCCTCGCGCCGCCGCACCATCAAGGTGACGCCGATGCCATCGCGTCGCCGTATACCCGTCGCCGACCCGCTGAACAAGCAGCTGTAATCCTTCAGGACGCCCCGCGCGGCGTTCTTACTGACGAGTCAGGCCCGCGTCTCTCCGGAGCGCGGGCCTGACTCGTTTATCATAGTGTTGCCACTCTCAACACGGGCTCAAGACGTCCTGAAAAACTTTTTTACGTCTGAAACGCCGCGCCTGCATTTTGTTATGTTATAACATAGTCAAATTCAAGGGGGAGAACATGCAGAGCCTTTATTCCTTTTCCACACTGACCCGCGTCGTCATCGTCGCTCTGGTGCTGACCCTGCTGTGGGGACTGATTTCCTGGGCGGTCACACTCGCATGATCGCATTACACCACCTCACCTACGGGTATCACCGGCATGCGCCGCTGGGGACGATTAACGGCAGCTTCGAACCGGGTTCGCTCACCGCCATCATCGGCCCCAACGGCAGCGGAAAGTCGACGTTGTTGAAAACGCTGGCCGGGCTAATGCCGCCGCTGTCCGGCTGCGTCTGCATCGCGCCGGACGTCACGCGGCCGATAGGCTATTTACCGCAGCTGTCCGAGTTTGACCGTCAATTTCCCATCAGCGTCGGCGATCTGGTGCTGATGGGCTGCGTACCGGACAGCGGCCTGTTTGGACGACTGACGCCCGCGCTGCGACGGCAGGCCCGCTCAGCGCTGGACACTGTCGGTATGAGCGACGTCGAACACGTCCACATTGGTCAGCTCTCCGGCGGTCAGCTCCAACGTGTTCTGTTCGCCCGGCTTCTGGTGATGCGCTCCCCGATTATTTTGCTGGACGAGCCGTTCACCGGCATCGATGCCGAGACGGTCCGCATGCTATGGCAGGTCATCCGGCAGCTGCACGAAGAAGGGCGTACCCTGCTGGCGGTGTTGCACGATCTGGAACAGGTGGAGCAGCACTTTCCCCGCGTCGTCATGCTGAACGAAGACGGTCCTCGCTGGGGCGACTGCCATGAGCTGCTGTCGCCGCCGCCCTCGCCCATTACCCCGCTGAGGAGAGTGCAGTGATCTTCATTCATCTGCTCACCCAGCC
Organism: Lonsdalea britannica; assembly: GCF_946477055.1. Taxonomy (GTDB): domain Bacteria; phylum Pseudomonadota; class Gammaproteobacteria; order Enterobacterales; family Enterobacteriaceae; genus Lonsdalea; species Lonsdalea britannica_A. Next base: position 10,166 of record NZ_CAMKXG010000063.1, on the reverse strand, counting down.
GTTCGCCGACTTCGGGTTTATGCGGCGGGCGTTGGTCGGCTGTTTCGCGCTGACGCTCGGGGCCGCGCCGCTGGGCTGTTTTCTGCTGCTGCGTCGAATGAGCCTGATCGGCGATGCCCTGTCCCACGCCGTCCTGCCGGGCGTCGCCATCGGCTATCTCATCTCCGGCATGTCGCTGGTGGCGATGGGAATCGGCGGCTTCGTCGCCGGGCTGGCCGTCGCCATGATGTCCGGACTGGTCAGCCGTCGCACCGAGCTCAAGGAGGATGCCAGCTTCGCCGGTTTTTACCTCGGATCGCTGGCGCTCGGCGTCACGCTGGTTTCGCTACGCGGCTCCAGCGTCGACCTGCTGCATGTATTGTTCGGATCGATTCTGGCCATCGACGCTCCCGCGCTGCTGACCATCGGCGTCATTACTTCCGCGTCGGTGCTGATACTGGCGGTGATCTACCGCGCTCTGGTGATGGAGTCGTTCGACGTCACCTTCATGCGCATGCTGTCGGGACGCGCCCGCGCCGCCATCCACGGTCTGTTTTTATCGCTGGTGGTACTTAATCTGGTGGCGGGATTCCAACTGCTCGGCACGCTGATGGCGGTCGGTATGATGATGCTCCCCGCCGCCTGCGCACGCTTCTGGACTCAACGTCTCAGCATGATGCTGGCGTTGTCAGTCGCTATCGGCTGCATCGCCAGCCTGATTGGGCTGCTATGGTCGTATTACGCCGATTTGCCCGCCGGGCCAGCGGTGATTCTGACCGCCACCCTCCTCTTCTGCATTTCCGTATTTTTTGGCTCTAACGGCGGCATGTTACGCACGCGCCGTTGATGATTGCGTCACACACTGAGGGAAAAAAATTGAAACGTTCTACTTTATTACTCCTGCTGTCCGGCTTTCTGATGAGTCCGTTGGCGATGGCGAAAGATCTCGACGTCGTCGCCAGCTTTTCGGTACTCGGGGATATGGTCACTCAGATTGGTGGCGAACACGTTCACGTCACCGATTTGGTCGGACCGAATGGCGACCCGCATGAGTTCGAGCCGTCGCCGAAAGACAGCAAAACGCTGGCGAAGGCGGATGTAGTGTTCGTCAGCGGGCTGGGACTGGAAGGCTGGCTTGACCGGCTGATCGCCGCTTCGGGCTATAAGGGGGAGGTGGTTACCGCCTCAACGGGCGTCACGCCGTTAACCTTGGTCGAAGACGGCAAAACCGCCACGGATCCTCATGCCTGGAACAGCATGGCGAATGGGGTCATCTATGCGCGCAATATTCTGGAGGCGCTGATCAAGGCCGATCCGGACAACGCGCAGGATTATCGCCAGCGCGGCGAGCGTTACATCCAGCAGTTACAACAGCTGGACGACAACGCCAGAAAGACCTTCGCCGCCATCCCGCAGGATAAACGCAGGGTGCTGACCAGCCACGACGCCTTTGGTTATTTCGCCGCGGCCTATGGCGTGAAATTCCTGGCGCCGCTGGGCTATTCCACCGAGTCGGAAGCCAGCAGTAAAGGCGTGGCTGAGCTGATCACCCAGATCAAGCAAACGCACGTGAAGAGCTATTTCATTGAAAACCAGACCGATCCCCGTCTGGTGAAACAGATCGCCAATGCCAGCGGCGCTAAGCCGGGCGGCGAACTGTATCCGGAGGCCCTGACGGACGCCACAGGTCCGGCAGCCACCTACACGGAGGCATTCAGCCATAACGTCGCCGCGATGGCGGCCAGCATGCGTTAACGTACGCGAAGGGAGGGAGCGCTCAGACAGGCTCCCTGCTTCTGGGGAAGGAGAAACGCGCGTTTACCGCGTTTGTATGAACTGCCGGTATTTCGAGAGCAGCGCGAGGAAATCCTCCAGCCCGCACAGAGACAGACTTTCCTCATCGTAGTAGCTCATCCCTTCTTCCATCTCGTCGCAGGTTAAAGAGAGCTGATTGGCGCGGATGATGACCTCTTCTTCATCCAACAGCAGGGAGTATTCGTGCCCCTGCAACTGCCACTGACGTTCGCTGCCGAGCACCGAGCGCGCGCCAGCTTCCACCTCATCCAGCACCGCCAGCTGACCGTTGACTTCTTCATTGAGCCAATGCCCTACGGCCTCATGCCCCATCGACATACGCACGATGACCACGCCGGTGACATCACGCAAAAATTCATAGTCCATCCCGTCGCTCCTGTGAATAAGCTGGTTATCAGTATCATCATCGTGATGTGAGGCAGAAGTCCCCCGCCCAAAGCCGAGCCCCCCACCAACAGGGGCTTCGCCGCTCGAGAGACCGACGGTATTCAGTCCTCGTCGCCGTACCGACAAGGCTCATGCTCAGAGACACTCTACGCGTTATATCTTCTCTGGCTGCACCGGCCCATCATGATAAAGGGGGCCAGAGGCCCCCTTATGCGACGCGCACTATAGCGCTTAGCATGCGATTTTACATCCGTGAATTACACGGCGCTTTGGAAGATCACTCCATCCGCTTTTTCCGTGTACTGAGACAGTCGGTCAAAGTTGAGATAGCGATAGGTATCGAGCGCCGTTTTGTCGACCTGCGCCATATAAGTCTGGTACTCCTCCGGCGTCGGTAAGCGTCCCAACAAAGCGGCAATCGCCGCCATTTCAGCGGAGGCCAGATAGACGTTGGCGCCGTCGCCCAAGCGGTTCGGGAAGTTACGCGTGGAAGTCGATACCACGGTCGCACCATCCGCCACGCGGGCCTGGTTCCCCATGCATAGCGAGCAGCCCGGAATTTCCACCCTCGCGCCACTTTTACCGAAGACGCTGTAGTAGCCCTCTTCCGTCAGCTGAGCCGCATCCATTTTGGTCGGCGGCGCCATCCACAGGCGCGTCGGCAGCTGGCCTTTATGCTGTTCCAGCAGTTTACCGGCGGCGCGGAAGTGCCCGATGTTGGTCATACAGGAACCGATGAACACCTCATCGATTTTACTGTTAGCCACGGAAGACAACAGACGAGCGTCGTCCGGATCGTTCGGCGCGCACAGGATCGGCTCGGTCACATCGGCCAGATCGATCTCGATCACGGCGGCATACTCGGCGTCTTTATCCGCTTCCAGCAGCTGCGGATCCGCCAGCCATTTCTCCATCCCCTGAACGCGACGTTCCAACGTACGGCGGTCGCCATAGCCTTCCGAGATCATCCATTTCAGCAGCACGATGTTGGAGTTGAGATACTCCACGATCGGCGCCTGATCCAGCTTGATGGTGCAACCTGCCGCCGAACGTTCCGCCGAGGCGTCAGCCAGTTCGAACGCCTGCTCCACTTTCAGCTCCGGCAGCCCCTCGATCTCCAGAATCCGGCCCGAGAAGATGTTCTTTTTGCCTTTCTTCTCGACGGTCAGCAACCCTGCTTGAATCGCGTAATACGGGATGGCGTGGACTAAATCGCGCAGCGTAATGCCCGGCTGCATCTTGCCCTTGAAGCGCACCAGCACGGACTCCGGCATATCCAGCGGCATGACGCCCGTCGCAGCGGCGAACGCCACCAGACCGGAGCCTGCCGGGAACGAAATTCCAATCGGGAAACGGGTGTGGGAGTCGCCGCCGGTGCCGACCGTATCCGGCAGCAGCATGCGGTTAAGCCAGGAGTGAATGATGCCGTCGCCGGGACGCAGCGAAACGCCGCCGCGGTTCATGATGAAGTCCGGCAGCGAATGGTGGGTCTGCACGTCCACCGGTTTCGGGTACGCGGCGGTGTGGCAGAAGGACTGCATCACCAAATCAGCGGAGAAGCCAAGGCAGGCCAGATCCTTCAGTTCATCGCGCGTCATCGGCCCGGTGGTATCCTGCGATCCGACGGAGGTCATCTTCGGCTCGCAGTACTGTCCGGGACGAATACCCGCCATGCCGCAGGCACGGCCGACCATCTTCTGGGCAAGCGAGAATCCCTTGTCGCTGTCGGCGACTTCTTTGGCGATACGGAACACCTCGCTGTGCGGCAGGCCCAGCGCTTCACGGGCTTTGGTGGTCAGCCCGCGACCGATGATCAACGGAATACGCCCACCAGCGCGCACTTCATCCAGCAGCACGTCGGTTTTCAGCTCAAAGGTCGCCAGCAGTGCGTCGTCATCGTGGCGACGCACCTCACCTTTATACGGGTAGATATCGATGACATCGCCCATATTCAGGTTAGAAACATCGACTTCGACCGGCAGCGCGCCCGCATCTTCCATCGTGTTGAAGAAGATAGGCGCGATTTTACCGCCCAGCACCACGCCGCCGCCGCGTTTATTCGGCACATAGGGAATGTCGTCGCCCATAAACCACAGCACCGAGTTGGTGGCGGATTTTCGCGAGGAGCCGGTCCCTACGACGTCGCCGACGTAGGCTAACGGGAATCCTTTTTTGTTCAGGGCGTCGATCTGCTTGATCGGGCCAACCGCGCCCGGCTGATCCGGTTCGATCCCTTCCCGGGCGTTTTTCAGCATCGCCAGCGCATGCAGCGGAATATCCGGGCGCGACCAGGCATCCGGCGCAGGTGACAGATCGTCGGTGTTGGTTTCGCCGGTTACTTTGAAGACGGTGACGGTGATTTTTTCAGCCAGCGCCGGGCGAGAGAGGAACCAGTCCGCATCCGCCCAGGACTGCAACACCTGCTGCGCATGCGGGTTGCCCGCTTTCGCTTTCTCTTCCACGTCGTAGAAGTTGTCGAACATCAGCAGCGTGTGCGACAAAGCTTTGGCGGCGATAGGGGCCAACGTGGCGCTGTCCAACGCGTTGATTAACGGATGAATGTTGTAACCGCCTTGCATAGTGCCCAGCAGCTCAACGGCTTTTTCGGGGGAAATCAGTGGGGACGTGGCTTCGCCAGAAGCGACGGCGGCGAGGAAACCGGCCTTGACGTAGGCGGCTTCATCCACCCCCGGCGGCACGCGGTTAACCAGCAGGTCGACCAGAAACTCCTCTTCTCCGGCAGGCGGCTGCTTCAACAAGTCCACCAAACCCGCCATTTGGGAAGCCTCTAACGGCTTGGGGACGATCCCTTGCGCAGCCCGCTCGGCTACGTGCTTACGATATTCTTCTAGCACGACATTCTCCTCGCTCTCATTATCTTCTTCGTTATACCCGCGCACGTTGTGCCCATGGTCATCCTCATGCCTGGAGATCGGCCTGTGGAAGCAAGATTTCGCGTGCCCGGCTTAGCGTCGTCAGCCTATCTCGGTGTGATCGCTCGTTATTTCGTTCACATAATAGCAACATTTGGCGTATTTAACCGCGATCGCGGTGGAATTATCGTTGCTTAATCGCTCACTCTCTCACGTCAGCAGAATAGCATGGGCGCGCAGAAACGCACCATGCGTTCACGAAAAGGCTAACGATGATGTGATTTATATCAATGAGTTATATAACACCCTTGCCGTTACGCCCTTGGATACTCAGGGCATAAGGCGCAGGGCGAACAGCAACGGGTCAGGTCGGCTGGAAATGGTGGCGTAAGGCGGTGTGCAACGCCAGGAAAGGGACGGAGTGGTGCGACTGTCCGGGGTAAGTTTGCAGGGAAACATCCACTTCCGGCGCCCGATTTTTCAAAATCAGCGCCAGCTCGCGTACGCCATCGACCATCCTGCGCTGCCGACGATGCTCTCGCAAGATCTCCCGTTGCCCGGAGGGCAATCCCCTCTCCCACGGCTCCAGTGACTGCTCATATTCGCCGACGCTCAACATCAGACTCACCGGCGAAAGCGTCGGGGTTTGCAGATTGAGGGAAGCCGCCTGTCGCAGGATGTACTCGCCATTCCACCATACGGAGGGACTACAGGCGTAATAATGCTGGAAACTCTCCCGCGCCCAGAACAGCGTATCAACGGAAAACAATCCGCCGTAGGAGTGCCCGAACAGCGCTTCGCGTTGCAGGTCGATGGGATAGCGGGCCGCAATCATCGGTTTCAATTCAGCGATAAGAAAACGGCGAAATCCCGCAGCGTCGCCAGCCATCCCGGCCGGATAGTAGCCGCCCTGTGGATTGGGTTCCAGCACGCGGTGCGCTACCGCAGGACGGTAATCCTTATCGCGCCGGGAGGTGCCGACATAATCAATCCCAACCACAATCCCCGGCGTAATACCGCAGCGGGGGCGGCTGAGCGATGCCATCACGGAAGCCGCCATAGAGAAATACTTGGCGCCGTCTAACAGGTAAATCACCGGCCACCCTTCATCCGGGGGAACCGCCCCGCCGTCGGGGCTCCACGTCATCACGCGGTAGCGGCCGCGCACCGCCGACTCAACGATATCGTCCCTGGTATTGAGCAATTGATACACCCTTCCTCCTGTGTAACCGACGTCGCGCCCGAACGGGTTCCTTCCCGACAGGCGGCGACATTGTTGCAGAGCGGCTCGGCAGCGCCGTTCTCGCTCGCAACGCCTTAGAAACTGGTGTTAATACCCATAAAGAAGGTTCTGCCCGGCTCATTGAACGTGGCCGCGCCAGCGCCAGCGATGGTGACGACATTGGTGGTCAGGTTCCTCACTGACTGCGCATTGCCCGCACGGAACTGACCCTTGTCGAACAGGTTATCCACCCCCGCGGTCAGACTCACATTTTTATTGAATTGGTACTTTCCGCTCAGACCGACGACCGAATACGGGCTGACCTGCGTCAGCTCGGAGCCGCTGACCGCTTCGCCCTTGTAGTTATATTTCTTCGGCTTTTGACGCCCATACCAGGTCAAATCGGCCAGCAACGACAGCTTGTCGGTCGCCTGCCAGCTCACGGATGAATTCAGCGTAAACTGCGGCGTGATGGAGAGGTAATCCCCGGTGGTTTTGTTTTCCGAACGCAGCATCCACGTCAGGTTGTTGTTCCAGCTGACGGTATCCGACACCGGAATATTCAGCGAGCCTTCCAGCCCTTCCACCACCGCTTTGGGCACGTTTTCCCACTGGAAGACGTAGGTGCTGCCATTGGTGCTCCTCCCAATCGGGGACATACCGGCTTCAATCTTGTTGCGGTAGTCATTGCGGAAATAGGTCAGCCCCGCCTGATAACCGTCACGGTGAAACTCCAGCCCGATTTCTTTGTTGACGCTGGTTTCCGCCTTTAACTCGTCATTTCCCAGCAGATAACAGCCGTTAGTCCCACTGACGTAGCAGCCTTGTCCGCGGCTATATAGCAAATAGTTCGGGTTGAGCTGGTAAAGGTTCGGCGCTTTGTACGCGCGGGCGATGCCCAATTTCAGCGTGAAGTCGTCGCCCAGCTCCTGCGAGAGATTAAGGCCGGGACTCCAGTTGCCGCCCGCAATGCTGTGGTGATCGAACCGCAGCGCTGGCGTTAACATGGTGCTGGGCGTCAGCTCAATATTGTCTTCTGCAAAGACGGAGGCGATACGCGCCGACATCTTGCCGCTGCGCGTCCCGTTGGCATAACCGTCGATAGTGCCGCCGGACAGCGCCTGCGAGGTCGACGTCGGGTCTTTCATTTTTTGTTCCGACCACTCGACGCCCACCGTCGCCGTCTGGCTGAACAGCGCTTCAAACGGGATATTGACCTCATTATGCGCGGTCACGGTATCCAGCTTGGTCGTGCCATAGTCGTTGGCGCTGGAGAAAATACCCTCCGTGCCTCCCGCCAGCCCTTCCGTGATACGGGTGTTTTGCGTGCGTTCATACTGCACATACGACGTCGTGCTGATGCCGCTATCCCAGTAACCACGATGGGTCATCGCATAGTTCTGGCGGTACATCCGGTTGGACTCTTTGCCGTAATTGCCGACCACGTAACTGTTGCTGTTGGTGTTTTGCGTATCGCCGGAGTAGATATTCCCCTGACGGCTTGAGCCCACCTCGAACTCCAGCGACTGCTGTGCGGTGATGTCCCAGCGCAGCACGCCGTTGATGTCCTTATTCCGCACCCCTTCACGCCCTGCGGGCAACGAACTGGCATAAGCGCCGGTTCGCTCCGACTGGTGGCCCTCATTGATGTCCCGGGCATCAGCCTGCGTTTTATTGAAATTACCGTAGAGACGCAGACTGAGGTTATCGGTCAGGCCGCCCATCAGACTGAAGTCGGTACGCTTGGTCGCCCCTTCCGCTTTATGCACCGGCATATTCATGTAAGCGTTCCAGGCGCCGTGCCACTCTTTCGTCGGCGGTTTGGTAATGATATTCACCACGCCGCCTGCCGCGCCATTGCCATAGCGCGCCGCCGCCGGGCCGCGCAGCACGTCGATACGCTCGACCATGTCCGCTGGCACCCAGCCGGTGTCGCCGCGGGTATCGCGCTCGCCACGCCAGCCGTAGCGCACGGCGTTCCGGCTGGACACGGGCTTGCCGTCCACCAGAATCAACGTGTTTTCCGGCCCCATGCCGCGAATATCAATCTGCCGGTTGTTGCCGCGTTGACCGCTGGTCGAGTTTCCTGACAGATTGACTCCTGGCATGGTACGGATAAGTGCCGACAAATCATTCGCCGGCGGCCGCTTACTGATATCTTCCGCCGTAATGGTGGAAACACCCGGCGCCTGACGAGTCTGCTCTGCGGCAGTCACAATCATCGTATCCGCATTCTCCGCGCTTTGGCCCTGATCCCTGGTGTTGGCGGCTGCAGTCTCGGTGGATGTCGGGGCTTTCGTCGTCGCGATTGGTTCCCTGGTGTTGATCGCGGCCGCCCCTGCGGCGGTGGTTGTGTTCGTCGATTCGGCGGTCTCGGCCCATGTCAGACCGGACAAGGTGGAGCAGGCCAACCCTATCAACGTCGCCAAACAGTGGCGGGGTGGGTATTTGGTCATTTGAATCGCCCTATCTTTTTATCATTTGGAAAGACGGCTGCTGACAGACCGGGGCATTTCCTTCCATCGTCCCTTACGCAATGGAAAGCAACGTACCGCGCGAAACAAAATAACCGGCGCGAAAGATGAACCGTCAGCAAGAAAGCATCACTGATAATCGTTTGCGTTACCCTTTTGGCGCGATCATTGTTACATTTGTTCCCTGATGCGAGGTTTGCGAAAACGGCAAAATGTTTTGCGTAAACATCGAAATGGCAAAGGATAGCCAGACAAAACGAAGGGAAAACATGGACAATAAAGTACCAGCATCCAAGAATATATTTAAAAATCATATTGTTCAGAGTTCGAAATTAATTACCAGGGATTATCGCTTTCTGACGCCGAGCGGTATAGACGATACGCCGCTGTTGTTTGGCGAATTTAACGTCACTCAGCTCAACCGCGATTTGATCCTGCACACCGCAGATGTGGTGAATCTGACCACGATGAAAACGCAGACGCTCCTGAACGGCGCGCTCAAGCTGGCGATTGTCGTCAACGGCATCGCGCATGTGACCTATGGCGAGCAGCAGCTGCATCTCGGCAACGTCCAGCCCGCGTCGCTCATCGCGCTCACCGAGCCCACGCGTTTCAGCCGCCACGGCAAGCGTAATGAACATGAGCGAACGGTATCGCTGACCTTCAGTCAGGAGTGGTTGTACGGTAATTTGATGGACAGCGTCAGTGATTGGCAGGCCATCTACGATTTCTCGCAAACCCACCTCGCCACCCACCTGTGGATACCGTCCCGGCAAGCGCAGACCATCGCCTGGCAGATCCTCAATTCGCCAGGCTGTAGCACCCCGCTGCAGCGGCTGTATCTGGAAAGTCAGTGCATGTTGCTGATTATCGAAGCCCTCAGCTCTCTGACCGCCCAAAGCCAGACCAAGCACCGGGACGGCATCGACCTGCGCAATCACCACCGCATTCAGCAAGTCCGCGACATGCTGGAAAGCGGCGAAGCGGACCAGCTCTCGATGGATGAAATCGCCAAGTGCGTCAACATGAGCGCCAGTACGCTCCAGCGTCATTTCCGCCACACCTTCAACGTCACCGTCTTCGAATACCTGCGCACCTGCCGACTACGGCGCGCCATGCTGGCGTTGCAACGCGACGGCATACCTATCTCTCAGGCGGCCAGCCTCGCTGGCTACAATAGCTCGGCCAACTTCACCACCGCCCTGCGCCGCACTTTCGGCGTGACGCCGGGGCAAATCAAAGAGCGGTTTTGAGAAAAACTCGCCGTCGGCATATAGCAAAGCTACCTAGCTTATGGCGCTTAGTTATACGACGACGGCCCGTCGCCACGGTAGATTAACTCCCTGTTTTCATCGCGATAGCTTGCTGTTTTATGACCCTTTCCTCTTCAGATATCACGCCAGCATTAGCTGAACT
>NZ_CAMKXG010000062.1 GCF_946477055.1 Lonsdalea britannica | reverse complement strand
GAGATTCGCCTTAGTCTCGTGGGCTCGGAGATGTGTATAAGAGACAGATACAGGGAGGGCTGACCTCCTTCGCCGGTCCAGACAACATCAGCGGATGCAAACTCCAGCCAGACGACCGTCTGGCCTCCTGTCTGTTTCTGACTGATATCACAGGAGCAGGAGTGTGCTTTGGCGGGATTCAGCGCCTTGAATTGGATATAACCGCATAGACATCCTCCGGATAGTTCAGTTGCCATCGTCGTGATTCCTCATCGGCCAGTGATGTAGAGAGGCAATGTATCAAAAAGGATTGGCTCCCACTATGTGTGGGGTGGCGGCGTTGGGGACTGCATTTTTTGTTGTGACAGGAAAGCGATCTCGTGGGGCGTGATCGTCGGAGTTGATGCAATGAGGCCAGGCGGTGGGGCGATGCGCCGCTCAGTGAGCAGCGCAGGGGACGGTGTCGTAGGTCCTAAACTGAAGGGATTAGACCTCGTACTCTATTTCGTTGTCGTCCTGTGGGATTACCAACACTTTTATAATGCGGTGGCTTTCTACGGACAGCACCCGGAACAACACGTTATCGATGCGCACCTCGTCGCCTTCTTCCGGTATTTTTTGCGTATGTTCCATCAACAGGCCGGCCAACGTATGGAACTCGCGTTTCTCTTCCAGTTTCAAAGGGACGTACATCAGCAAATCTTCAACCGGCAGATAGCCGTTGGCGATGAGCGTGCCGTCTTCATTCATCTGAATATCGTGGCGCGCGTCCAGTTCTTCTCCTTCCAGCGGCAGGTTGCCCGCGATGGTTTCCATCACGTCGCTCAGCGTCACAATGCCTTCGACCGAGCCGAACTCATCCACAATAAACGCGAAATGCGTATGCGCTTCGCGGAACTGCTCAAGCGCAGATAACAGCGAGAGCTGTTCCGGAAAGACCAACGGTTGCCGGATGAGGGTTCTCAGGTCCAGAGGTTCGCCGTTTAACTGCTGACGCAGCAGCTCAATGACATGCACGACGCCGAGGGGTTCATCCGACACATTACTGTCGGTAACGACCAGGCGGGTATGCGAATTTTTTTCCATCAGCGCGGGAAGGTTTTCCGGCGCGGTATTGATATCAACGTTTTCGATATCATGACGGGAAGTCATGATGCTGCCCACGGAACGCTGGGACATCCCGAGCACGCGCTCGATCATCCGCTGTTCCTGCTGATTGAAGACCTGCTGGCTGTCGGCATCGGTGCTGTCGGCGTGGGTCGTGGTTTCTCGATCCCCGTCTTCCTGCTCGCCGCGCAGCAGTTTCAGCACCGCTTCAGCCGTGCGCTGACGCAGCGGCATGGCCGAAGAGAGGAAACGGCGTCGATTAAACATCGCTACCTGATTCAGCATCTCTATCATGACGGAGAAGCCGATCGCCGCGTAGAGATAGCCTTTGGGGATGTAGTAGCCGAAAGCTTCTGCTACCAGACTGAAGCCGATCATCAAAAGGAAGCTCAGGCACAGAATAACGATGGTAGGGTGGGCGCTGACGAAACGGGTAAGCGGCTTACTGGCCAGCAGCATCAGGCCGATGGCGATGGTCACTGCGGCCATCATGACCAATAAATGGTCGGTCATACCGACGGCGGTGATCACCGAATCCAGTGAGAAGATCGCGTCCAGCACCACAATTTGCGCCACCACGGGCCAAAAGCGCGCGCCTTTACGTTGATTTTGCTGATCCTCGTCCTTGCCTTCGAGCCGTTCGTTGAGCTCCATCGTTCCTTTAAAGAGCAGGAATAGCCCACCGATCAGCACGATGAGATCGCGTGCGCTGAATTCCTGTCCCAGCATGGAGAATAACGGCGAGGTCAACGTGACCAGCCAGGAGAGTGAAGAGAGCAGAACGAATCGCATCAGCAGCGCTAATGACAAGCCGACGACCCTTGCGCGATCCCGTAATTTTTCCGGCAGTTTTTCAGCAAGAATTGCGATGAACACCAGATTATCAATGCCCAACACCAGCTCCAGCACCACCAACGTGGCCAGACCGGCCCAGATTGTTGGATCGACCATCCATTCCATAATCGGAAATTACCTCTATTAACATCATGTATTTAATAACCGGATAGGTTATCAGGACACACCCCATCCCACCAGACATTGTGCCCCTGTGGGCTAATTCCTCGCGTGGACGCAGCGTGGTTATAGGAATAAACCTAGGGGAAAGAAAAACCGAAGGTGCTATCTTCCGGTAATAAATGTTATTTAAGGATTTATTTAGTTATGGCTAATAAACCGACCTCTTTCAAACTTAAATACGGACTTAATATCGTGTTTTTGTCTCGAATCAGGGGCGTCTGCCAAAAATAAAGAGGGACGTTATAGCCATTATCCGAAAATGGCCTTGTCGTCGATATTCACCTTGTCATCAGGAATTATTTTTCCCTATGCTTTTGAAGCGTGAATAAGGTTTATTTATTCATGAATTAAATTCTTTTTTCGGGTGTTTTTCCTATTGATTTTACAGATAGCACACAGAATTTATGTTTGCCTTAAAGAATGAAATGTTTTTAGCGGATTGGTTGCTGCAAGCCAAGGGCGGTAGCGTACCTAACGGTGAGTAATTAAATAACTTTTGTCGGTAACTTTAATTACTTTTTAAGGGTTATCATTAAGCTGTTCTAATGTTTATTTGGGCCGTGAATGTCCGTCTCTTAATCAAAGAGTCACCTAACAGACACAACCTTAATAGGGTTAATGAACGGAGTGGAAACACAATTGATGATAAGAAGAAGGAAAGGGATGTATTGGGCAGAAACATGCCGTAATCTGATATTTCCAAGCCTTAACGCTAATAGAACTTTCTTATTTCACAAACATGACAGTTTTTTCTTATAACTGGTGCGCCCTTTACTTCCATTATTGAAAAGCGATGGCATAACAGGATGATAAACCTAAAAATGAGATTAGTTCCGCTGCTTGTTTCGACGATATTACTGGGAGGGTGTACGGTTATTCCGGGTTCGCACCTCTCGATCTCCGATAAAGAAGTCGTGGAACAGCCGGATGACGATTTCAATATCAGTAAACTGGTGAATGTATACCCGATTACCCCTTCATTAATTGACCGTCTTCGGACAAAACCTGTCATTGCACAGGCTAACCCGCACCTGGAGCAAGAACTGCAAAGTTACGAATATCGCATTGGCGTGGGCGATGTCCTGATGGTGACGGTCTGGGATCATCCTGAACTGACGACGCCAGCGGGGACATACCGTAGCGCCAGCGACACCGGCAACTGGGTCCACTCTGACGGCACCATCTTCTATCCCTATATCGGCAAGGTGAAGGTCGCGGGCAAGACGGTCAGCGAAGTGCGCGGCGAGATTATGCGTCGCCTGGCGCAGTACATCGAATCGCCGCAGGTTGAAGTCAGCATTGCGGCGTTCCGCTCGCAGAAAGCCTACGTCACGGGCGAAGTGTCCAAGTCGGGTCAACAGGCTATCACTAACGTGCCGTTGACCATCCTTGACGCCATCAACAGCGCGGGTGGGCTGACCACTAACGCCGACTGGCGCAACCTGATTCTGACCCATAACGGTAAAGACGAGCGGATTTCGCTGCAGGCTTTGATGCAGAACGGCGATCTGTCCCAAAACCGTTTGTTGTATCCGGGCGACATTCTGTTTATCCCGCGCGATGACGATTTGAAAATCTTCGTCATGGGCGAAGTCAACAAACAGACCACGTTGAAAATGGACCGCAGCGGCATGACGCTGACCGAAGCGTTGGGCAATGCGGAAGGGATGAATCAGTCCTTTGCCGATGCGACCGGGGTGTTCGTCATCCGTCCGTTGCATGGCTCCCAGGGACCGAAGCTGGCGAACATCTACCAGTTGAATACGTCGGATGCGACCTCGCTGGTCATGGGCTCTGAATTCAAATTGCAGCCTTACGACGTGGTGTATGTGACGACGGCGCCGGTGGCACGTTGGAACCGTCTGATCACACAGCTGGTGCCGACGATTGGCGGGTTCAACGACCTCAGCGAAGGCTCGTTGCGTATCCGCAACTGGCCCTAGGAGTTAGGAAGCGATGTTTGATTCCATTCTGGTGGTCTGTGTCGGCAACATCTGTCGCTCTCCGACGGGAGAGCGGTTATTGAAGCAGGCGCTCCCGGACAAGACAGTGGCTTCGGCCGGACTGGGCGCGCTGGTCGGCAAACCCGCGGACAGAGTGGCAACTGAAGTCGCGGCCCGGCATGGCTTGTCGCTGGAGGGGCATAGCGCTCGGCAGCTGACCGGCGCGCTGTGCCGCCAGTTTGATCTGATTCTGGTGATGGAGAAGGGTCATATTGATGCGGTTGGCCGTCTTGCGCCGGAAGTGAGAGGGAAAACCATGCTGTTCGGCCACTGGCTGAACCAGCAGGAAATCGACGACCCCTACCGCAGAAGTCGTGAAACGTTTGAAATGGTATACACCCAATTAGAACAGTCTGCCCATCAATGGGTGCAGGCACTGAGCCGTTAACCTGCAGGGATTAAGATGTCAGAGAAAATTGCCGTGAAAACATCTGAAATTGATAAATCAGACGATGTCGATTTGGGCCGTTTACTGGGAACAATGCTGGATAACCGCTGGCTTATTATCAGCGTCACCACCATTTTTACTGTTCTCGGCATTCTCTATGTATTAATGGCGACGCCAATATATCGCGCCGATGCGTTAATTCAGGTGGAGCAGGATGCGGGCGACAGTCTTTTAAAAGATGTCTCCAGTATGTTGCCGGACGCCAAGCCGCAATCTGCCGCTGAGGTTGAATTAATCAAATCCCGGATGGTCATTGGGAAAACTGTTCAGGATTTATCGTTGGATACGGAGGTGGAGCAAAAATACTTCCCAGGCATCGGTAAAGGCCTCGCGCGCATTATGAATCAGAAGTCTGGAAATATCGCCATTTCGCGCCTGCAAGTCCCCGGCATATTAATGAACAAAATGCTGACGCTGGAAGTGTTGGATGGCGGACGCTATCGCCTGACCGACAGCGACGGCCGCGTTGATATTATGGGGAAAGTCGGACAGCTGGAAAGTCACGATAGGGTTTCTATTCTGGTCAGTGATATTGAAGCGCCGGAAGGAACGGAATTCAACGTGCGTAAACTGGACGAGCTGACGGCGATTAATAAAACGCTTAATGCGCTGGCGGTGGCGGATAAAGGCAAAGATACCGGCGTATTATCGCTGACGCTGGAAGGCGTTAACCCGGAGCTGACGCAAAAGATTCTGGACAGCATCGCCAATAATTATCTGCAGCAGAACGTTGAACGGAAATCGGCGGAAGCGGCGAAAAGTTTGGAGTTCCTCAAAGGCCAGTTGCCTATTGTACGGACCTCGTTGGATGAGGCGGAAAATAAGCTGAATCTGTTCCGCCAGCAGAATGATTCTGTGGATCTGTCGCTGGAAGCGAAGTCCGTGCTGGATACGATTGTGGGCGTCGAGTCTCAGTTGAACGAGCTGACCTTCAAAGAGGCGGAAATTTCCAAGCTCTATACCAAGGAGCATCCGGCGTACCGCGCCCTGATGGAAAAACGCAAAACGCTGGAAGATGAGCGGGACAAGCTGAACAAACGCGTCAACAGCATGCCGAAGACCCAGCAGGAAATTCTGCGGTTGACGCGTGACGTCAACGTCGGTCAGGAAGTCTATGTCCAGCTGATGAATAAACAGCAGGAACTCAGCATCAACAAGGCCAGCACCGTCGGCAATGTGCGAATCATCGACTCTGCGATGGTGGAAATGAGCCCGGTGAAACCGAAGAAAGCGCTGATGGTATTGCTGTCCATCATCCTTGGCAGCATGGTATCCGTGGCGTTCGTCGTGCTCAAAACCGTACTGCATAAAGGGATCGAAAACCCCGAGCAGTTGGAAGAGCTGGGCGTCAACGTCTACGCCAGCGTGCCGCTGTCCGAATGGCAGCAGAAGAAAGATCGTGAAACGGCCGTCAGACACAAACGCGGCAGCCCGATGGTTCCGGCGCTGCTGGCGATGGGGAATCCGACCGATCTGGCTATCGAAGCGATCCGAAGTCTGCGCACCAGCCTGCACTTCGCCATGATGGAAGCGAAGAATAATGTGCTAATGATTTCCGGCGCCAGTCCCGGTATCGGCAAATCTTTCATCAGCGCCAACCTGGGGGCGGTCGTTGCCCAGTCTGGTCAGCGGGTTCTGGTGGTGGATTGCGATATGCGTAAAGGCTATGCCCACCAGCTGATGGGGACGAGCGGCGACAAAGGGTTGTCAGATATTCTGTCTGGACAGCTTGCCGCAGAAACCACGGTGCGTCAGACGGCGCAGGAAAATTTGAGTTTTATTCCTCGTGGTCAGATCCCGCCGAACCCGTCGGAACTGTTAATGCACAATAACTTCTCCCGTTTCCTGGGGTGGGCGAGCGAAAACTTCGACATCGTTCTGCTGGATACGCCGCCGATTCTGGCGGTGACGGACGCGGCGATCATCAGTCGTCAGGTGGGTACGTCGCTGCTGGTGGCGCGCTTCCTGGTGAACACGCCGAAAGAGATCGAAGTCAGCATCCGCCGTTTCGAGCAAAACGGCACCGACATCAAAGGCGTGATCTTGAATGCCGTCGTGAAACGCGCAGCCAGCTACTACGGAGATGGCAGTTACAACTACTATGCGTATGAATATAAGTCGGATAACTAACGACCGCTGTTAAGTGATGGGCGTATATCCGACGTCGAAGGGTCTGGAGGCCGTATTTCTTGAAGGCTTCCAGACCGTACCTCTGCGATATCGCCGTCCGACGCCTGCCACCCTCCTATCTGTCGTTTATTTTATTTAGAGCGTATTCGCTAATGTCTATAGCCATCGAAAGTAACGCCCCGGCAGTGAACTATAGGGAAGGTGCTCTGACATCGACATTGCGTTGGCTGATCGCTGCCCTGTTTGTCGCTACGCCGTTAAACCCCTATATCAGTGACATGACCGTATATTTATGGCTGCCATTGGTGTTCTTAGATTTTCAGTTCCTTGCGCGACTCAAAAAGGTCACGTTAAAACCGACGCTGTTCATCCTGCTCTTTCTCAGCTTTTGTCTGCTGATTGGACGTATTGATATTGCGGTCAAAGGCACCGCTATCAGCCTCGGTGTCATTTATCTGATCAAAGTGGGTAAGCCGATTGTCGACAAGATCTTCGTCTGCCTGATCTTTTCCGCGCTGTGGTGCGTATTGCAATTTATCGCGTTCCAATTTGGACAAGAGTATTCCGCCATGCTCGGCCCCAGCGCGATATCGACGCTCATCTGGGGAGCCTATGCGACGGAGACTTACACTAACCAATATGTCGTCTTCTTCCTTCCGCGAATGTCGGGGTTATCCCGAGAGGCGGGCTTTTTTGTATCGCTGCTGCTGATTACCTTCATCATCAGAGCAAGAGATAAAAAGCTGACGAAAAAAGAGATACTGATTTTTATTCTGGCCTTTATGTTCAGCCTGTCCAAAGTCTCTCTGGTGCTGTTTATCTTCCTGTTTCTGTATTTGCTGCGGCATTACATTCGAAAAATACCCGTCAACATCACGATCATTGCGTTTATTTTTCTGTCAGTTTGCCTGGCGCATTATCTGAATGTGGGATCGCCAGATTACTTTTACGATCATGAATCTTTCGCTCACCGTTTTTCCCCGTCCTATTTATTGACGGATATGAAGCTACCGAATCTGCTGTTTGGTTGCGACAGAGAATATCAGTGTTTCAACAGCAGCCAGCCGATCATCGGTTTCTTCGAGCCTAAAGGACTTAAACCCAATATTGGCCTGTCAGGCATTTTGGTGGAAATGGGCGTATTTGGACTGATGACGATCTTCCTGGCTTCCGTCTTACTGAAACTGGATAGCTATGATATGGGGATCCTGATCTGTTTCACACAGACCGTCACGCTCTTCACCGTCGATAGCTTCATTATCCTCACGTATTACTACATCATCACGAACAAACAATATCGTTAGGGATGATACCAATACTTTTAACCAGACAATCAGGGTGATCATGTGATTTTCGTCAATGCCAGGTTCCTGACTCAGGATATTACCGGGGTGCAGCGCTTTGCAGAAGAACTGAGCCTGTCGCTAAATACAATGAGAGATGACGTGGTATTTTTATCGCCGCGCGATATATTGCGGCAGGATGTCGCTAAACAGCTCAACGTCAAAATCATCGGTAAAAACAGCGGCCACGCGTGGGAGCAATATGATCTTCCCCGTTACCTCAAGCGCAACGGCTCGCCTTTATTAATTAATTTATGCAGCACCGCACCGGTGTTTTATAAAAACAAAATTGTGACGCATCACGATGTCACTTATAAACGCTATCCGCAGAGCTACTCCAAGAAATTCAGGCTGCTGTATAACACCTTAGTCCCGCTGATGATTAAAAATTCGCATAAGCTGATTACCGTCAGCGAATTTTCCAAGCTGGAGTTGGGGAAGCACTATCACATCGATCCTCATAAAATCGCGGTGGTTTACAATGCGGTCAGCGGCAAATTCAGCGGCAATGATAAAGTCAGTGCGGACGCCGGTCACGATGCGTATTTGCTGGCGGTCTCCTCTCCAAATTATCACAAGAATTTTCACAGTCTGATCGAAGCCTTCAGCCAGCTGGACAATAAAGACATCACATTGAAAGTGGTGGGGGGCGGTTCAGGCAGTTTTAAAAAGCAGAGTTATCTGCAAAACCTCGACGAAAGCCGTATTCAATTCGTCGGCCGCGTCAGCGATGACGATCTGCTGGCGCTTTACCGCAACGCCACCGCGTTCATTTTTCCTTCGTTGTATGAAGGTTTCGGTATTCCCCCCCTGGAAGCTCAGGCATGCGGTTGTCCGGTGATTTCTTCTAATGCGGCTTCGATGCCGGAAGTATTAGGCGACAGCGCGACGTTTTTCTCGCCATTAAACATTCAGGATATGAGTGAAAAAATCGCTTCGGTCATTTCTGAGCCTGATTTGAGGAGTTCTCTTATTCAAAAGGGATATCAAAATATAGAAAGATTCTCCTGGAATAAATCCGCAGAACAACTGAGTCATATTATTGATGGCGTTTTAGTTAAACGCTGATTATTTTTTATTTTTAGGGAGATGAATATGTCAGATAACTACAAAGTAGGGATCGTGACGGACTGGCTGGTGACCTATGCAGGTGCAGAGAAAGTTCTCAAAGAAATGCTGGCAGTTTATCCCAAAGCGGAACTTTACTCAGTCATCGATTTTTTTGATGAAAAAAGCCGTGAGCTTATTGCCAATAAACACGCAACGACCACCTTTATTCAAAAGTTTCCCAATGCGAAAAAAAACTATCGGAAATATCTGCCTTTCATGCCATTGGCGATTGAACAATTAGATCTGTCGAGTTATGACGTTGTTTTATCCAGCAGTCATGCGGTAGCGAAAGGCATTCTCACCGGGCCAGATCAATTACATATTAGCTATGTGCATTCACCTATTCGCTACGCCTGGGATTTACAGCACCAATATTTAAGAGAGTCCGGAATGAATAAAGGACTAAAAGGTTTTATCGCCAAAGTCCTATTGCACAAGATGCGTCTTTGGGATTACCGTACTGCCAACGGCGTAGACCACTTCGTGGCGAACTCTCAATTTATCGCCAGAAGAATAAATAAAATCTATCGCCGAGAAGCTGATGTCATTTATCCGCCGGTCGATATTTCGAGCTTTAAGTTTTCAGATAAGAAAGAGGAATTCTATTTAACGGCGTCTCGACTGGTTCCTTATAAAAAAGTGGACCTGATTGTCGATGCATTCTCGAAAATGCCAGATAAAAAACTGCTGGTGATTGGAGATGGGCCAGATATGAGCAAAGTTAAATCTCTGGCGAAATCGAATATCGAACTGCTCGGTTATCAAAGCGATGCCGCCCTGATTGACTATATGCAGCGCGCGAAGGCCTTTGTTTTCGCGGCGGAAGAAGATTTTGGTATTTCCCCCGTCGAGGCACAGGCTTGCGGTACTCCGGTGATTGCTTTCGGAAAAGGCGGTGCATTAGAAACCGTTCGTCCGTTGGGTGTGGATAAACCGACAGGTCTGTTTTTCGAACAGCAAACGGCAGAGTCGCTGTGCCAGGCGGTGAACGATTTTGAACAATTGGATGGGAAGATCGGTGCCGAGGATTGCCGGGAAAATGCGCTACGGTTTTCCGTGAACAGATTCCAGCTTGAATTCGATAATTATGTAAAAAATAAATGGGAGCTTTTTGACGAGAGCAAAAAGATTATTTATTGAGACTGACTCATCAAACTAAATCTATATGAGAAAAATGATGTTAAAAGAACCAGGTAACATCGTCTATACAAACGCCTCCATGATATCCATGTTGCAGCGTTTTACCGATATAGTAACCATATTGCTGAGTACATTTCTTGTCTCTTTTTTCGTCAACGGTGAGATTGATCTTCAGCATTGGTTGCTTGCCTTTATTAGCCTCTCTATTTTTCAATTATTCGGGGGAATTACTGATTTCTATCGTTCATGGCGGGGCGTCAGTTTCCGACGCGAAATCAAACTATTGATGCGCAACTGGGTGCTGAGCGTTATTTTCAGCGCCGGAATACTGTCTATTTTCCCTACGAAGTTTATTGGTTTTTACTACCATGCGCTGTGGCTCAGTATTTCGCTGGTGTCGTTTATTCTGTCGCGCCTGTTAATTCGTGTCGCGGTCAGATACCTGCGTCAGCTGGGTTATAACACGCGTCGCGTCGTGATTATCGGCGACTCGATGGCGGGTCTGCATATGATCGAAAGCATTCTCAAGGCGCCGTGGTTGGGACTGAACATGATCGGCTACTATCTGCCGGAAAAAGACGCGGTGGCGGAGTCCTACGAAGCCGCCAACGTCAGAAAGCTCGGCGGCGTAGAGGCGCTGATCAAGAGCGCCAAGCGGGGCGAGATCGACAAGGTCTATATTGCTTTGCCGATGAAAGACTCCGAGCTTATCGACACCATTCTGCAGGAGCTGTCGGACACCACCTGCACCGTCTTGCTGATCCCGGACATTCTCATGTTCAGCATGTTGCAGTCACGCAGTGAAATGATAAATGGAATACCCGTTATCTCCCTCTACGATACGCCGATGAGTGGTCTTAACGTCCTTATCAAGCGAATCGAAGACATTATTATCGCCTCGATAATCCTATTGCTGATTTCACCGCTGATGCTCCTGATTTCCATTACCGTCAAGGCGACCTCGCCCGGACCGGTGATATTCCGCCAGAAACGCTACGGCATCGACGGCAAGCCGATTGAGATCTGGAAATTCCGCAGCATGAGCGTCATGGAGAACGGCGATAAGGTTATCCAGGCTACGAAAGGGGATGCGCGTATTACGCCAGTCGGCGCTTTCTTGCGCCGGACCTCGCTGGATGAGCTGCCCCAGTTCTTCAACGTCATTCTGGGCGATATGTCCATTGTCGGCCCTCGTCCCCATGCCGTTGCTCATAACGAGCAATACCGGAAATTGATCAAAGGCTACATGCTGCGCCACAAGATGAAACCCGGCATTACCGGCTGGGCTCAGATCAACGGCTGGCGTGGAGAGACAGAAACCCTCGACAAGATGGAAAAGCGGGTGGAGTTCGATCTCAGCTATATCCAGAACTGGACGCTGTGGCTGGATATAAAAATCATCTTCCTGACCATCTTTAAAGGCTTTGTCAATAAATCAGCCTATTAATCAGACCGCACGGATGCGGTATGGATCGCTCCGTCACCTGTCTCTGTAACGAATTAAGCCAAGCCAGCGCCGGACCGCAGAGTTTGCTCGTCGTCCGGCTGCTTGTCCGACGTTGGGGAAGGGCGAGACGTTCGGCGGTCATCATCTCGTGATGCTGTGAACATGATGCAACCTTGTCCGGTTGAAGGGAGATAGAGTCAGAAATCAGGCTCTGTGCTGTTATTCATACATAATTAATAAAGAAAAAAACGCTATGGGACTCATTTCTAACACCAAGTGGGTGGGGTTTTCGCAAGGGTTCAAAATCATCGTCCAGCTAATGAACATCGTGGTTTTAGCTCGGATGATCCCGCCGCAGGAGTACGGTCTGATGGCGATGGCGCTGGTCGTCGTCAATCTGGCGACGTTGGCCCGTGATTTAGGAACGTCAGCCGCCATCATTCAACGCAAAGAGCTGCAGGACAAGACCATCAATGCGGTGTTCTGGCTGAACATCTTCATGGGCCTCGGCGTGTGTTTGGTGGTGGTGCTGATCTCGCCGGTGGTGTCGAGTTTCTTCAATCAGGACAAGCTCGTACTCATCCTGTGCCTGCTGTCGCTCAGTTTCCCGCTTGGGAGCAGCTCCGCCGCACATTTGGCCCTGCTGGAGCGTCAGTCGCAGTTCAAGAAAGTGGCCTTCATCGAAATTACCTCGTCGCTGTTTTCGTTCGTCGTCGCCGTTACGCTAGCGGTGATGGGATACGGCGTCATGAGCCTGGTCGCGCAGGTCATCGTGCTGAATTTGATGTCGACCGTTCAGCTCTGGCTGGCGTCGGCCTGGCGTCCCTCGTTCTCGCAGATCTGGGATAAGGCCGAGCTAAAAAGCATCTTTGGTTTCAGCGCCAATCTCACGGCGTTCAACTTCATCAACTACTTCTCCCGCAACGCGGACAGCATGATCATCGGGCATTACTTCTCCTCGCTGATACTGGGTGCCTATTCGCTGGCCTATCGCATTATGCTGTTTCCGCTGCAAAGCCTGACGTTTGTGGCGTCCCGCGCGCTGTTCCCGGTGCTGAGCCGCTATCAGGACGAGCCGGAGAAAATACGCGAAGTCTATTACAACGTTCTCTACTACATCCTGCTGCTGGTCGTCCCTTTGATGATGGGCATTGCGATCTTGAGCAAGGAGTTCGTGCTCATCGTCTTCGGCGACAAATGGGCGCTGACCGCCACGATCCTGGTCTGGCTGGCGCCGACCGCGATTATTCAGTCCATTCTCAGCACGTCCGGCACCCTGTTTATGTCCAAAGGGCGGACAGACACGCTGATGATATTGGGATTGCTTGGCGCCATTCTGCAGGTCTCCGCGTTCATGATCGGGTCCCGGTATGACATCGTCACCTTCTCCCAGTTTTACTTTATCGCCAACATTCTCAACTTCATCCCGGTCATCGTGTGCGTGAGATCGCTGATTGGCTTCTCCGTCGTGGCCTTTTTCAAACGCATTCTGCCGATTCAGGTCTCCGGCGCGTTGATGGTGGGGGGAGTGTATGGCATCAAAACGGTACTGAGTCGCTCTCTGACTACGGAATGGGTGCTGGCGATTTCCATTCTCTGCGGGATGGCGACTTACACCCTCGCCATGCTGCTGGTGGATAAAACATTGCGCACGACGATAGCAGGGATCGTGCGAAGAAAGAAAAAGGCGCTGATATAACGCCGCGCTACAGGGAAATAATTACGCTGATGTCTTGGCATAAAGAACGTATCCGGTTCTTTATATTTAATGAATTCATCGAGGTGGATCGAATATGAGTCCTTTGGTTTCTGTTTATATACCAACCTATAATCGCTCTTCTTTAGTCAAGCGCGCGGTTGAGTCTGTTAAAAATCAGACCTACAAAAATATTGAAGTGATCGTCGTCGATGATGGTTCAACCGATGATACCGAAGCGGTCGTCAAATCGTTGGTTGGCGGCCATACCGCCGTCAGATTCTACAAAAACGAAAATACCAAAGGCGCCTGCGGCTGCCGGAATACGGCCATCAAATATGCGCAGGGTGAGTACATTACCGGGTTGGATGACGACGACGAATTTACGCCGGACCGCGTCGACACCTTCGTGACGTTTTTCGAAAAAAACCGCTATCCCTACATCTCGTCCGGCATTGTGTTTCGGGGAGATAAAGGTGACTTTATCGAGTTCGATAAAGCGGGCGTGATTACGCTGGATGATCTCTGCCAGTCGAATGTGATCGGCAATCAGGTGTTCACCACCACCGAGAACATGCGTGAGATTGGCGGGTTCGACAACGCTTCGCCCGCGTGGCAGGACTATGACACCTGGCTGCGTCTGGCGGCGAAGTTCGGCAACGGCTATCGCATCGGCGGGGCCACCTATATTCAATATCTTGACCACGGCTTCAACCGCATCACCAAATCGAAAAAGCTCAAGAACGGCTATGAATTTTTCATCAACAAGCATGCGGCGCTGTTGAATGAGAAGGCGGTCAAGACGCTTTACTTCCAATACAAACTGGCGGCTGAAGAGAAGCTGAGCTTCTCCGAGCTGCTGACGCTGACGGATACGCGCGTCTTTTTAGGCGCCACCAAATACTACCTGAAAGGCCTGCTGCAAAAATAACCGGTCGCTGTGAGTCGGCATGCCTGGAATGACCGCATTTCAGGCTCTTCAGGCAGGTTATTTTACGGTGAATATCATGAAAGTTTTTTATTGCGATACTGACATCTTCAGCGGACACGAGAAAATGTTCCTGGCCGCCGCCTGCGGCGTGTCGGACAAATTTCCCTGTGTGCTTATTCTGAATGAGCACAACCCCAAGGCCCTGGCGTACTGCCGGGAGCACGGACATTTCGATCAGATCATCACTTTGCCGATCAAAACGGTGAAATTTGCCT
>NZ_CAMKXG010000061.1 GCF_946477055.1 Lonsdalea britannica | reverse complement strand
TCCTGACGCCCGCCGTGCAGCACTTTCTGCTCGATGCTAAAAGACGCATCCTTCACCTTCAACGTATCACTACCGACCTTCCAGTTGCCCTTTTCTACGTTAGCTTCAGCATCGGTCAGCACAAACGTTTGTGCAGAAATCTGCCAGGAGACCAACGCCAGGGAAATGCCCAGAGCCAATAACTTTTTCATGCTATGCATCCTCAGTGGCTGAATTGATTTAGCTATTACCATTGAAGACTACAAATCCCGAACCGGCCAAAATGTGATTGCCATCACTGCCTGTATTTCTGCTGTTTTTTTGGCGTGGATTTGCTGATGAAGTCACAGAATTGTTAAGTGTTTTTGAATTTTTTGCACTAAAAGTGGGAGGTAGAGCAGGTCGCAGCTGACACGATTTCAGCTCCCGCAGGCACGTTTAGGAACGACCACAAAGCGAAATTAATCACGACGATATTTTATGCCGCAATAAACAATACTGCTGGCACAAAGAAAGAAAGCGATATTCATCCCGCGTTGCACCGGGATAACACACGGGGTAAGGTGGCGGCCTCATTCGTGTTTCAGCATTTATTGACAAGCTATGAACTTTTCCGTCTTTGGCAACAAATTCACCCGCCGCTCCGGTATTACTCAACTGATGGACGACCTGAACAATGGGCTGCGCACGCCCGGCGCCATCATGCTTGGCGGTGGAAACCCCGCACATATTCCGGCCATGGATGACTACTTTAAATCCCTGTGCGGCGATCTGCTGGAACAGGGCAAACTGACCGATGCGCTATGCAACTACGATGGCCCGCAGGGGAAGGATACTTTCCTGAATGCACTGGCTGAGCTGCTGCGCGAGACGTTGGGCTGGGAGATAGGACCACAGAATATTGCTCTGACAAATGGCAGTCAGAGTGCATTTTTCCACTTATTTAATCTTTTCGGCGGACAAAAAAGCGACGGCAGCCGCAGCAAGGTGATGTTCCCGCTGGCGCCGGAGTATATCGGCTATGCCGACTCCGGTCTGGACGAAGACATGTTTGTCTCCGTGCGTCCGCAGATAGAGCTGCTGCCGGAAGGGCAGTTCAAATACCACGTCGACTTCGAACAGCTGCACATTACCGATGATATCGGGGCGATCTGCGTATCACGCCCGACCAACCCGACCGGCAACGTGCTGACCGACGACGAACTGCGTCAGCTGGATGCCATGGCGCGTCAGCACGAAATTCCGCTGATTATCGACAACGCCTACGGCGTCCCGTTTCCCGGCATCATCTTCAGCGACGCCACGCCGCTGTGGAACCAGAACATCATTCTGTGCATGAGCCTCTCCAAGCTGGGCCTGCCCGGCTCGCGCTGCGGTATCGTCATCGCGGCCGAAGAGGTGATTGAAGCGATGAGCAATATGAACGGCATCATTAACCTGGCGCCCGGCTCCATCGGTCCCGCCATCGCGCACGAAATGATCCAGCGCGGCGACCTGCTGAGACTGTCTAACGAGGTGGTACGTCCGTTTTATCAGCAACGCGTTCAGCAGACGATCGAGATTATCCGCCGTTATCTGCCGGAAGAGCGCTGCCTGATCCACAAACCGGAAGGCGCGATTTTCCTGTGGCTGTGGTTTAAAGACCTGCCCATCACCACCGAGTCGCTGTATCAACGGCTGAAACAACGTGGCGTGCTGATGGTTCCCGGCCACCACTTCTTCCCCGGACTGGCGCAAGAGTGGCCGCACGCCTACCAGTGTCTGCGCATGAACTATGTGCCGGAGCCGGAGAAGATTGAACAGGGGATCGCCATTTTGGCGGAAGAAGTCGAACGCGCCATGCAGGAAACGGTGGTGTAAGCACGCAGCCGCGCGTTGGTCGCCCGGTGCTCTCGAGGGCCGCGACGTCTGGCGCTGAGCACGTTTGAAATCACTTATCCTCAAGGCCCCATCAGCCCACAGCACTTTCGCCGTGGGCTGATGCTTTCTGACGCACTGACGTTAACCGCGTCCTGCAACGCCCGCCGTTTCCAACACCGCATGCAGTAACACATTCGCGCCCGCCGTCACCTGTTCCGGTGACGAGTACTCGATTTCGTTGTGGCTTATACCGTCCTTGCACGGGATGAAAATCATCCCCGTCGGCGCCAGCATACTCATGTAAACCGCATCGTGACCCGCGCCGGAAACGATATCCATGTGCGAATAGCCCAGCGCCTGCGCCGCTCTGCGCACCGCGTCTTTACACTCAGGATGAAACGGCGCGGCGGGATAATCCGAGACCTGCGTCAGCTGAATATCCAGACCGGTTTCCTGCGTCAGAGTCTCGATATACGCTTTCAACACCTCATCCATCTGCGCGACCGAGGCATCGTCGATATTGCGGAAATCGATGGAGAACTTCACGCTGCCCGGCACCACATTACGGCTGTTAGGGTGCACCTGCACCATCCCAACCGTGCCGCGGCCGTGAGGTGAGAAGCGGTCGGCGATGTTGATCACTTCCTGCATGATGCGCGTGGAAATCTGCAGCGCGTCTTTGCGCATCGCCATCGGCGTCGGCCCGGCGTGCGACTCCATGCCGGTGACCACGCAGTCGTACCAGCGAATGCCCAGCACCGCCTGCACGACGCCGATCTCAATATCTTGATCCTCCAGAATCGGTCCCTGCTCGATATGCGCTTCGAAGTAGGCGCCGATAGGATGATCGCCCGGCGTTTGCGGCCCGACATAGCCGATATTCTCCAGCTCGTCTTTGACCGTTTTACCGTCCACATCCGTCGCGGCGTAGGCATACTCCAGCGGGAAGACACCGGCAAACACCCCGGACCCCATCATGACCGGTACAAAACGGGAACCCTCTTCGTTGGTCCAGGACACCACCTCGACCGGGGCTTCGGTTTCAATCTTTTGATCGTTCAACGTCCGGATCACCTCCAGCGCAGACAGCACGCCGAAGTTGCCGTCGAACTTACCGCCGGTCGGCTGAGTATCAATATGGCTGCCCGCCACAATCGGCGGCAGCGCATTATTGCGGCCGGGACGGCGCATAAAGACGTTGCCGATTTTATCCACTTCGACCGACAGTCCGGCGGCCTTGCCCCAACTCACCAGCAGATCGCGGCCCTGTCGGTCGAGATCGGTCAGCGTCAGTCGGCATACGCCGCCTTTTGGGGTTGCGCCGATCTGCGCCAGTTCCATCAATGAATCCCACAGGCGTTCGCCGTTCACCCGCATGTCGGCCGTCGTCACGGTGTCCGCTACCGATAACATGTCATTACTCATCGTCGCTTCCTCACGGTAAATGCATCACTGTTTCTGTTCAGCCGTTAGCGCTGAACGCTCTGCGGCGCGCGGGCTTTTTCCCATGCGGCGGCCGCGCTGAAGTCCGGACCAAATGCCGGACGCTTGATATAACGACCCGCGCCTTCCTGCGCCCGGAGGTCGCCGTCGGCCCAGACCACAACGCCCTGGCTGATGGTGTACACCGGTATTCCGGTGACCGTACGACCTTCAAAGACGTTGAAATCGTTACGGGAATGATGGGTTTTGGCGGAGAGCGTTTTGCTGCCGTTCGGATCCCACAGCACCAGATCCGCATCCGCGCCCGTCGTCACACAGCCTTTGCGCGGATAGAGGTTGAACAGCCGCGCGGTATTGGCGGAGGTGACGGCCACGAACTCGCTGGGCGTCAGACGCCCGCTGTTGACGCCGCCGTCCCACACCACCGCCATGCGCTCTTCCACGCCGCCGCAGCCGTTGGGGATCTTGGTGAAGTCGCCGCCGTTGGCGGCTTTCTGGCTGGCGCAGAACGTGCAGTGATCCGTCGCCGTCGTGTGCAGCTGGCCGGATTGCAGGCCGCGCCACAGCGCCTCCTGATGCCCTTTGGGCCGGAATGGCGGGCTCATGACGTGTGCCGCCGCTTTGCGAATGTCCGGATCGCGATACACGCTGTCGTCGATCGTCAAGTGCCCGGCCAGCACCTCGCCGTAGACCCGCTGGCCGCGAGCTCGGGCGCGGGCAATCACCTCGGCGGACTCCTGACAGGAGACATGCACCACGTAAATCGGCACGCCCAGCACATTGGCGATGGTGATGGCGCGATTCGCGGCTTCACCTTCGACCTCCGGCGGCCGCGACAACGGATGTCCTTCCGGCCCGACGATCCCTTGCGACAGGACCTGCTGTTGCAACAGGTGCACCATCTCGCCGTTTTCGGCATGCACCGTCGGCATCGCACCCAGCTCCAGCGCGCGACGAAAACTGTTCATCAACGTTTCGTCGTCGCACATGATGGCGTTCTTGTAGGCCATAAAGTGCTTGAAGCTGTTCACGCCCTCCTCTTGCACCAGCGTGCCCATATCCCGGCGCACGCTTTCGTCCCACCAGGTGATAGCCACGTGAAAGCTGTAGTCAGCGGCCGACTTTTCCGCCCAGCCGCGCCAGAGGTGATACGCCTCCATCAGCGACTGCTGAGGGTTTGGGATCACAAAGTCGATGATGGTCGTCGTACCGCCCGCCAGCGCCGCCGCCGTGCCGCTGTAAAAATCGTCCACCGTGACGGTGCCCATAAACGGAAAATTCATGTGCGTATGCGGGTCGATGCCGCCCGGCATAACGTACAAACCGCCTGCGTCTACCACCTCAGCCCCCGCCGGAACATCAAACGTGGCCGCATCGCCCACGGCCGCAATCACGCCGTCGACGCACAACACGTCGGCGCGGAACTGGCGGTCGGCATTAACGACGGTGCCGCCTTTAATCAACAGAGTGTGACTCATCGTTGTATCCCTCTTTTTCGCCGGTGATCGCACCCGCTTGCCGCGGAAGCCGACACCGTCAGTGGTGAAAACGCGCGGTTCAGAGCGCGTCGGCCTCGGTCGCCATCGGGTTGTTGGGATGCGTGGTCCAGTTAGCGTATTTTTCGCTGACGACGTTGCCGGTCCGCACGTCCACCTCGCCGGGCGACAGGCTGCGCAGCGTGATGCAGTCTTCCACCGGGCAGATGGAAACGCACAGGTTGCAGCCCACGCAGTCTTCTTCCTTCACCTCAAAATGGCGCTCGCCGTCTTTCGTATGGGTGATGGCCTGATGAGAGGTGTCTTCGCAAGCCAGATGACAGCGCCCGCATTTGATGCACGTCGACTGGTCAATCACCGCCTTGTCGACGTGGTTCAGGTTGAGGTAGCGCCAGTCGGTGACGCTGCTTACGGCTCGTCCGCGAAAATCATCCAGCGTGCGGTAGCCCTTCTCGTCCATGAAGTTGCTCAAGCCGTTGATCATGTCGCGCACAATCGGGAAGCCATGCACCATGACCGCCGTACACACCTGCACCGTGCCGCAGCCCAACGAGATGAATTCGGCGGCGTCGCGCCAGGTGGAAATGCCGCCGATGCCGGAGATGGGCAACCCCACGGTGTCCGGATCGCGGGCGATTTCCGCCACCATGTTGAGCGCAATCGGCTTCACCGCCGGGCCGCAATAGCCGCCGTGTGAACCTTTGCCGCCGGTATTGGGATGAATGCTCATCTGATCGAGATCCACCCCAATCACCGAATTGATGGTGTTGATCAGCGACACCGCATCCGCGCCTCCGCTACGTGCCGCGCGGGCCGGATAGCGAATGTCGGTAATGTTGGGCGTCAGTTTGACGATGGTCGGCAGGCTGCAATACTGCTTACACCAGCGCGTCACCCGCTCGATATACTCCGGCACCTGACCCACCGCTGCGCCCATGCCGCGTTCGCTCATGCCATGCGGGCAGCCGAAGTTCAGCTCGATGCCGTCAGCGCCGGTTTGCTCCACCAGCGGCAGAATGTATTTCCAGGCTTCCTCCTCGCACGGCACCATAATCGACACAATCATGGCGCGATCCGGCCAGTTGCGCTTCACGCGGGCGATCTCTTCCAGATTGACGTGCAGCGAACGGTCGGTGATCAGTTCGATGTTATTCAGGCCGAGCACCCGTCGGTCGGCGCCCAGCAAGGTGCCGTAGCGCGGGCCGCTGACGTTGACCACGTGCGGATCGATCCCCAGCGTTTTCCACACCACGCCGCCCCAGCCGGCTTCGAACGCCCGCACCACGTTGTACTCTTTGTCCGTCGGCGGCGCGGAGGCCAGCCAGAAAGGATTCGGGCTTTTAATGCCCAGGAATTCGGTACTGAGATCAGCCATGCGCACACCCCCGGTCGAGCAATACAGAAATCGATGCGTCGTTGACGACCTGGCGTCCCGACACGGTTAAGGCCAGATCGATAGCGCGGGCCGCGATTTTGCCCTGCCGCACCGCATCCACCGTCAGGTCCAGTCCGTCGGCGCAGCAGTCGCCGCCCGCCCAGACGCCCGGTACAGAAGTCCGCCCCGACTCATCCGTCACAATGCGCCGATCTTTGAGCCGGATAGCGTCGCCCGCAGGCAGCGGGTCATAGGTCTGTCCAATCGCTTTCAGCACCATATCCGCCGGCAACGTATAGGTTTCCCCGCTGGCAACCAGCTTGCCGTTTTCGCTCTGCATCACAGAGAACGATACGCCCGTCACCGCGCCATGTTCCCCGTGGATGGCCTGCGGCGCGGACCAGAAACGCAGGGTGACGCCGCACTGTTTGGCCCACTCCTGTTCGTGGACCGACGCCTTCATCTCCGCCTCGCTGCGGCGGTAAACCAGCGTGACATCGCGCGCGCCCAGTTTTTTAGCCTGCACGGCCGCATCGACGGCGGTCATCCCTCCGCCGATCACCACCACCTCACGGCCGACGGGCACCTGGCTGAGATCCGGTGCCTGACGCAGCTCGGCAATAAAGTCGACCGCTTCCCGCACGCCGGTCAGCGGCGTTTCGGCAATGCCGAGCGCATTGACACCTGCAAGGCCCATGCCAAGGAACACCGCGTCGAACCCGGCCCGCAGCTGCTCCAGCGTGATATCGCGCCCCAACTGCTGACCGAGACGCAGCTCAATACCACCGACGGACAGCAGCCAAGCGATCTCTTTCTGGGCGAAGTCATCGGTCGTCTTGTACGCCGCCAGCCCGTATTCGTTGAGGCCGCCGGGCTTGGGGCGCGCGTCGAAGATCACGACGTTATGACCGCTCACCGCCAGCCGATGCGCGACGGTCAATCCAGCCGGTCCCGCCCCCACTACCGCGACGTTTTTGCCGGTGGCGGCACCCCGCATAAACAGCGGCCGTCCCGGATTGGCAAAGTAGGCGTCGGTCGCGAAGCGTTGCAGCAGCCCGATTTTGACCGGTTTACCGTCCTGATCGTTGCGCACGCACGCCTGCTCGCACAGCGTTTCCGTCGGACAGACGCGGGCGCACATACCGCCCAGCACGTTCTCATGCAAAATGGCCTCGGCGGCGCCGCGTACATTGTTCTGCGCGATGCGGTGAATGAAGCTCGGCACGTCGATATCCGCCGGGCATGACCGCGTACAGGGCGCGTCGAAACAGTAATAACAGCGATCCGCTTCAATCACGGCCTGCGTGCCGGTCAGCGGCGGCGCGCTGTCGCTGAACTGACAGGCATACGCCTCCTGCGTCAGCCGTTCAGCCCGGATGCCGGGAGCATTTACCCCCGCGGGGGTCTGGTTTTTCATGCGTCGAACTCCTCTGTCCAAGCCCTGTCGGAAACAGGGGCGTGCAATCATCTAAGCTGGCGCGCGATATCGCCGGATGCCTCTTGCTCATCATGACATTCAAGCAAACAAAGCGGCGTCACGGGTGCGCCACGGCGCGAGAATAAATCCTGACCAACTGGTTAGGTTTTCTAAATTAACAATGCGATTTATGTGCCATCTTTTTGCCAAATAGCGAACCCGCTTAAAACAATGGGTTATCAAGCCATAACTTTTCACGATGGACGCTTAATCGTCTCCATTTGGTGCAATTCGCACCATTTTTGCAGCAAAGATGATCAATCACGATCTTTCGGGGCAGAGAGAGGGAAAAAGAGGGGGAGCTGTCACGCAGAGCGATGTTCGGGGGAAATCACGACAGGTTAGCGGCAACTGATGACCTGAATTGCACAGGGTATTTAGCAGCGGTTTCTATCCATCAGCGAAGCGCCAATGAAAAGAGAAAGCGAGCTACGACTCCAGCCCACAAATGCGAAATACGCAGCTCAGGACATGATCGGTGGCCCGTTGCTGCTGCGCGGCTAATCCCGCATCTTCGCCCATGACAGCGGCGATCTGCACTGAGAAATCCGCGTAGGTTTGAGTCATGGACCAGACGGAGAAAAAGAAGTGTCGGGTATCCAACGGCTTCACTTTTCCGGCAGCGATCCAGCCTTCCAGCACCGCCGATTTTTCGTCCACCAGCTGGCGCAGCTCCGTCTGCAAACGCGCATGTACCCTGGGTGCGCCCTGTAGAATTTCATTGGCAAACAGCTGCGATGCTTCGGGATGTTCAAAACTAAAGTTAATCTTATGAATAACATAGCGTTTAATCGCCGTTTTCGGGTCGGCCTGCGGCTGAAAATCATCCAGCGGCGCGAGCCAATCGTGCAGAATGTCATCCAACACCGTGTAATACAGCGTTTCTTTGTTGCCGAAGTAGTAATGCAGGTTGGCCTTGGGTAAACCGGCCGCTTCGGCGATCAGCGCCATCGTGGCCCCTTTGAAACCGTAGCGCGCGAAGATCTGCTCCGCCGCCTGCAAAATAATGGCCTCATTGTCCTGCCGGATACGCCCTTTCTCCGTCTCTTCGGCACGTTCGGCGGGTCGAACGCCATTCGGGATCAAGGAAGCCTGTGCGTCTGACACTTTGCTATTCCACATCATTCACGTTCTCACTGTTACACGGAAACCGCCGCCATCCCTGGCGACGAGAGCCTGTTCTGAGTGGCCGTCGTTATTTTGCTGCGGCGTCCCACACCACGTGGCTCATCGCGGCATCGCCCGGATCTTTTTTGATGACCGGCGTTCCGCCGCTGTTCAGCAGCACGCCCACGGTACGACGGTAGGCGGCTGGGTCGAGATAGCCGATCTGCGGCGTGTTGGCATGCGTGATCAGCTTGGCGACGTTCTCCATCTGACGCTGTTGCACTTCGACGGTGGCCGCGCCCGACGCATCCTGCTCAACGATAATTTCCGCCGCTTCCTGCGGATGCGACACCGCGTAGTTCCAGCCCCGATACGTTGCTTTCAGGAACTTGGCCATTTTGGCGACGAACGCCGGATTGCTCAGGCTCGGGCCCAGCACGTACAGGCCATCTTCCAACGTGGAAACGCCCTGATCCTCATACGGGAACGTCACCAGATCGCTGGGTTTCATGCCCGCATCGATCAGCTGCCAGTACTCGTTATAGTTCATGGTGGAAATGCAGGCCGCCTGATTTTGCAGTAGCGGATCGACGTTGAACCCCTGCTTCAGCACTTTGATATCCACATCGGGTTTGTAGCCCAGTTTGTTCATCCAGTTAAAGAAGGGGTATTCGTTGCCGCCGAACCAGACGCCCAGCGTTTTCCCCTTCAGGTCAGCGGGCGTATTCACACCGCTGGATTTTCTGCAGGTCAGCATCATGCCCGAGCGGTCGAAAATCTGGGCGATGTTGACCAACGGCACGCCCGCTTCACGCGCCGCCAGCGCGTCCGGCATCCAGTTGACGATCACGTCCGCCGACTTGCCGGCGATGACCTGCACCGGCGAGATATCCGTGCCGCCGGGCTTGATGACCACGTCCAGCCCTTCATCCTGGTAGTAGCCTTTCTCCTGCGCGACGTAATAGCCCGCGAACTGCGCCTGCGGCACCCACTTCAGCTGCAGCGTGACTTTCTCGGCGGCATACGCCGACAAACAGCCGCACAAAGACAGTGCGGTTAACCACAGCCCACGACGAATAGCAGAACGTTTGATCATCAGAGGTATCCTCAGCGTTAAGTGAACACAAAGCTTCCGTCTCGCGGCCGCACCGCGATTACGACATACCGCGTACAGCGGGATGCCAGAAGTTAATTTGTTTCTCCAGTCTGACCAGCACAGCATAGGCCAGCGACCCGACGACCGATGCCACGACAATCGCCGCCCAGACGGTCGCCATATGCATACGCGCCGCCTCCGTTGAAATGCGGAAGCCCAGTCCGGCGGTCGGCGAGCCGAAAAATTCCGCCACAATCGCACTGATCAGCGCCAGCGTGGCATTCACCTTCAGCGCGCCGAAAATGAACGGCAGCGCGGCGGGTAAACGTAATGAGAACAGCGTCTGGCGCGGGCTGGCGGCGTAGCAATACATCAGCTCGCGCTCCATTTTGCCGCTGGCCTGCAACCCCGCCAGCGTGCTGACCAGCGCCGGGAAGAACGTGACCAGCACGATCACCGCCGCCTTCGAAGGCCAGTCGAATCCGAACCACATCACGGCGATAGGCGCGACGCCCACCAGTGGAATGGTGCTGGTCAGATTGGCCAGCGGCAGCAGCCCGCGCTGCAAAAACGGCAGCCGGTCGATCAGCAAAGCGACGAGGACGCCCAGTCCGCAGCCGAGCGCATAGCCAATCAGCACCGATTTCACCACCGTCTGCATCACGTCACCCGCCAGCAGACCCGCGCCCTCATACAGCGCGCGCGCAATATCCAGCGGCGTGGGCAGCAGCACCTGCGGCACCGCGAATACGGTCACCAGCAGCTGCCAGAAGTAGAGCACCCACAGGCCAAACAGCGTCGCCACCAGACTCGGCGGCAAGGCAACGTCGCTCACGCCCGCCAACCGCTGGACACTCAGGCAGGCCAGCAGCGCCACCGCCGTCAGGGCAAGCCAGTAGGTGGCCCCGCCGCCGTCGAGGACGATCAGCCAACCCGCCGCGCTGACGACAGGCACCGTCAACAGCAGCCAACGACAGAGCGACGACGAGGAAGACAAACCCAGCAGCACGGCGACCAGCGCAAACACGATCACGCCGAGCAGAAGGTAACGGTCGGCGACATCGCCAGTCATCGGCCATTGACTGAACGCCAACAGCACCATCAGCAGCGCGGCAACCAGCATCACCACGCCGGAGATTGCTTTTGCTTTCATCGTCCCCCCTTGCGCGACATCATCACCAGTCTCTCCGTCTGGCTCACCAGCGCCGTCAGCGCCAGTCCCAGCAAGGACGCCATGACCAGCGCCGACCAAATCTGGATGGTGTTGCCGTAGTAAGAACCCGTCAGCAAACGCGCGCCCAGTCCGGCCTGCGCGCCTGTCGGCAGTTCGGCGACCATCGTGCCCACCAGCCCGCTGGCAATCGCGACGCGAAAGGCGGGAAACAGATACGGCAGCGACGACGGCAGCCGTACCATCCAGAACGTGTCTATTCGGCTGGCGGCATAGGTATACACCAGCTCCATCTCCATTTTCTGCGGCGAGCGCAGCCCTTGAACGGCGGCGATCGTCACCGGAAAAAAGCACAGATACATGGCGATGGTGGCTTTCGGCAGCAGCCCGGTGATCCCCATGCTGCCCAAGATAATCAGCACGATGGGCGCGATGGCCAGCACGGGCACGGTTTGCGACGCCACAATCCACGGCAGCAATGCTTTATCAAGCGTGCGGGAGTGAACGATGCAGACCGCGAGCACCATGCCCAGCACGATCCCCATCGCGAAACCCGTCAGCGCGGCGCTGGCCGTCACCCAGGTGTGCAGCAGCAGATTGCGTGGTGAAGTGAGCGGCCAGCGCGTCAGGCTGGTCCAGATATCCGTGATGATTTGGTGCGGCGCGGGCAGTACCGGACGCGGCATAGACAGCGTGACGCTGACCAGATCGCGCCAGCTCCAGGCTCCCTTCGGCGCCAGCGTGCGTTCAATCGCGCCCGGCGCATTGAGGGCGATGGCGAGCAGATACCAACTGACCACGGCGGCCACCACTATCACCCCGACCGGCAGTGCGTGATAGCGCAAAGCGTTAGTGTTCATGGTGCCCCTCCACCAGCGCTTCCCGCACCTCTTGCGCCAGACGAATAAATTCTGGCGTGTCGCGCAGCGACAGATCGCGCTCAGGCGGCAGCGGCGACGTCAGCACTTTGACGATGCGGCCGGGGCGCGGCGACATAATGACGATACGGGTGGAAAGGTAGACCGCTTCCGCGATGGAATGGGTGACGAAGACCATCGTGCGCTGTTCGGCATACCACAGCTGTTGTAGCTGCTGGTTGAGGTTGTCACGCGTCAGTTCGTCCAGCGCGCCGAACGGCTCATCCATCATTAGGATCTGCGGAGAGAACCCCAACGCGCGGGCGATGGAGACGCGTTGTTGCATCCCCCCGGACAGCTGCCACGGAAATTTCTTCTCGAACCCCGCCAGCCCGACCCGCGCCAGCTGTTCGCGCGCGATAGCCTCGCTCTGGCCCGGCGGACGCCCCTGGATCTGTAACGGCAGCATCACGTTCGCCAGCACCGAGCGCCAGGGCAACAACACCGGCGCCTGAAAGACGTAGCCGTAAGCGCCCGCCTGCCGCGCTTCGGACGGCGTCATGTCGTTGACCCGCACCTCGCCGGAAGTCAACGGCTCCAGATCGGCGATCGCACGCAACAGCGTGGTTTTCCCACAGCCGGATGGCCCGATAAACGACACAAACTCGCCTTGTCGGATGGTCAGATTGATATCTTTCAGCGCATGCACCGGCTGGTCGGCCGAGGGATAAATGATGTTGGCGTCGCGCACCACCACGGCGGGTCTGGCCGTCGCGGTTTTCAGCGTCAAGACGGAGGGCTCCTCAGCGGACATGAATTGGCTCATTGCGGTTCTCCCTCTGGCAATTTTGACCGGGTGGTTAGGTTTTCTCATCCTGATGTATGCGATTTCCGTGCCATTTTCAGGCTTGACCGGATAACCTTACGAAGTGCGCAGGATTACTGACGTTGTCAGCAACATATCGATAATTTATGGCTAAATTGGTGCAAATAACGGCACGTTTGCGTTGATATGGAGCAAGAGATAACGGAGTGGGAAGCGGGTATATCCCGCTGCGTTAGGGCAGCGGGATAAGGGGTCAGGATCAGCCGAGTGTTGCCGTCAGTGCGGCAAGCGCATCGTCAATAATCGCCAGCCCCTGCCGAGCCTCGTCGGCCGTCACGATGCACGGCGGCACGACGTGGACGCGGTTCTCCGCCAGAAAACCGAGCATACCGCGCGCGTATAGGTCAGCCTTGAGCTGCGCCATTTTGTCCGCGGGCATCGGCGTTTTGGCAACCGGATCGATCACCAATTCCAGCGCGTGGAAGACGCCTTTACCGCGCGTTTCGCCGACGATATTGTATTTTTCGGCCAGATGACGCAATCCAGGCGCCAGAACGGTATCGCCTACCTGCGCGGCGTTCTCGACGATTCTCTCTTCCGCCATCGCATCCAACGTCGCGACAATCGCCGCCATCGCCAGCGGATGCCCGGAGTAAGTCAGTCCGCCGGGGAACAGCCTGTCATCGAAGAAGTGGGCAATCGGATCGGAAATAATCACCCCGCCCGCAGGCACATAGCCGGAGTTCACGCCCTTGGCGAAGGTGATCAAATCCGGCGTGATGCCGTAGTGTTCGAAGGTAAACCAGCGACCGGTACGCCCAAACCCGGCCATCACCTCGTCCATAATCAGGAGAATGCCAAATTCACGCGCCAGCGCTGACACGCCCGCCAGATAGCCCGGCGGCGGCATCAAAATCCCTGCCGTGCCGGGAATGGTTTCCAACAAAATAGCGGCGATGGTGCCGGGGCCTTCGCACTCGATAGTCCGACGCAGATGATGCAGCGCCGCCTGGCACTCCTCTTCCTCGGTGGTGGCGTGAAACTCACTGCGGTACAGGTATGGCGTGAAAAAGTGGATATGACCGCGGAAATATTCGTTCGGCAACCGCCGCCAGTCGCCGGTGGCGCCGATAGCGCTGCCAGTGTTGCCGTGATAGGAGCGATAGCTGGAAAGGATCTTGTCCTTTCCTGTGAACAGACGCGCCATGCGGATGGCGTTCTCGTTGGCGTCGGCACCCGCGTTGGTGAAGAACACCTTGCTGAAGCTCTCCGGCGCCAGCGACACAATACGCTTCGCCGCTTCGCCACGCGCCAGATTTGCCGTGGCGGGTGCAATCGTCGTCAGCTGATCTGCCTGCGCCTTGATAGCTGCCACCACCTTCGGATGCTGAGCGCCGATATTGGTATTCACCAGCTGACTGCTGAAATCGAGATAGGTCTTCCCGTCGTAGTCCCACAGGCGGCAACCCTCGCCGCCCGCAATGACCAGCGGATTTAAGCCGCCCTGCGCCGACCAGGAGTGAAAAACATACTGTCTGTCGAGCTGACGGACCGTGGCGTTTGATGGTGCGGTCATCTTCTTGTCCCCCTCAACGACCGTCTTACGGTCGGCGGCTATCGGAATCGAACTCTGTCATGGCAGACTAAAAACAAATCCGGCCGATGCGATAGAGCCAGTTGCGGATAATCGTTGGGCCAGAAGGTGTGTCCCATCGCTTTTTCCCAACTGGCCCTATGACGGCGCCGCCGGGATTCGTAAAGTCATTTTTTCGCCGTGGAGCGCAGCGCAGGCCCGCGGACCATTTGATTGAGGGGAGAAGACGTTTCATGCCAAACATCGTATTTATCACCGGCGCCACCTCCGGATTCGGGCAGGCCGCCGCCCGCCATTTCGCCGCACAGGGCTGGTCGTTGATCCTCACCGGGCGTCGGGCCGAGCGTCTGCAAGCGCTGTATGACGAACTATCCCCAAAAACGCCGACCTTTATCGCCACGCTGGACGTCCGTGACGCCGCTGCGGTTCAGACACTCGTGGACAGCCTGCCCGACGACTTCAAGGCGGTGAAAGCACTGGTCAACAACGCCGGACTGGCGCTGGCGCCGCA
>NZ_CAMKXG010000060.1 GCF_946477055.1 Lonsdalea britannica | reverse complement strand
AAACTCGCGTCGAGTCTTGAGCTAATATCCCACCTTTCTCCTCTGAACGACAAAATGCGCCTCTGAGGCTTCCATTTTGTCTCTCGCCGCTTTGGCATTGAACAACACCTGTTTTCGCCTTATAACGCGTTTGAGCGTGTTTTAACGCTTTGAGTGATATCGCTGACGCCGAAGATCGATATCTCGTCTATCGGCACATTTACCCGTTAATCCCCATGAAATGCAGAACGGAGGGATTGGGGGGAAATATCAGAGCGCTGAAAAGAATAATGGAGCAAAAGCGACTGACATTATGGTCAGCCAAATCCCCTGCCAGAAACAGCGATACAGGCGTGCTGAACGGTGATGACCTGTATCCGGCCAGGAAGAACGTCCGTTAATCAATGAATCGCCTCATACAGGCACTTTCATGCCCAATACGCGGGCATCGTCACCACGGGCTTTTTCGTCGTACCTACGGGGGTGACGTTGCATTGCTTCTTTTTCTTCTATCAGTTTGCCGCTGTTATAACTGAGTCGCTATTTTAAAAATAAATACGATCGTGTTCTCGTTTTTAAATATTTTCTCCCTAGATTTAATCGTATTTTCAAGTGCTATTTTTTATAGGTTTTTGGGATAAAGGCCGTGTTGGGTGGAAATGAATTAATATAATTATTTACCAATTTAACCTATTCGCGTCAGCAGAGTGTAAATCTGGGCTCAATTCAAAAAATAACTGATTTACCCACTAAAGTTTTATTAAATAAAACCGTTTATACAGACTCGCCAACACAAATAGGGAACGTACCATGAAACACATTCATTCTTTTTTCAAAATCGTATTACCCGTTATCTTTATAATGGTTTTGCCAAAAACGTTTGCTGAATCTGGCGTTATTCATTTCAGGGGAGCGATTGTTGAGTCTCCTTGTGAAGTGGTCCCAGATGCCCAGCACATCGCGGTTAGCTGCTTCCGCGCTGGGAAAAACCAAGTAATTCAGGTAAATAACCAATCGCAGTCCAATATTTTACCTCAGAATATTGGTTATGTGAAAACGACAACGCTCGAACCCGGAGTGAAGTCCATGGTTATTAATTACAACTGATTCATCGAGTTAAAAAATCAGGAATATGCCTGGCTATTTTAATAATAAAAAACTAACTCTAATAACAAAACTGTCAGGGACGACATTTCTCTTATGTTAATCATCATCTTCCCTTTTTAATTTTCAAATTCCCTCCTGAGAACGACGCTATCCCTGTTATTTTCTTTATTAAATCGCATGCAAATTATTATCATGATTATTTAATGTCTGGCCGTTATAGCACGCGAAAAAAATGTCGATATAAGGCGAACGTTCTTTAGTAAACCTTTGACGGCAATGCTATGCCCGATGTTTTATGGAAAACGTCTCTTTCGCTTCGACTCATCTCCCTTCTTGAACGACATCGTCAGCGTGATGTGACGTTGCGATTGTGCTGCGGTAAGAGGAGGGCGTCATGTCGTCATCTCTCGTTTGAGCCGCGTTACGTTATGCCGTTGTCGTCGTCACTGTCACGGACGCCGACAGTGCTGTCAAAATGTCTCCTGCCTTCTCTTTTTGCGCGGAACGGCCAGACGTTCTCCTGCGACAGGTATGCGATCAAGGTATAAGAAAATGATATGTGTGGAGGGCTTAATTCCTTTATTTCCCCTGTTTAAATAACAGGCTTATTCCGTTTTATTTAGCTGAGTAAAATAGTGATATATATAGAAAAACAGATTGAATATTAACAACGTTAGTTAGCTCCCTTATTTTTTTGAAAAATGACTTATTTTTTATTATTTATTTTTATTGTTCTAATTTTATATGGCGTCGTATTTAAATTATTTCTTCATGACTTGCGCATAATTAAAAATAGTATTGTATATTATTAAAATATAACCGTTACATTACCTATTCAAAACAATAATTTCATTGACATATTTTGCACACATCGCGAGGAGAGAGCTATGGCATCTGAGAGTGAAGTCGTAACTTATAAGGGTTATAAAATTCATGTTGATAAAAACATATACAATCCGGAACTGAAAACGGCGATTTTTATAAATGGCGCTTTAGCCACATCGTCTTCATTTCTTATTTGGGTAAAACACCTAAAAGGAAAGATGAATACGATTCTTTTCGATTTCCCTTTTGCCGGTAAATCCAAGCCGTTAAATGACTCTCTGGATATCATCACGAAAGAACAGGAAGTGGATATTATCAACTTCCTGATAAGGCGTTATCGGCCTGAGATCATCATGTCTGTTTCCTGGGGCGGCCTTGGGGCGCTAATGGCCGCCTCACAAAACAATGACATCCTTGAGATGGCTGTGATCGCGGCGTTCTCCATGACGATCAATGAAAAAATGGAACGTTATATTCTCAAAGCCCGTGAGTACGTTTATCAGCAAGAGTTCGAAGCGGTAGCGAATCTGTTGAACAACGAGGTGGGAAAATACCTGCCGAGATTATTTAAAAGGACCAATTTTAATCACGTGGCTCATCTTGATGAACATGAATATCGGCAAGCTTGTTTTCACCTTGATCAAATCCTGACATTAAGGGATTACGACTATGAAAAATTTATTAGCAAGATATCAATTCCCGTCGTATTTATTAATGGTGAAAAGGATGAATACACCACGGCTAAGGAGGTCAGAAATCTTGGTAAATATCTCGATGATGCTCGATTCTATACTCTGAAGGATGCCGGCCACTTTCTTGATCTGGAGAGTAAGGCTGCTTCTTTAGGGGTGAAATCGATATTCGAAGAGATTTTTATTAACCAGCAGGAGTTCGTATGAATTTGTTTTTGGCGACCCTTGGATCGTCGGGTGATGTATTTCCTTTTATTTTGATTGGCGAGCACATGGCCAGACGTGGCCATAAGGTATTTCTGTGTACCAACCCTTATTTCAAACGTCTGGCTGAGTCTCGCGGGTTGAATTTTATTAGCGTAGGTTCAACCCAGGAATATATCGCTGGGGTGCATTCAAGAGCGCTGTGGGACAAAAAAACGGCCTTAGACACCCTGTGCCGCTACATGCTGAAACAGCAGGATGAGATGTACCAGCAGCTGGAGGGCGTCATTGATAGCTCCTCGGTGCTGCTCACGTCGCTCTGGTCTTTTTCCGCCAAAACGCTGGGAGAGCAGAAAGGCTGCTGCACGCTCCCGGTGCGCGTGGGGCCCTCGACGTTTTTGTCGTGCTACAACCTGCCGCAGCATGGAAAGCTGGCGCTGGCGAATAAGCTCCCGATGACGCTGCGTAAAGGCATGGTCTCCCTGTTTGAAAAAAAGGTGCTGGATAAACGGTTCTGTGCCGAGGTCAACGCGCTGAGATCGCGCGTGGGCCTGGCACCCGTCAAACGGATCCTGTCCCGGTGGGTTCACACGTCCGCCGACGGGCTGATCTGCCTGTTTCCCGAATGGTTCGCCCATCCGCAGCCTGACTGGCCGCGTAATGCCAACCTCGTGGGACTGCCATTGTTTGAAGCGCAGGACGCGCCCGCTGATGAAGCGCTGGCCCGCTTTCTGGAAAGTGAAACGGTGATGTTCTCTCCGGGTTGGTCGCTGCAGTTCGACGAATACTTCTTTAATGCCGTGATCGCCGAAGTGACGCGGCAGCGTCGGCAATGTCTGGTCGTGGGGGTGAATCCGGATGATGTGCCGGTGCGGCCGGGAGTGTTAGTCAGAAAGGAGGTCGATCTGGCGTCCTGCCTTCGCCATTGCGTGGCCGCAGTACACCACGGCGGCATCGGCACCATCTCGCACTGCTTCTATCAAGGCGTTCCGCAGCTGATTTTCCCCAGCGCGTTCGATCAGTTTGATAATGCCTACCGGGTTGAACAGCTTGGCTGCGGGATTCAGGCCAAAAGCCGTTTGCCGGAGAAGTTTTCCGACGATTTGGCCCGCGTGATGACTGACGAAAAC
This sequence comes from Lonsdalea britannica, assembly GCF_946477055.1. GTDB lineage: Bacteria > Pseudomonadota > Gammaproteobacteria > Enterobacterales > Enterobacteriaceae > Lonsdalea > Lonsdalea britannica_A. The sequence continues at coordinate 10,863 of NZ_CAMKXG010000060.1, read as the reverse complement.
ATGCGTAAGCAGTGCCGCCGTATTCAGGAGAAATACGGCGAAAAGAATCACTGTCTGGAGAATGTCAGGCATGCGCTGGAGCAGGCGCATCAACGCCATGCTCCCTGACACGTTAGCGTCGCTTACAGATGGCCTGACAGACGCTGATGCATGTGCGTGCTGTGGGCGTCCAGTCCGACAATCGACACGCGGGTGTTGTAGCGCAGATAGCGGTTTTCGATGGCGTCCAGCGCGGCCACGCTGGAGGCGTCCCAGATCTGGGCGAGGGTGAGGTCGATGGTGACCTGCTGTGGATCTTCGGCATACTGGAAATGCTCGAACAGATCGTTGCTGCTGCCGAAAAACAGCGGGCCTTTCACGCGGTAACACACCGACTTCCCATCTGCGCTGACTTCCCGCTCGGCATCAATCACATGGGCGACGCGCCGGGCGAACAGCAGAATGGCGAAGATCACGCCGCCCGCTACGCCAATCGCCAGATTGCCGGTCCACACGGTGGCAATCACGGTGACGACCATAATCAGGGTTTCAGACAGCGGCATCCGCCGCAGCGTTGCGGGCTGCAAACTGTGCCAGTTCACCGTTTTTAACGCGACGATCATCATGATACCGGCCAGCACCACCATCGGGATTTGCGCCATGATGTGGCTTAAGCCGGTCACGAGAATCAACAGGACCAGCCCCGCCGCAACGGTGGAAATCCGGCTCCGGGCTTTGCCCATCTCCACGTTGACGACCGTCTGACCGATCATCGCACAGCCAGCAATTCCGCCGTAAAAGCCCGCCAGGATATTGCCGACGCCCAGCCCCCAGCACTCGCGCTGTTTGCTGGAGTGCGTATCGGTGATGTCGTCCACCATTTTGGCGGTCAGCAGTGATTCCATCAGCCCGACAAACGCCACGCTGAGCGCCGTCGGCCAGATGATGGACAGCGTTTCCAGATTCAGCGGCTTCGTCAGCTGGGTGAACCCCGGCAGTCCGGCCTGCATCGGTCCCGCATCGCCGACGGTCGGGACATGCAGCCCGGCCAGCAGCGCGATGGGGGTGATGACCACTATCGCAATCAGCGGCGACGGCACGCTTTTGAGCAGATAAGGCAGCAAGACGACAATCGCGATCGTCGCCGCGAACAGCAGCCAAACGGCAGGCGACTGCCCCAGCACGTGCGGCACCTGCGCGGCAAAGATCAGTATCCCGAGCGCGTTGACGAAGCCGAGCATCACCGAGCGCGGAATATAACGCATCATGCGCGACAGGCCGACGAGACCGAACACAATCTGAATGATACCCGCCAGAATGACGGCGGGCAGGATATAACCCACGCCGTGGGCATGCACCATCGGGCCGATGACCAGCGCGACCGAACCGGCGGCGGCGGTCACCATCGCAGGACGGCCGCCCAGCACGGAAAGCGTGAGGCACAGTACCACGGAGGCGATCAGGCTCACCTTGGGATCCACGCCTGCAATGACGGAAAACGAGATCACCTCGGGGATCAGCGCGAGGGCGGTGATGACCCCTGCCAGACATTCACGGGTGAGCGCGGAAGGGGAGCGTAATACGGCGGCCACCGAAGCGGAACCGGCCGGGGTTTTTACTGCGGTATCGGAAGATGGCGTCATAGCGTTTTTTAGTGGTTAAGGGGAGCGACGAGAAAGCGGTAGTGAAAAGCATAATTTATCATCGGGATAAATGATACCGCGACGGGGAAGGAGAGAAGACGGCAGGGGGAGCGCCCCCGCCGTACTTCCAGGCGACGATTAACGCAGATCCACCGTCAGTTCCGGCGTGCCAAAGCCCATCAGTTTGGCATTCGATGCCTCAAAATAGGCCTGCCAGAAGGCTTTCAACTGCTGTAACACTTTCCCCGAGCGATAGCTGTTTTTGGCATTGATGTCGATCAGGCCGGCGCCCGCGACGTACACGTTGGCGCCGCCGAAGTCCGCCAGCAGCCCTTGCCGCGTGACACGCTGCAGCTCATCCTTCGGCGAAAGTTCACGGATAGCCTGCTGGCGATAAAAGCTATCGAAATCGCTGTTTTCCAGCATGTCCGAGATCAGCAAAACCGTGATCTGTGAAGACGGACTGTGCTGCAGATCGCTGGCGATGTGCTTCAGGCTATCGAGAATTTCGCTTTTGGCGATGCGGGTTTGACTATCGGCGAAGCTCGCGGCCATGTGTCCGCCCAGAGTCTTGGCGAAGAACTGCTGTTGTTGAACCAGACAACCGTCCAGCGATTTGAGGCTGTCCATGCCGATACCGTTGCGGGTCTTCTGATCGGTGAACGGCATTTCCAGCCGTCCGTCGAATACCCGCTTCATGTAGTTGTCTTGCAGCAGCGCCGAGAATTGATACAGCATGACGTGGTCGCCCGGCTGCACGAAACGCAGCACCTGATTCCAGGTGGATTTCTTCAGTTCGAGCGGCACCGTGACCGTTTGGTCGACAATGATGACCAGTTCCCGGCCGGTTTCCGCCGGGCGATACTGCGGCATATGCGCATAGTCATAGCAGCTGGGGATATCGTTACGCGGCGCGGCGGCGACCGCCGTGCTGATCCCCAACAGCAGCAGGGCAAGGCAATGTTTCATGGCAGCTTCCTCTTCTCTGTTAGGCGTGCGCTTTGTTGAGAATCGCCTGTACACGTTGGCGGCTCGCCAGCGCATCCAGAGAGAGTCCCAGAGCCTTCGATACCTGCGCCAGCTCTTCTGCGCTCAGCGCGGTCAGATCGCCGAGGGATTCAATCTGTGCGGTGTCATCGCGCTCGGCGGCGGCAGGTGCCGCAGGCGACGAGTCAGGCGTTGCGGTCGCGACCGGACTGGCGGTTTCCGGAGCCGGAGAAGCGACGACCGGCGCAGCCTGCGGCGTTGTTGTCGGGGCTGGCTCATGGCTCTGATGGTGCTGGTTGTTTTCGCGATCTGATTGCTTGCCGCGCACGTAGTCGTCAAAGGTCAGCATCTGGGACAGCGGTTCGCTGCGGCCGTTTTGCCGTTGCATCATCAGTCGGTTTTGCAACGTGGCGAGCTTCTGCTGCGCATCGCGCTCTACGCGTTCGCGGCGCGCGGCATGATAGGCGGCGAACTCATCCGAACCGCTGAAATTACCGATGTATTTGGCGGCTTTGGCGGAGTCAATGCCCGCGAACGAGCGGAAGATCCCGATGAGGATCCCGATCAGCTGCACGCCCACAAAAATCACGGAGAGGATGATGAAGGTCAGCTTCGAGGCGAAAACGCGATTGCTGGCGACTTCGGCGACGGCCTGTTTATCCGCAGCATGGTTATCCTCGACCGCCGCCGCAGGCAGCTCGAACGGCGAACCGCCGCTTTCTGCGCTGCTCTGGCTAAACGGCGAGGCGTTGACGGCCTGGGTATCCATCGCATTGAGGGTGGCGGCGCGAATAAAGTAGGCGCCAAATGCGAACGTGGTAATCAGGATCAGCGCGACGAAGGTGGACCAGTATTGCGGCTTGACCTGAACGCTGTGATTAATGCGGTTCAGGATCTGGATGTAGTTCGGTTCGTTATCGTCGTCGCGGCTATTTTCCAGCGTGATCCGGTGGCTGGTCATCAGGTCTTTGGCGGTGCCGTTATGGCGCGCTTCGGAGTGCCAGTAGCGGATTTTTTTCAGCAGCGTGTTTTTGTGCAGTTCCGCCCCCATCAGATGGGTGGCCGGCACCAGAATCACCCCGATCAGGACTGAGATGACCAGCGCGGAAAACTCAGCCTGATTGGCGGAGATGTTGTTGGCGATGAAGGGGGATAGCACCAGTGCGAAAATAAAGGCTTCCAGAATCACCAGCGCGATACTGCACAGCCACAAAACGATGCCGGTGGGTTTGCGTCCGCGCTCCTCGACTTTATCGAGGTAATCGACGCAGCGACGGTAAAAGCTCGCGTCGCGGCTGGTGGTTTGGTGATAGGCGTAATATTTGGCGCACAGGGCTTCTTCCGACGGATACCACTCTTTCTTACCGGTGCCGGGTCTGCGGGGTTCATGGCTGCGCGACAGGCGAGCGATATGGCCGATCAGTGGAAAACTGGCGGCCAGATTAAGGAAAAAGTAGCTCACGTTGTTCCACCAGCGGATCACCACCAGCGTTAATGCCATCAGCCCAAACAGGGGCCAGAAAATGTAGCGATAGGTCGCGATGGCCTCGGCGATAGTTTGAAATAATTCCATATCATTATCCTTAAATTAGCTGCGTGCTGGCGTGTAGGCCGCCATATATTCTTTGTTGTCGCCGTTACCAAAGTAGAACAGTTGCCCCTGCTGACTTTTAGGTTTGTCTTTCGCCACCAGCAGGTCGATGCAGGACAGGTTTTGCTGCTGCCCGTCCTGGAGGTAAACGCGATAGAGAATGTTGTCTTCACCTTCCCACGCGTTCGCGACCGCTTTCAGCGGCGCATCGGCTTTGCGGTTGTTATTCATATAGTTACGCGTGATGTAGACTTTGGGATCTTCCGTCACGCTGACGTTTTCCCGCAATACGCGCACCGGAGACAGTGTGACCAGATGGCCGTTCACCAGCCCGGCCCAGGCGCGTCCGTTCATGCCCGGCAGATATTCCCGCGTTTCATGGACGTCGACCGGTTTGCCGCTGGCTAGATTCCGGGCTTCGCCGCTGACGCGTACCGTGTCGGCGATACAGCTTTTGGCGATGACGCTGGCGTGAGCTTCGCCGATCAGGCTGAAGCCGCGATGCTGAGGTTTAAGATTGGCCGCGAGACTCGGCAGGCTGGCGTTGACCGCATCGCCGCCGAAATCGACGTAATTTTTGCTCTCGATCGTTTTCGCGGGCCGAGGGCTGGCCGCCGCAGTGGTTGATGGCGTCGAAGGGATGGATACGGCAGGTTCTGCCTTGCGGGAAGTGGTCTTAGTGTTGGCCGATGGACGCTTCGCGACGGCGCTCGCCGTGCTGGCGGTGCCGTGTTCCAGGTAACGGGGGTTATTGCCTTCCTGCTGCAAACGTTGTTTCAGCAGGGCTTCGCTTGCGAGCCCGACCAGTTCAACCCGGCGGTTAGCGGCGCGGCCTTGGTCTGTTTCGTTGTCCGCGATGGGCCGTGACGACCCTGCCCCCTGAAAATACAGGCGGTTGGCGCTGATGCCTGACTGCTCGAGGATGCGTCCGACGTTGCGCGCCCGTTGCTCGGATAACCGCTGATTCAGGCGGGCGCTGCCGGTGGCGTCAGTGTGGCCCACGACCAGAAGCAGTCCGGCATCGTTGCCGTCTCCGCTCTTCATCGCCGCGGCGATCTTTTTCACCTGACGCAGCCCGTCAGGCGTCAACTCGGCGCTTCCCGTCGGGAACATGGCGCTGTCTTCCACCTGCGCGACGATCCCCACCGTGTCACTGCCGGATGACGGATCGGTTTTCAGCGTTTCCGTATGGATCGAGATTTTTTCATCGGCGGCAATTTCTGCCAGCGCTCTTTCGCGGTTCTGCCAGACATTGCCGAGCGCGCAGCCGGCGATGCCACCGATAATGCCGCCAGCTACGGCTTTTTCCGCGTTGCGGGTGACAAGATAGGTCAACCCGCCGCCCAATGCCGCCCCGCCGACGCAGCCAATGGCGGTTCCGTAGGATTGACCCATATTGTGCATGCTGGAACAGCTGGAAGTTAGGGAGACAATCATGGCGAGAATGGTGGCTTTCCGTAAATGCTTCACTTTCAAACTCTGATCCCCAGACGTAGACCACCCATCCATAGTGTAAGTGGCATGTAATAGAAGGTAAAAAAAGGTCAGGATGGGTATGAAAACATGAATGCTGGATTAGCGCTATTGTTTTGCGCTCGAACTTTTCGCCTGCTTGCAGCGTGAAAATCGGCTCCATCATCGCGTGTCACATAGGGTGGGGAACCGCGAACCTGAGCGGGAAGAAAACCCCTCTCACAGCATGTTAGGCGGCGCTTTCACCCCCCGTGTCGACACTCGCGTCATAGGTATTTATCTCAATAGCTTATCCGGTTTTGTTGCTTCCCTGTCGATCCCCGCTTACCCACAATGAATCCATGCCGTTAATCCCGATTACTGGGGATGGTGGCGCGACAATCGCACGGCAATCTAACCGTTAACGACAAAACACAATGACGCCTCGACGCGGGGCGGTGATAGCTTTCTATTGAACATCACAGGGCAAATCCAACATGAAGAACTTCTATTCTCTGGCGCGGACGTGGATGGTGGGCGCACTGGCCGTCATGACTTCGTTGGCGCAGGCGGCGGAACTGAACGTGCCCGCCGAGCGCCATTTCAAGACGCAGGCCGATCCGGTTTTAACCGCCAAATTGCCTGAGACTATCCAGCAACGTGGCTACATCATCGCTGGCACCAATCCCAATACCCCGCCGACCACCTTTTATCAAGAAGACAATAAAACGCTGGCGGGCAGGGAGATCGATATTTTCACTGCCGTGGCCGATCGACTGGGCGTCAAAGTGCAGTGGCGCGATACCGGTGGTTTCGACAACATCATTCCGGGTTTGAAGTCCGGGCGTTACGACGTGGCGCTCTCGAACATCAACGCGACGCTTAAGCGGCTGGATCAGGTTGATTTTGTCAGCTACTTCGACGCTTCCCGACTGGGCGTTATTTCCCGTCAAGACGCCAACATCGCCCCGTTTACCCAATTGACCGAGGCGTGTGGTAAACAGATTGGCGCGGGCGCAGGCACGACGCAGTTGATGCGTTTGACCGAGGCGAGCAAAGCCTGCGAAACGCAGGGAAAGCCGCCGATCAATATCGCCGTTTTCCCGGATCGTCCCTCCGGCGTTCAGGCGGTGGTCAGCGGACGGACCCAGATGTTCTTCGGTCCTTATGAAGGGCTGAGCTGGCAGATCAAGCAGGTAAAAGGCCTGACGATGAGCGGACAGATTACGGTGAACGACGCGCCGGTGTCGGTGGCATTCCCAAAAGGCTCGCCGCTGGAAGAGGCCGTGCAGGCGGCGCTCAATTCCCTGATCGCTGACGGCACCTATCGGCAGATCCTCGAACGCTGGTCAATCGGCTATGGGGCGGTAACGCAATCGAAACGCAATGCAGAGATCTTTTAATGGCGCAGACTCCCGTTACTGACCCCGCCGCAGGCCTGCGCATCGTCGGCAAACGCTATTATGGACGCTGGCTGAGTGCGCTGGGCGTTCTGCTGCTGATGGCTGGTCTGCTGCATTCCGTGTTCAATAATCCGCGTTTTGAGTGGGCTATCGTCGCGGCTAACTTCACCGACGCGTCGATCCTGCAAGGCGTCATGATGACGCTGCAACTCACGGTGATGTCTGTCGCGCTCGGCTTCGCGGGCGGCACGGTGCTCGCGTTGATGCGGCTGTCGTCCAATCCGGTGCTGACGGCGGTCAGCGGCTTCTACACCTGGTTTTTCCGTGGGGTGCCGATGTTGGTGCAGCTGTTTCTCTGGTACAACATTGCCGCGTTATATCCGACGATCTCTTTCTCCGTACCGGGTCTCGGTGAGGTTTGGCGCGTGCCCGCCAATGAGCTGATCACGCCGTTCGGGGCGGCGGTGATTGCGTTGGTCATGCACCAGTCCGCCTATGCCGCCGAAATTATTCGTGCCGGGATACAAAGCGTCGGCTCCGGACAGCGGGAGGCCGCCCGCGCGCTGGGTTATACCCGCGGGCAAATCTTCCGCTTCACCGTGTTGCCTCAGGCGATGCGGGCCATCCTGCCGCCTGCGGGCAACGAGGTCATTGGCCAGCTCAAGACCACCGCTGTGGTGTCCGTTATCGCTTTGCAGGACGTACTTTACTCCGCGCAGATCATTTACCAGCGCACTTACGAGGTGATCCCGCTGCTGCTGGTGGCGACGCTGTGGTATCTCCTGCTGACCTCGCTGCTGTCCGTAGGGCAATATTACGTGGAGCGCCATTTCAGCCGGGGATTCGGGAAGACGGCAACGTCAACGCGGGCCGCCGCGAAGCTGCCGGCGCTGATCGTATGGGCAAGGAGGACGATCCATGGCTGAAGCGATCGAAATTCGCCGCGTCACCAAACGTCTTTCCGGCAAGACGATCCTGGACGGCGTCGATCTGACGATAGCGGCAGGATCGGTCACGGCGATCCTCGGCCCGTCGGGCGCGGGTAAGTCGACGCTGCTGCGCTGTATTAATCATCTGGAGAAACTGGACGACGGAATGATCCTCATCGGTGGTCAGCTGGTGGGCTATGAGCGGAAGGGGAACGCCCTGTTTGAGATGCGTGACCGCAAGACCGCTCGGCAGCGTAGCCGCATCGGCATGGTATTTCAGCAGTTCAACCTGTTTTTACATCGTACCGTGCTGCAGAACATAGCGGATGCGCCTCAAAAGGTGAAAAAGCTGTCGCGGGCACAGGCGACGGAGAAAGCTCAACGCCTCTTGCAACAGGTCGGGCTGGCGGGACGGGAGAACGACTGGCCCTCGCAGCTCTCCGGCGGTCAGCAACAGCGCGTGGCGATCGCGCGAGCGCTGGCGATGGATCCGGAGGTAATGCTGTTCGACGAACCGACGTCCGCGCTGGATCCCGAGCTGGTGGGAGAGGTATTGCAGGTGATCAAGCAGCTGGCGCACTCCGGCATCACGATGGTGATCGTCACCCACGAAATCGGCTTTGCCCGCGAAGTGGCGGATCATATCGTCTTTATGGATGAGGGCCGCATCATCCTGTCTGGCCCGACCCGTGAGGTGCTGGAAGACAACACCAACGCCCGTGTGACCGAATTTCTGTCCACGGTGCTTTGATGTCAGCACTAACGAGGACGCGAAGAGGGTGAGTGTGAGCGCTGACCCCAAACCGTGTCGGGGCGATGTGCAGGAAACCTATCAGATCACCGCGGCTCCGCTTATTCTGCTGATGCCATTATTCGACAGGCGCGCGTTGTCGTGCGCTTTTTATACTGAAGATTCACCACCGCCCAAGGAGGCGTTATGCCGCACTCTTCCACCGTTCGCCAACTGCGTCTCGGCTTGTTCGTACAGCCGCTGGGTCATCACGTTAGCGGCTGGCGCATCAGCGAGACATTAGGTTCGCCGACGGATATCGACTGGTTGATTCGCATTGCCCAAAAAGCCGAAGAGGGCACGTTCGATATGTTTTTCGTCGGCGACGCGCTGGCGACGTCCATTCACTGTCTGCCTTCTACGATGGCGCGGCTGGAGCCGTTAACGCTGCTGGCGGCGTTGGCGGTTTCCACCCGGCACATCGGCCTGGCGGCCACCGCATCGACGACCTTCAGCGATCCGTTCACGCTCGCCCGCAGCTTTTCGTCTCTTGACCATATCAGCCGCGGCCGCGTGGCGTGGAACGTAGTCACTTCCTATTCCGACGACGTGGCGAAAAATTTCAGTGAGGAGAACATGCCGGTCCACGCCGACCGCTATGAACGTGCGCATGAGTTTCTTGAGGTCGCTTTTCAGCTCTGGGACGCGTGGCAGGAGGGGGCGGTCGATCCGGACAAACAGAGCGGGCGCTACTTCGCTGACGACAAAATTCGATCTATCCATCATCGCGGTAAACACTTTCAGGTACAGGGACCGCTGAACATCACCCGCTCGCCTCAGGTACGCCCGGTGATTATCGAAGCCGGATCGTCCGCCGACGGTCAGAAAATGGCGGCGGCCACGGCGGAAGTCGTGTTTACCGCCTCGGCCTCGCTGGAAGAGGCGCAGGCGTTTTACCGGAGCCAGAAAGCCCTGGTGGCTGAGGCGGGGCGGGATCCGGATCGGGTGCTGATCCTGCCGGGGGTGATGCCGATTATCGGGCGTACGCGCGAAGAGGCGAAGGCGACCTGGCAGCAGCTTAACGCGCTGGTGGATATTGATAACGGCCTGCGCCAGCTGTCGGCGCGGTTCGGCATCGATCTCAGCGACTATCCGCTGGATGGACCGGTGCCGGAGGCGCCGCTGGGCGAGGGCAACCAAAGCCGCGTCAAACTGCTGACGGATCTCGCCAAACGCGACAATCTGACCCTGCGCGAACTGGCGGCCATTGCGGCGGGATCGCGCGGTCACCGCGTGATCGTCGGAACGGCGGAGGATATTGCCGATGATTTTCAGCAGTGGCTGGAGCAGGGCGGAGCGGACGGCTTCAACATCATGCCCGCCGTGGTGCCGGAACAGCTGGATCTGTTCGTTGAGTTAGTGATCCCGGAACTGCGTCGACGCGGTTTGTTCAGAGAAGCGTATGAACACGCGACCCTGCGTGAAAATCTGGGTCTTCAACCCATCCGCTAATGAACTCGCGGCGCGCGTAGCGTGCATACGTCGATGCCTTTTGTGACGGCACGGATTTAGGGCGGCGGCAAAAAGCGTCGTCGCCCTGCGGATGTCCGTCGTCAGGCCCGCCGTTCCTTCATACCCTTCATTTTCTCTGCGTCTGCGGTCTCCGCGATGATGGTGGTTCGCCGCGTCTGCGTTTTCAACCGTATTGTCTTCCGTTCACTGAGCGTGTCATGACGGCTCACCCCAGACTAGCTACCCACATCCACAGCGGCAATGTCGCCATCGACAGCAAGGTCGTGAGGCAAATCGCGGAGCTGCCGATCTGGATATCCTCCTGCGTGCGGGCAAAGCCGAGCACGTTGACGCCGGAAGGATTCGCGGCCATCAGCACCAGTACGCCGCGCGGGATGCCGTCAATGTGGAACAGCAGACAGGTCAGCAGCACCAGTAACGGCATCAACACCAGCTTGGCGGCGGCGATGCCGACGGCATGAGCGCTGGGACGCAGCCGGTAGCCGGAGAGATTGGCGCCCAGCACGATGAGCGCACAGGGCAGCGCCGCCTGCGCCAGCCAGGTCGCCAGTTTCATGCTCCAGCCGCTGTCTCTTATACACATCTGACGCTGCCGACGAAGAGGATAGTGTAGATC
>NZ_CAMKXG010000059.1 GCF_946477055.1 Lonsdalea britannica | reverse complement strand
ATCCTCTTCGTCGGCAGCGTCAGATGTGTATAAGAGACAGGCGTTACGGTATTCCCGTACCGCGCGATTATGGTCGGATAAATTGGTGGTGAACGTATGTCCCCCCTTTCCATCCGCAACAAAATAGAGATAGTGCGTTTTTTCCGGATGCGCCGCCGCGTCCAACGACGCTTTTCCCGGCATAGCTATCGGCGTCGGCGGCAGACCACTAATGACGTAGGTGTTATAGGGTGTCGGCGTATCCAGAGCGCTGCGCGTGATGGTGCCATTATAGCGTTCTCCCATGCCGTAAATCACCGTAGGATCCGTCTGCAAGCGCATTCCTATCCGTAGGCGATTGATGAATACGGATGCAATCAAGGCCCTTTCGCTGCCGATAGCGGTTTCCTTTTCGATGATCGACGCCATCGTCAGCAACTCTTCCTTGTTTTTGTAGGGCAGCCCGTCCTCACGTCCCTGCCAGACTTCATCGACGATTTTATCCATACGCTGGAAGGCTCGCATCAGCACGGCTTTATCCGTCATGCCTGCGGTATGCAGGTAGGTGTCCGGATAAAACCAGCCTTCGGGATTACTCTGGTCTTTAATACCCAGCGCCTCGGCAATCTCCTGCGAGCTCTTGCCCGTCAGCGTTTTTTTGAGATACGGGGCCTGCTGTATCGCCGCCAGCCAGTCACGTAGTCGCGATCCTTCAACAAAGCGGATGGCGAACTGCGCCTCTTTACCGCTGTCCAGCAAGGCCAACATCTGGCGAACCGTCATTCCGGGCTGAAGACGGTAGGTACCGGCTTTAAAGTTGGCCAGATCGGGCTCCAACCGTAGCAATACGGGGAAACGCCAGCTGGCAGACAGAATCTGCTGTTGCGCCAGTTGTTGTTCCAGCGCGTCGTGACCCGCTCCCGCCGGGAGAGTAAAAATGGTTTCCTGTGTGATCTTGAGCGGTGCGGCGGCGAAATGCTGCACCTGTTTCCACAGGACAATGGTGCCAACGACCACCAGACCAATACATCCGATCCCAATTTTCAATCTCTTCATAACATTCTATTACTCACAGTTAGGGCTCAGAAAGTCATACAACTCTCGTGAGCGATAACACCAGGCTTCAGCCCGGTTGACAGAAATGAGAGGCATCAAAGCATTACAGATAATCACTTCGTCAGCCGTTGCCAATGCTTCCAACGGCGCGGAGACGACCTGCAGCTGATAGTCCGATTGCTCCAGCAATTGCATTAGATGGCGACGCGTCAGGCCATCGACGCCGGACTGCGAAACGTCTGGGGTAAACACCTGTTTGCCGCAGCGCCAAAATAAATTGGCCGCACAGCATTCCACTAGCTTATCGTGAGTGTCAAGCACCAGAGCCTCGTCAGCATCCTGCTGGTCAAGGTGTCGGCGGATCATCACTTGTTCGAGACGATTAAGATGTTTTATTCCGGCAAGGAGCGGGCTTCGCGCTAATTTTACCGGACTGAGCGCTAAAGAGATGCCATCCCGGCGCCAGTGCTCGTAATGCTCGGGGTAAGCGGTATGCATGACCATCCTTACTGGCGCCTCACAACCCTGAGGACTGTATCCTCTCCCCCCTACGCCACGCGTGACGACCGCTTTTACCACTGCGCTCGCCTTGCCTTCGGCAGCCTGTTGCATCTCTGCCGATAGCCGATCCCAGTCGATTTCCGGGAACATAAGTACCTTCGCCGCATGCTGGAGCCGTTGGATATGGCGTTCGAGCCATACCACACGGCCATTGAGTACCCGGGCCGTGGTAAAACAACCGTCGCCATACTGCACGCTGCGGTCAGATGCCGGCAAGTTTTGCTCTAACACCCCATTAATCAACCACATATATTCACTTCCTCTTTAGAAGAACAAGAGAGAGTCCAGACTAGCGGACAGGGAAAAATAACCCTAGCTGATTTTCTTCAGATAAAAAAAAGCCCGGAAGATCCGGGCTTTCATCAAGCTCACACGTCAGACTTTGCGGAAGACCAATGAACCATTGGTACCACCAAATCCGAAGGAGTTACACAGCACGTATTCCATGCCTGAAACCTGACGAGCTTCATGCGGCACGAAGTCCAGGTCGCAACCCTCATCCGGGTTATCAAGGTTGATCGTCGGCGGGATTGCCTGATCGCGCAGCGCAAGAACACACATAATGGATTCTACTGCACCAGCCGCACCCAGCAGGTGACCTGTCATTGACTTGGTCGAACTGACCATCACGCGTGATGCGCTCGCGCCAAAGACAGACTTGACCGCCTGAGTTTCGGCTTTATCGCCGACCGGGGTCGACGTGCCGTGCGCGTTGATATAGCCCACTTGTTCCGCGGTGATATTGGCATCGCGAAACGCGTTAACCATTGCCAACGCGGCACCTGCACCATCTGACGGCGGTGACGTCATGTGGTACGCATCGCTGCTCATGCCAAAACCGGTGATTTCAGCATAAATTTTTGCGCCACGACGTTTCGCATGCTCATACTCTTCCAGCACCATAATACCGGCGCCGTCGCCCAGAACGAAACCGTCACGGTCTTTATCCCACGGACGGCTTGCCGCCTGCGGGTCGTCGTTGCGGGTTGAAAGCGCACGAGCTGCGCCGAAACCACCCACGCCCAACGGAGTACTTGCTTTTTCTGCGCCACCGGCCAGCATCGCATCAGCATCGCCATAAGCGATGATGCGGGCCGCATGTCCGATGTTATGTACGCCAGAAGTACAGGCCGTCGCGATGGAGATGCTAGGTCCTTGCAGGCCCAACATGATGGTCAGATGACCGGCAACCATGTTGACGATAGTGGAAGGGACAAAGAAAGGACTGATTTTTCGAGGGCCGCCACGTACTAATGCCGCGTGGTTTTCCTCAATCAGTCCCAGACCGCCAATACCCGAACCAATGGCAGCACCAATACGTCCGGCATTGGCTTCTGTGACTTCAAGGCCCGAATCTTTCATAGCCTGAATACCGGCCACGATGCCGTACTGAATGAAAGCATCCATCTTGCGAGCATCTTTACGCGAGATGAATTCTTCACAATTAAAGTTTTCAACTAAGCCAGCAAAACGTGTTGCATAGGCACTAGTATCGAAATGATCAATGGGTTTGATACCACTCTGACCGGCAAGCAAAGCCTTCCAAGTTGACTCAACTGTGTTGCCGACAGGAGATAACATGCCCAGACCAGTCACAACTACACGACGCTTAGACACGCTGATCCTCCAGGGAGGGAAAATACTGAGGTATTAAAGGAAACTTAGGCGGTCGAATGACCGCCTAGATATGTTCATTTACTGCTGGTTTGCCTGAATGAAATCAATTGCTGCCTGAACAGTAGTGATTTTTTCGGCTTCTTCGTCTGGAATCTCGGTATCAAACTCTTCTTCCAGAGCCATTACCAGCTCAACGGTGTCAAGAGAATCAGCGCCGAGGTCATCAACGAAGGAAGCATTGTTCACGACTTCTTCCGGTTTAACACCCAGCTGTTCAACGATGATTTTCTTAACGCGTTCTTCGATAGTGCTCATACTCTTAAATTTCCTATCAAAACTCGCTTTCGCGATGGTTTTCGTAGTGTATAAAATGTTGAAAAAGATGCAACAAAATCAGTACTGGTCGAGCCAGGATTTTGTGCTTTTTGCAGATTTCGCTGCAAATTCAAGCAAATATGATCTGACTTATCAGATCATATACATGCCGCCATTAACATGCAATGTTTCACCGGTGATGTAACCCGCTTCTTCAGAAGCTAAGAACGTAACAGCACTGGCAATTTCTTTCGCATCACCCAGGCGTCCAGCAGGAACACCAGCCAAAATGCCCGCACGCTGCTCATCTGTCAATGCTCGAGTCATATCGGTTTCAATAAAACCCGGAGCTACAACGTTGACGGTTACGCCACGAGAGGCCACTTCCTGAGCCAGAGATTTGCTGAATCCAACCAGCCCAGCTTTGGCTGCCGAGTAGTTGGACTGTCCAGGGTTACCACTGGTGCCGACTACTGAGCCGATGGTGATGATACGGCCGAAACGCTTTTTCATCATGGAACGCAGAACGGCTTTGGACAAGCGAAATACGGAACGCAGGTTCGTATCCAGCACATCCTGCCACTCTTCGTCTTTCATGCGAATCAGCAAATTATCACGGGTGATACCTGCGTTATTCACCAGAATGTCGATGTCGCCGAACTCCGACTTGATGGAAGCCAAAGTCGCTTCGATCGAGGACATATCCGCGACATTCAGGACATAACCTTTACCGTTTTCACCCAGCCATGCGCTGATGTCAGCGGCGCCTTTTTCGCTTGTCGCCGTCCCCATCACTTTCGCGCCACGCGCAACCAGTGACTCAGCGATAGCACGACCGATGCCACGGCTGGCACCCGTTACGAGAACAATTTTTCCGTCAAAGCTCATCATCTATTCCGTTTATTGATCAAGGGCTGTTGATAAGGAAGCAGAATCATTGACTGCTGACGCAGTCAGCGTATCCACGATTCGTTTGGTCAGTCCGGTTAGTACTTTGCCCGGCCCAACTTCTAACAGTTTCTGTACGTCCTGAGCCGCGATGTATTCGACGCACTCTGTCCAGCGGACAGGATTGGAAAGCTGGCGTACCAACGCGCTGCGGATAGCTTCCGGCGACGTTTCAGCACGGACGTCAACGTTGTTCACCACAGGAATTTGAGGCGCGTTGAAAGTGACGTTTTCCAGCGCTTCCGCCAGCTTACGTGCAGCAGGTTCCATCAGGGCGCAGTGGGAAGGCACGCTGACCGGCAGCGGCAACGCTCGTTTCGCTCCAGCGGCCTTACAGGCAGCACCGGCACGTTCAACGGCTTCTTTATTACCTGCGATAACGACCTGTCCTGGAGAGTTGAAGTTCACCGGTGAGACAACTTGTCCCTGAGCGGCTTCGGCACAGGCCGCCGCGATGGTGTCGTTATCAAGGCCGATAATGGCATACATGGCGCCCGTATTTTCCGGCACCGCTTCCTGCATCAGCTTGCCGCGTAACTCCACCAGGCTGACCGCCTGCTTGAAGTCCATTACGCCAGCGCAAACCAAAGCAGAATATTCACCCAGACTGTGGCCTGCCATCAGTGCTGGTGTTTTACCACCCTGCTGCTGCCAGGCGCGCCAAATGGCGACCGATGCGGTCAGCAGTGCTGGCTGCGTCTGCCAGGTTTTGTTCAATTCTTCTACCGGGCCCTCTTGGGCCAGTTGCCATAGGTCGTAACCGAGCACGGAGGAAGCTTCATCAAATGTGTCCTTAACTACCGGATTCGTCTCCGCCAGTTCAGCCAGCATGCCGACTGATTGGGAGCCTTGTCCCGGGAACACCATTGCAAAATGCGTCATAATCAGAAAGTCCTGTTTAATCAAAAACGAACCAGAGCAGAACCCCAGGTAAATCCACCGCCGAACGCTTCAAGTAATATCAGCTGTCCGCGTTTGATGCGTCCATCACGCACGGCTTCATCGAGCGCCGCGGGTACTGAAGCAGCAGAGGTGTTGCCATGGCGATCGAGCGTGATCACCACTTTATCCATGCCCATGCCCAGTTTTTTGGCCGTCGCATTGATAATACGCAGGTTTGCCTGATGCGGAACCAGCCAATCCAGCTCGGCTTTGTCCAGTTTTGCCGCCACCAGCGTTTCTTCTACGATGTGGGCCAGTTCTTTAACGGCGACTTTGAACACCTCATTGCCCGCCATTGTCAGGTATTCCGGCGTTTTGTTAGTACGCGCCTGATACGGCAGAGACAGAAGCTGGCCATAACGGCCATCCGCATGGAGATGCGTAGAGAGGATGCCCGGCTCTTCAGAGCGGGATAACACAACGGCGCCAGCGCCGTCGCCAAACAGAATCAGCGTTCCGCGATCCTCTGGATCCAGCGTACGCGTCAACGCGTCGGCGCCGACCACCAGAGCATAATCCACAGAGCCACTCTTGACATACTGGTCGGCTACGCTCAGTGCGTAGGTGAAACCTGCGCAGGCAGCCGCCAGATCGAATGCAATGGTGTCCTGAATGCCCAGCATCTGCTGAACCTGGCAGGCCGAACTCGGGAATGCATGGCTGGAGGAGGTCGTTGCGACAATCAGCAAGCCGACTTTGTTTTTATCGATATCGGCCATTTCGAGCGCTTTTTGCGCTGCATGGAAACCCATGGTGGCCACACTTTCGTCAGGCCCTGCGATTCGACGTTCGCGGATACCGGTACGAGTCACAATCCACTCGTCGGACGTATCCACCATTTTCTCTAAATCAGAATTCGACCTGATTTGTTCGGGCAAATAGCTTCCCGTTCCAATAATTTTTGTATACATGTAAGCTCAATCACTTTTGGGTAATACAGACGTGAGTCGCGCGGCGATTCTTTCGGGAATCTGTCGTTGTACTGTCTGCACTGCCTGTTCAATCGCTACCGCAAACGCATTCGGGTTTGCAGCTCCATGGCTCTTTATCACTGTCCCACGTAATCCTAGCAGACAAGCCCCGTTATAGTGGTCAGGGTTCAGGTGGCCAAAACGCCTGGATAGACGTTTTTGCAACCAGCGTCCCAATAATTTCAGCCACCAAGACTGTTTTTGTCTACGATCTGAACCTGAGGAGGATTTCAGAAGAGACAGAAACATTCTAACGACGCCTTCCATCGTCTTTAGCGTGACATTTCCAACAAACCCATCACACACCATGACATCTGTTTTACCGGTCAGCAACTCGTTGCCTTCAAGATAACCGATGTAGTTGATAGACGATGTCGCTTTCAAACGCGCGGCAGCTTCGCGGATGTTGTTTAGCCCTTTGCTTTCTTCTTCGCCAATATTTAACAACGCCACTCGGGGATTACTGAGTTCCAGGACCTCTTCCGCCATGACCGCGCCCATCACAGCAAACTGCACTAGCATGGTGCTGTCGCACTCTACGTTGGCGCCGAGATCCAGAACGACCGTTTTTCCATGCTGCTGATGTGGCAACACCGTTACCAATGCCGGACGTTCAATACCGTCAACCGGCTTCAACAGCAATTTAGCGAGCCCCATCAACGCCCCAGTATTTCCAGCACTCACACAAGCCTGTGCACGCCCTTCCTTAATAAGCTCCAATGCAATACGCATGGAAGAACCTCGGCTGGCGCGGATAGCTTGAGATGGTCTGGCATCGCCCGCTATTACCGTTTCAGCCGGTACGATTTCCAAACGGGAAAACAGGGAGGAATCGACTTTGCTAAGTAATGGAGTGAGCGTTGTAGGATCGCCAACCAGCAGCAGATAAAGATTTGGATTAGAAGCCAGTGCCTGCAATGCAGCAGGCACTGTTACGCAGGGGCCAAAGTCCCCGCCCATTGCATCTAACGCCAGAGTTAGGCGTGTCAAAGCATTTCCTTGCGTTTAAGCAGGAATTACTTAGCAATGACCTTGCGACCGCGGTAGTAGCCATCCGCAGTTACGTGGTGACGCAGATGAGTTTCGCCAGAAACTTTATCTACGGATACGGCAGTTGTGGTCAGAGCATCGTGAGCACGACGCATACCACGTTTGGAACGGGTTGGTTTATTCTGTTGTACGGCCATGGACCTTACTCCTTCAATTACTTACGCTTTAAACTAGCTAATACGGCAAATGGATTTGGTTTCTCCGCCTCTTCAGGCAGTTTGCCAAACACCATGTCCGCTTCGGACACTTCACAGTGTTCAGAATCATGCACCGGTGCGATGGGCAATGAAAGAATAATTTCATCTTCTATCATCGCCAACAAGTCGACTTCACCGAACTCATTGACCTGGATCGGTTCGTACGCTTCCGGCAAAGCTTCGGCCTGCTCATCACTGATGACCGGGCTAAAACATAACGTGGCGTGGACCTGATGTTCGAAAGGCTTGCCACAGCGCTGGCACCGTAAGGTTACCGCCACATCGGCACGTCCATCGATAACAGCCAAACGCTGATTATCAATGTTGAACGATAAAGCCGCTTCGACATCGCTATCCACACTAACCACTGATTCGGCAACACGCATCACCTGTTCAGCTGTATAGACACCAACATAATCTAAACGCTTTTGAGCAGTGCGAGCCGCGTCGAGGGTTAAGGGTAATTTTACCTTTTGCATAGGGCGCGCATATTAGCGTCGTAACGACATAGAGTCAAAGGAAAAGGTGGGGAATGGAAACTTTCGCGGGGGTTCGCATCGGAAGCTAAACGCAGTTTAGAATGAGCCGCATGTTCAGGTCACGATTTTACTATAACTATGCCTAATATTGTTCTCGCATCAACATCCTCATACCGCCGCGCATTGCTCGAAAAACTCACTATTCCTTTCCAGTGCGCATCACCGAATGTTGATGAAACCCCTTTTCCTGAGGAAGATGCTTCCACACTGGTGAGACGTCTGGCAATGGCCAAAGCGCGATCGTTAGCTGACGCCTACCCTAACCATCTCATCATAGGATCCGATCAAGTCTGTGTGTTGAACGGAAAAATAACCGGCAAGCCTCACGATCGTGAACGCGCGGTTACTCAGCTAAATCAGGCGAGCGGTCGTCACGTCACTTTTTATACCGGACTCGCGTTGTACAACAGCCAAACCGCGCACATGCATTCTTTGGTTGAGCCTTATGAAGTTCATTTTCGCCCGTTAACGAATAAAGAGATAGATAACTATATAGAGAAGGAACGACCTTTCGACTGCGCGGGAAGTTTTAAGTGCGAGGGACTCGGTATTACGCTATTTGAGAGACTTTCGGGACGCGATCCCAATACGCTGATCGGCCTACCGCTGATTGCGTTACTCGACCTGCTACGACAGGAAGGCGTTAACCCCCTTTTAATAGCCTGACTCACCTGTATACCGCACCTGACTCATCGCCAGGTGCGGTACTCAGCTACTGCTTATGGTTGCGTAAGACTTGCAGGCAACGGCGTAACTCTTCATCTAACGGCGCTTCTACCCGTAACGTCTCGCCAGTATTGGGATGTTCGAATTTTAGAGCCTGAGCGTGCAGGAACAGGCGTTTAAGACCCGTACTCGCCAGTTGATGGTCAAAATCCCGATCGCCGTAACGATCGTCGAACGCGATAGGATGGCCCGCATGGAGGGTATGTACGCGAATCTGATGCGTACGCCCGGTCACGGGGCTCGCTTTGACCAACGTGGCATGCTCAAATCGCTCTTCGACCTTAAAACGTGTCTCAGACGGTTTCCCTTCACTATTGACCCGGACGATACGCTCGCCGCTCTGCAAAATGTTCTTCAGCAGCGGTGCCTGAACCACTTTGCAATGCGATTGCCATTGCCCACGCACCAGCGCGAGATAATCTTTCTGCATCCCTTTGCTTCGCAGCTGTTCATGGAGCGCACGTAAAGCCGACCGCTTTTTAGCAACCAACAGGACACCGGAAGTATCTCTGTCCAAGCGGTGTACCAGCTCCAGGAAGCGGGCTTCAGGCCGCAGCGCCCTTAAACCTTCGATCACACCAAAGCTGAGACCGCTACCTCCGTGGACGGCCGTCCCTGAAGGCTTATTGAGCACCAACAGGTGATCATCTTCATAAATGATGCAATCCGCCAATGCCGACACTTTGGCCAGTCCTGCGGAAACTGGCGCTTCTTCACGTTCGGACGTTCTCACCGGAGGGATACGGATTAGGTCGCCGTCGAGCAATTTGTACTCCGGCTTCACCCGCTTTTTATTTATGCGTACTTCGCCTTTGCGCAAAATACGGTAAATCATGCTTTTCGGCACACCTTTCAATTTCGTGCGCAAAAAATTGTCGATGCGTTGACCCGCCTCTTCGTCGGAGACCGTCAAAAATTGTACTGATGGGTTCTCTGTTTTCATGAGCCAGAATTCTAAAGAGCGTGGGTAGATAGCGCCACATCTTTTTCTATGCTTAACTGTGAGTCTGACTTATGAAGTTAATAGTCAGCTTCTGTAACAGTGACGATGCGCGAATTTCGTACATTGCTGTCTCAGAGCGGTTGATAACTTCATTTTGACAGGCAAAGTCACCTTGCTATCGGCGTATCAGCAATGGAATAATGCTTCGGCTTTCCGCGCTGTTTACCTGAAAAACAAGGGAAATTGCGGAATTATTATATTTGCCTGATGAGTCACGACGCAGCAATGGCGTAAGACGTAGCGATTTATCAAGCAGTTAGCGAGCTGTGGTAAGCAGTTTGGCCGGCAAATGGAATCAGATCTGGCACCTATTTTCAGAAGCTGTTCCCGCAATAAATGCGCTGTTTTCCATCAGGAAATACAGGCTACCGAAACATGCGTCTCTATGCAGACGACAACCGGGAGGTTGACGCCCCTGCGATAAGCCACGAGGCCATCGGTTCATTCCGGTCACACCCCGCTTTCACCGGCAGCTCTATCCATAATGCAAGTTAAGAATAACGAGTAAGTTACGATGAAAAGAATGTTGATTAACGCAACTCAGCAAGAAGAGTTGCGTGTTGCCTTGGTTGATGGTCAACGCCTCTACGATCTGGATATTGAGAGCCCGGGTCATGAGCAAAAGAAAGCAAACATTTATAAAGGTAAAATCACGCGTATTGAACCGAGTCTCGAAGCCGCTTTTGTTGATTACGGCGCCGAACGACACGGTTTTCTCCCCCTCAAAGAAATCGCACGCGAATACTTCCCCAGTCACTATGCTTCTCATGGCCGCCCAAACATCAAAGATGTTCTGCGCGAAGGCCAGGAAGTCATTGTGCAGGTGGATAAAGAAGAGCGCGGCAACAAAGGCGCAGCGCTGACGACGTTTATCAGCCTTGCCGGCAGCTACCTGGTTCTCATGCCGAATAACCCACGTGCCGGCGGGATCTCACGCCGCATTGAAGGTGATGACAGAACCGAACTGAAAGAAGCGCTGAGCTCCCTGCAACTGCCTGAAGGTATGGGGCTGATTGTTCGTACGGCGGGTGTAGGCAAATCCGCAGAAGCCCTGCAATGGGATCTGGCGTTTCGCATCAAACACTGGGAAGCCATCAAGAAAGCCGCAGAAGGCCGCCCTGCGCCGTTCCTGATCCATCAGGAAAGCAATGTGATTGTTCGCGCATTCCGCGACTATCTGCGCCCGGACATCGGCGAAATCTTGATCGACAACCCCAAAATTCTGGAACGCGCCAAAGAGCACATCGCCTCTTTGGGTCGTCCCGATTTCAGCAGCAAGATCAAATTGTATAGCGGTGAAATCCCACTCTTCAGCCACTATCAGATCGAATCCCAGATTGAGTCCGCCTTCCAACGCGAAGTGCGCCTGCCTTCTGGCGGCTCCATTGTTATCGACACCACCGAGGCGTTGACGGCGATTGATATCAACTCCGCACGCGCTACCCGCGGCGGCGATATTGAAGAAACCGCCTTCAACACCAACCTGGAAGCGTCCGATGAAATCGCCCGCCAGCTGCGTCTGCGCGATTTGGGCGGTCTGATCGTTATCGACTTTATCGATATGACGCCAGTTCGCCATCAGCGTGAAGTCGAAAACCGCCTGCGCGACGCCGTCCGTCAGGACCGTGCCCGCATTCAGATTGGACGAATTTCACGTTTTGGTTTGCTGGAAATGTCGCGTCAGCGCCTGAGCCCTTCTCTGGGCGAATCCAGTCATCACGTGTGTCCGCGTTGTAGTGGTACCGGGACTATTCGCGACAATGAATCCCTGTCTCTGTCCATCCTGCGTTTAATCGAAGAAGAAGCGCTGAAGGAAAACACCAAAGAAGTACAGGCAATTGTGCCGGTGCCGATCGCGTCCTATCTGTTGAACGAAAAACGTGACGCAGTCAACGCTATCGAACAACGTCAGGGCAGCGTTCGCGCCGTCATCGTACCGCACGACGGTATGCAAACGCCTCACTACTCCGTCGTACGTATCCGTAACGGTGAAGAGAAGCCAGCCCTGAGCTACATGCTGCCGCAGATGTTGGATGCGGAAGTTCAGCAGGCCCAGGAAGAGCAGATTGCCGAGCGCAAGATCCCTGAGCAACCGGCACTAGCGACGTTTACCCTGCCGGATAACCTTCCGACAGAAACGCCGACACCGGCCGCCGCCCATAAAGCACAGTCCGCTGCGCCTCAGAAGTCCGGTATCATCCGTCGTCTGTTCGGCTCGTTGAAAGGTATGTTCGATGCACCTCAGGCGACGGCGGAAGAAACACCGCAACAGCCTCAGGTTAAAGAGAACGAAACCAGCGAAAGCCAACCGCGTCAGGAACGTCGCAACAACAATCGCCGCCAATCCGGCAATCGTCGTGACCGTAATGAGCGGACACCGCGCGAAAACCGTGAACCACGCGACGATCAGCAGCGTCGTAACAACAAGCGGACGCAAAACGCAACGAATGACACACAAACTCCGGCCGTCGATGCACAGGAAAAAGCAGCGCGCGAAGAGCAACGTCGTGAGCAACGTGCGGAACGTCAGCGTAACCGTCAAGAAGACAAGCGCCAGGCTCAGCAGGAAGTCAAAGAGCTGAACACGGCAGCTGAAACTGAAGTGCAGACGCCCGAGCAGGAAAAACCGGCTCAGGTGATGCCGCGTCGCCAACGTCGTCAGCTCACGCAGAAAGTTCGTGTTGTCGATGAAGCAGATACCGCTGCCGCAGCTAAACCGGCCGTTGAAGCAACTCCGGTTGCGGAAGTCGCCGCACCGGCCACCTCAGAAACCAGCTCGGAAAACAACGCTGGAGATAACCGCGATAACAACATGCCGCGTCGTTCGCGTCGTTCACCACGCCATCTGCGTGTTAGCGGACAGCGTCGTCGTCGTTACCGTGATGAGCGTTACCCGGTACAGTCTCCGATGGTTGTCGAACAGGCGGCTTCTGCGCCGGAAATGGCCTCGGGCAAAGTGTGGATTCACTACCCGATTACGCAACCTCAACCTGAAGCGCCAGAAACCGTGGTTCAGGAAGAAGATGCGATCACCATTCCTACGGTGACGGAATACGAATTGCTGTCCAGCTCCATCGCGGAAGAAATCGTAGAGGAAAACAACGAGTCAACGGAAACTCAGAGCAGCGATGTGATTGCTCCGGAAGAAGAAGTGACCGCGCAACTGCCGTTGGAAACCCGCGTATCGCGTGAAGAAACAGCCACCGCTGACGACAGCGCTCAAAAAGCGGAAGACGCAAGCTCAGAAGAGTCAGCCCCGGTGCAAGACGCCGCTGCGGATAATGACGATGTTGAAGCCGCTGAAACGGTAGCGCCTGTAACTGAGGAAATCTCTGAGACAATTGAAGAACACGTTGAGCAGCCCGTAGAAGCGGCGCCTGTCGTGACAGAAAAACCGGTCGAAAAAGCGACTCAGCCGACACCTGATGCGCAGCCGAGCTTTAAACATCACGCCAAAGCGCCGATGACCAAAGCACCGGCGCCACAGTATGTACCTGAAGAGCCGAAATCCAGCGACTGGGAGCGCCCTGCGTTCGAGTTCACCGGAAAAGGGTCTGCAGGTGGCCATGCTTCGGTTAACAGCGCCAGCGCCCCGGCGACCAAGCCAACCGTTGAAGAGTAACAATAAAAAAAGCACCCCGTAACTTACTGGGTGCTCGCTTTATGCCTGGAATGCCCGTCAATGACGGGCATTTTTTTATACGCTTAGGCGACCTGAGTCATCAGCTTGATGTCGACGGAAACGGTCTTACCTTCCATATCGGCAACCAGTTTCTGGAAATGGGCTGTTTTCTCATGCGTCTCTAACGCTTCTTTGTTTTCCCAGCGTTCAATAAAAACAAAAGCACCTGGCTTATCGATTTCCGCATGCAGGTCGTACTGCAGATTACCGGCCTCTTTACGGCTAGGTTCCACCGCTTTGGTTACCGCATCCGTAATTTCTTTCAAGTACTCTGGTTTTGCCTGAAGGCAAGCGACGACACGAATTTCCATTTTTTTCCTCTTCTCGCATTTTGCGAATGTATTAGATCTTTTAATATGAAACGCCAATAAAAGAAGAATTTCAACCACTTCAAAACAATCGGGTGCATTTCAACCACTTTACGCTTATGCTTGTCACCCGCCGTAATCAGTCTTATGACCGCTATGTTAATCACTGACCGCCGGAGCAAAATCCATGACCCCCGTCCCAACCGTCCTGAAAATCCGCCGTCCCGACGACTGGCATCTGCACCTACGTGACGATGACATGCTAAATGCGGTATTACCCTACACCAGCGCCGTTTTTGGCCGCGCTATAGTCATGCCTAACCTGACACCGCCCATCACCACCGTCGCAGCAGCAGAGGCCTACAGAACGCGCATTCTCGCCGCCACTCCTTCCGACCATCGTTTTCATCCCCTGATGACCTGTTATTTGACCGACACGCTGGACCCGCGCGAACTGACCAAGGGTTTCGAACAGGGGGTATTTACAGCGGCTAAACTCTACCCCGCCAACGCGACCACCAACTCGAGCCACGGCGTGACAGACATACGCGCTATCTATCCGCTGCTGGAGCAAATGCAGAAGTTGGGGATGCCTTTGTTGGTCCATGGTGAAGTCACTGATCCCGAGGTGGATATTTTCGATCGTGAAGCTTACTTCATTGATCGCGTCATGCAGCCGGTACGTAAGCACTTTCCAGCGCTAAAGATCGTTTTCGAACACATTACGACGCGCGACGCAGCGCACTACGTCTTGGCAAATGATGAGTATCTGGCGGCCACTATTACGCCACAACATCTGATGTTCAACCGCAATCACATGTTGGTGGGCGGAATACGCCCTCACCTGTACTGCCTGCCTATTCTTAAAAGAAATGTGCATCAGCAGGCCCTGCGCGACGTCATCGCCAGCGGTTCAAAAAAATTCTTTTTGGGAACAGACTCTGCCCCCCACCTGCAGCATCGCAAGGAGTCCTCGTGCGGCTGTGCAGGCGTGTTCAACGCACAGGCGGCACCTGTCTCTTATACACATCTGACGCTG
>NZ_CAMKXG010000058.1 GCF_946477055.1 Lonsdalea britannica | reverse complement strand
AGAACGAGAGCTTCCCAAGCTCTATACGAGGGTTCGATTCCCTTCGCCCGCTCCAAACAAACATTTCTCAACGTCTACTCAAGTCAATAAAACCTAGTAATAATCAGCCTTAGCGATAATTTTCGTTATTTCTACGTCTACTTTCATCTACCGGAATCTATACATCTGTGTGTATAGTAATACGTATAGCCCGCGCTCTACACTCTGGAACTATACACAATGCCACTCACAGACCTTGAAATCAGGCGCTCTAAGCCACTGGATAAGCCCTATACACTCAATGATGGTAACGGGCTTTCGCTACTCATTGAGCCGAACGGATCGAGAGGGTGGCGCTTCCGCTATCGCTTTGATGGAAAGCCCAAGATGCTGTCGTTTGGCACGTATCCGCTTACCTCCCTTACCGAAGCCAGGCACAAGCGCGACGAAGCAAAAAAACTGGTGGCCACAGGCATAAACCCCAGCGATGTGCGTAAGAGAGATAAGCAGAACAGGCAGAACGAAATCAGCAATACCTTTGAGGCTGTCGCCCGAGAATGGTACGAGAAGCGTATCGACCGTTGGTCTGCCTCATATTCGGAAGAGATGCTAAAGACGTTTGAGGCTGACGTTTTCCCGTATATCGGCGGTCGCCCCATAGCTGAAATTAAACCTATGGAGTTGATGGGGGTTCTGTCCCGACTGGACGAGCGAGGAGCAACGGAAAAACTGCGGAAAGTACGTCAGCGCTGCGGTGAGGTCTGGCGCTATGCCATCGTTACTGGCAGGGCGGAGTATAACCCCGCTCCGGATCTGGCTAGTGCGTTTTCTCCGCACAAAAAAGAGCATTACGCATTTTTGAAGACTGAGGAATTGCCAGAGTTTTTCAGAACGCTGAACACATACAGCGGCAGTGTTGTGGTAAAGCTGGCGATGCGCCTGCAGGTGCTTACTGGCTTGCGACCCGGTGAGCTACGGCAAGGGGAGTGGGCTGAAATTGATTTTGAAAAGCGCTTATGGGAAGTTCCACCTTCCAGAATGAAAAAGCGCCGTCCTCACTGCGTACCGTTATCCGATCAGGCTGTTGCCATTCTGGAACAGCTAAAGCCAATTACCGGGCACTATCAGTTTATTTTCCCTGGCAGAATTCATCACAGTAAGCCGATGAGCGAAATGGCTATGAATGTCCTCATACGCCGCATCGGGTATGCGGGGAGAGTAACAGGCCACGGCTTCCGCCATACGATGAGCACCATTCTTCACGAGCAGGGCTACAACACAGCGTGGATTGAAACGCAACTGGCACACGTCGATAAAAACTCTATTCGTGGCACCTATAACCACGCTCAGTATCTAGATGGTCGTCGGGAAATGCTTCAATGGTATGCCGACTATATGGATGTGTTGGAGCATGGTGAAAACGTGGTTCACGGGCGTTTTAGTCAATCCTCATGACTGTATGAATAGACAGTAATAGTAGATGTGGGTAGACTTCTGTAGACGAATAAAGAATTGGCTATGTCTAGGCTGATCCCCGAAAACCCGTACACCTCTACGGGCTGGCATAGCCGCCAATTTAAGAGGGCGTGAGGTGGCGTAATGGAAGTTAAATATGGAGTCAGAAGCATACCTTCAATTGAATACTGTCGAGTATCAAGAGCATCAGAAATTTTAGGATGTTCGGTTGAAGATATAATTTATTGGGCTGGCGAGGGGAAAATAAAACTTTGCGTAAAACTATATGATGCGAAGGGTAAAATATTGGTGCCTGCCATCCCAGACCCGAAAAGATTGTTATTGTTTTTCATTGAAATGATGAATGTCACTAATTTAAAGGAATTCATCCATGATGGTAATGAGTATGTGCGTGGTTATCCATTAATAGATATATTCCCAGAGAAGTTGTTCTATCCTGAAACTGAGGATCAAATTACGGATTTTGCAAATGATATATTTCAAGGTGATGGATTCTCTGTCTCAGTAGATGGCTTATGGGAGCTTGAGTCAGATCTCTTTTCATTTTATGACGTTGACAACCCACCTATTATTGGGGGGGTGTCAGAAAAAATGACAATGGCGGCTAAAATATTTGAAGCTCTTGGTGTGGACCTAGATGAGAGCAAAATATCATTAATGAAAAACAGCTCTTTCAAGGCAAATCCTGCGGACTCTGAAGATGAAATCGGTGATTATGTTTTTATGGCTGGCATTCAGCCTCAGAAAATCACACTATCCATAAATAATTTATTTATTACAAAATCACAAATGTCATCTATTTATGAGAACTTGCTAAATAATTCAATTAAAAATGCGATGGGACTTAACAGCAGGCCAATAAAAGTGACAGTTAAGCAATCAGTTTTTACGGTCGCTTTGTTGAAAGAACTAGGGATTAAGGATAATGAATTAAAAGGGAGCATAACTAAACTTCGTCAAAGGATTTCGAATTTAGCTCCGAGTGCTCCTGTGCCTGATGATGATAAATCCCTTATTGATTGGTTACGAAAAGGTGGCGTTGATAGGTAAGTTTGAAAACTCCACGGAGATTTCAAAATCTCCACAACTAAAAAACTCTCCCGAGCGATGATTGCTCCTGTAGACGCCAATCAACTACAGGAGCATTTCAAATGTCTAATATACTCATTCGTCTGCCAGAGGTTCAGCGCCGTACTGGCTACAGCAAGGCGTGGATCTATCGCTTGCTAAAAGAAAGCCGGTTTCCTCAATCAGTAAAAATTGGTTCACGAGCTATCGCTTTCGTCGAAAGTGAAGTTGATGACTGGATTAATCAGCGCATCGCTGAATCTCGCGGCGAGGTGGCGTGATGGAAAAGAAAAACCGCCCATTACAGACGGCTAATCAGGGAGCTGACGCCTCTGATATTACGTCTGCCGCAGTCATTAAGCCAATCCCAAAGAAACACCGCGCTCGCGTCTACATGATGCGTACCGGCGTTAATGGCTTCACTGAGAATGAAATCCTACGCTACTGCCGCTTGTCCAGCGCCCGTAATTACGCGACAGAGCTGGAAAGAAGGCTTGATATTCAGCTGGAGCGCATCGACGAGCCTAACGGTGATGGCATCGGTAGCCACTTCCGTTACCGGATCACCTGCCGCGCTGATGTGATGCGAGTGATTCAACTGGTCAATAACAATGCCGCTGCTGGTGGTTATGTCGGCCTGTCTCAGTATGAGATTAACGACATTCTTTCCCTCTACCCGGATGCGTTCAACGCTGCTTAACGGAGCCTGACAAATGAAAACTGAAAAAAGCAGATTAATTTCTGAGGCCGCCCCACAGCCCACCACCGGCATGGCTGCTATTTTCACCGCTGATAAGGATAATATTTCGGTGATTAAATTCGAGGGTAAGTCGGTGCGAATCGTCAGTCTCTGCGGCGAGCCTTGGTTTATTGCCAAAGATATTTGTGAGGCGCTGGAAATTTCCGATCACAAAGTCGCATTACGTCGATTAGACGGAGATGAGAAGGGGGAGTGTTTAACACCTACCCCCGGCGGCAGCCAGGTTATGCGTACAGTATGCGAGTCTGGTTTCTACAAACTGATCGCCCGCAGCCGCAAAGCGACCACACCCGGCACATTCGCACACCGGTTCACTAACTGGGTATTCCGTGAGGTTATCCCGTCTATTCGTAAAACCGGCGCCTACGGTGTGCCGTTCGCTTTCCTGAACGACCACAGTAAACGGCAAGCAGCATATATCAAGAAGGCCAGTAAGCGCGGTAAAGACCTGCAAGCCTGCAAAGGTGAGAAATCCCACCTAATCGCCGAAGAAGCTGAGTTATGGCGCAAGTATCAACCTCAATTACCGGAGGTTCACTAATGCTCGCCGTCCAGGATAAAGACTTTCCCTTGGCTAGCCTGTTAGCAAATGTTAGCCCTCAGAACCTAATAAAACCTAATACAGCGAACGGCAGATTGTTATCAATTGTTATGGTTCGGGGCTTAGCAAAACCAAGTGAGAGCCTCACAAAACCTCACATTCAGCGCCGGGCGATGATGACAAATGACGACATTTCGAACCTGAAAAAACCTGAGTCGCATGGGGTGAAAACTCGCATAACAATGCCAGCTAATGCCAACCCCTCATTTTCTCGTCGTGGTGACGAGGAGAGTTTCGAGACCAGTACGCGCGGGGAGTTTTCGGACTCCATAAAAAAGGGCTTGCCGACTATCGCCAACCCGGTTTATGGTTATAGCGCACCAGCAAAATCTGGTGTCGGGATTGGCGTCCCGGTAACCTGTATAGTGCCGACACGCACTAAGCGTGTTTTTTTGTCGGCAAAATTCCTGCGCATCCAAATTATGGTGGGCTGGATGAGGCTTCCGAAAGGAAGGCCGGTGTCTATACAGGCCGGTTACGCCAACCTTGTTCAGCTCACCACCAGTCTGAGATTGGCGTCTCTTGGTGGTGAATTAAAAATTCACTGTATAGAGGCTGCCATCATGGCTACTACCCCTACCAAAAATCCGCAAGTCATCTGGCTAATCGCAGCCGTTCGACGCGATATGCCGACAATTACCGCCAAAATTCACCATATCGCCGCAGCGTCTGAACGCGAAGCTCGCCGCACGCTGGCACGGGATCACGTCTGTTTCTTTGCAGGCTGTATCCGTCTGGAGGTGGCAGCATGAACATTAACGCCTTATGCCGCCATCCGTCCGAGCTTGAAGCCGAAGCGATGTTATCCCGCGAGCAGGCTTACCCGGATGATTTTACGCTGGCAGAGCGTACAGCAGAACGTATGACCCGCGCCCGCAATGGGTTGGCTCACGTTATGACCGATTTAGCCACTCAACTCGACGATGAACAGGCCGCTATCGTGCATTGCTGGTTGAGTGAAGTCATGACGATTGTCGATATAGCCAGGATTGATGCGGAGGCCAGCGTATGAGCCAGTTACAACTAATTGATGCCACCTGTCAGATTGAACAAGCGCAGGCTGTTTTGTCCATGTGGCTGGAAAGCACCACCAATAAAACAGATCCCGATTTACCGCGCCTGATTGGTTCCATTCTGACGTTGTTACACGGTGTACCCGAAGCAATGAACGAGGCTGAAAGCAAACTGGCTGACCATGTAATGCGTGAATACAGGGAGGGGAAAGCATGAACAACGTACTGACATTAAAGACGGATAATCCCGACATGTTCCACGCCGAAGCCACACCGTACGGCGTAAACATAATGATCCGCAACGATGCCGGGATGTATGAGCATGTTTGCCTTGTTCCCTATTCAGATGCGGTAACTCATCTCGATATTGGCAGGTATGACGAAATCCCCGATGAAGGTTTTGCCCTGTATTTTGCAGTGGCTGACGGCGGGGCGCGTGGCTGGTTCGATTTCACCGCGCAGCAAAACATCACTATGTGGCGCTGGCTGATTGCTGCGACGTTCGTTTCTGAGATGAAGCACGAGAACGGCACGGCCACGGTCACTGAACCAGACGGCACATCATCGCAGGTAGCGATTTACTCCAATGGCACAGCGGGCATTGTGGTTTACCCGTTTGCTGAACGGCTGGCGATGGCGAACAACATTGAGGGCGCACTGATTGAGCGCTACGGCGCTGAACAGGGGGCGGAGAACGCCATTGTGTTCTATCAGGCCATGCTGGATGCGGAGCGCGGTGAGCTGACCCCGTTCGGACGTGAAACGCTGGCAGAGCTACACGATCACTTCATTGCCGATCTGGATGAAAACGGCTGGCCTGAAATGCCAGCGGCGCACTGAGGGGGCAACATGATTACCAAAAACTTCCGACTAAATGCGCTGGCGAACCAGTACGCGGCGGCACTTTACAATCACATCACGGCTATTAATGCTGGTGGCCTGACTGATACTGGGCGCGAGATATGGCAAAGCATGGTTAATGATATGGGCGCGACCGTGGCAGGGGGCAATCATGCGTAATATCGACCTTATCCGCGAAGTGAGCGCCGCCGCCGCCGGTAACTGGCCTTATGTGCTGGCTGGCCTGTCTATCGACGTGCCTGATTCATCACTCCGCCATGTCCCCTGCCCTGCATGTGGCGGTACGGATCGCTTCCGGTTCGATGATAACGGGCGCGGCAGCTTTATCTGCAACCAGTGTGGTGCTGGCGACGGCTTAGACCTGATTAAGAACGTGAACAACTGCGACACCACGGAGGCGGCACAGCTTGCGGCTGACGTGCTGGGTATTGATCACCGTGCAGCGCAAACCGACCCGGCGGCAGCGAGCCAGAGAAGGGAGCAACTGGAAGCTGACCGACAGCAGCGTGAGCAGGAGCGCCAGCAACAGGCAGCAGATGACGCAGCGCAACGAAGGGCTACGTTTACCCGTCTGTATGCCGGAATGCGCCAGAGCGTCACACAGGGCGAATCTGATTACCTGCAATCAAAAGGGCTGACCGGGTTTAATTACCCGGTTATGTCCGATGGTTCGTTGCTCCTGCCGCTGGTAGATGAATCCGGCGCAGTGGTGGCAGCGCAGACCATCACCCCACAGGGAGATAAACGACTCCTGACCGGTTCAGCAAAGCGCGGGGCATATCACGCTGTTAACGCACCGGAACAGCCGCAGGAGGTGATCATTGCCGAAGGGCTGGCAACGACTTTATCCGCTCACCTGATGCGCCCTGACGCACTGACAGTGTGCGCCATTGATGCGGGCAACCTGCTGCCAGTGGCGGAGTTTATGCGCCAGCAGTATCCAGAGGCGCAGATCATCATTGCCGCTGATAATGACCGACTGGACGACAAGCCCAATACCGGCACGGAACGGGCAGAGAAGGCCGCTTCTGCCGTGGCGGGCTATGTTGCCGTGCCTCCAACAGACTATAAAGCCGACTGGAACGACTACCACCAGAAAAACGGCCTGGAGGCTGCTACAGCCGCTTTTAACGATTCGATATACCCGCCGCAGGGGGATAACGTGAAACCGCAGCTACAGGCCATCAGGGGTGGTAAATCCGGCCAGCCAGAGAAAGATCCGCTAAAACCTCACATTGAAAGCCGTAGCGATGGTGTTTACTGGATCACGCCTAAGGTGGACAAAGACAGCGGCGAGGTTATCAACCACGATGCGTGGCTATGCTCACCGCTGGATGTTGTAGGTACTGGCCGGGATGATAAAGACCAGTACCTGATTATCCGCTGGCAGGCATTCGGTGCTAATGCGCTGACGACAGCCGCGATCCCCCTAGCTGACATTGGCGAACGTGAGGGCTGGCGCACTCTGAAAGCGGGCGGGATTAACGTTACCACCAAAAGTAGCCTGAGGGCGATCTTGGCCGACTGGCTACAGCGTAGCGGCTCGCGTGTATTGTGGCGTGTTTCTCATGCTACTGGCTGGCAGTGCGGGGCATACATCATGCCAGACGGGGAAATAATCGGCGCACCTGCACAACCCGTTTTATTCAGTGGCCGCAGTTCTGCTGCCGCCGGGTACACCGTAGCAGGAACCTCAGAGCGCTGGCGTAAGAGTGTTGCGCGTCTGGCATACGGTAACTACTCGATGATGACAGGCATTGCCGCCGCATTGGCAGCACCGTTAATCGGGCTGGCTGGCGCTGATGGGTTCGGCATTCATTTCTATGAACAGTCGAGCGCGGGTAAAACCACCACTGCGAACGTGGCGAGCAGCTTATACGGCAACCCGGACTTACTACGCTTGACGTGGTACGGCACGGCACTGGGACTGGCAAACGAAGCCGCAGCACACAATGACGGGCTGATGCCACTGGATGAAGTCGGACAAGGGGCTGACCCGGTAAGCGTGTCACAGTCTGCCTATACGCTGTTTAACGGCGTGGGGAAATTGCAGGGAGCAAAAGAGGGGGGCAACCGTGATTTAAAGCGCTGGCGCACCGTGGCGATCAGTACCGGGGAAATGGACTTAGAAACCTTTATAGCCACCGCTGGGCGCAAGATCAAAGCCGGGCAACTGGTGCGCCTGCTGAATATCCCGCTGAGTAAGGCGGTGCGCTTCCATGACCACCAGAACGGCAAACAGCACGCCGACGCGCTGAAAGACGCTTACCAGCACCATCATGGTGCTGCAGGGCGGGAGTGGATCAAGTGGCTGGCAGTCCACCAGCAGCAGGCGGTTGATACCGTGCGTGAGTGTGAATCCCGCTGGCGCAGCCTTATCCCTGCGGACTATGGCGAGCAGGTACACCGCGTGGCCGCACGCTTTGCCATTCTAGAGGCTGCTTTGCTGCTGGGTGAGGTTGTCACCGGGTGGGATGCTCAGACATGCCGTGATGCGATACAGCACAGCTACAATGCCTGGCTGCGTGAGTTCGGCACGGGCAACAAAGAACATCAGCAGATCATTGAGCAGTGCGAGGCATTTCTTAATGCCAATGGTCTGAGCCGGTTCGCCCCATTCCCTTATGACCCGCAGTCATTGCCTATCCGAGATATGGCAGGTTACCGCACCAGCGGCAGCCATGACGGCGATCCGATTGTTTTCTATACCTTCCCTTCAACGTTTGAGCAGGAGATAGCTAGCGGGTTCAATCCCAAACAGTTCGCTGAGGTGCTTAAAAATGCTGGGATGCTGACGCCGCCGACCAGTGATAGAGGCTATCAGCGAAAATCACCTCGCATTGGTGGCCGACAAATTCGCGTTTACGTCCTCAACTTCATTCCAGACGAAAGCGACCAGCCAGAAGAATAATTTTATCTCACATGCGTAGTTTAGGTGTTGGTTCAGTTGGTTCAGTTGGTTCAATGATTTATATCTATTGATTTTTAAGGGATTTATTTCAAAAAGTGAACCAACACTGAACCAACATATGCCCGTTTTGAACCAACACAAAAATTTAGAGCTTTTCTCTTGCTGGGAGTGAACCAACATTTACCCCTGCTGAACCAACAAAAAAACGTCAATGTTGGTTCAGTAAAACCCAGTGCTGGCGCGGCCTGTAGCCCAGTGAACCAACTGAACCAACTGAACCAACACCTTTTTACTTATATAGAAGCATTGAGTCGGTTTTGAACTTAGGCAACTGACGGGTAAATTGCTGCGTGCTAGGATTAATCCGAATATTACTAACGGGAATAGGGACATGAAAAAAACAATTTCAGCGTGCGTTATTGCTGCCACTCTTTTGACTGGTTGTGGCCCAAAGAAATTAACCCCTGAGCAAAAGCAGGAAGTAAGCAGTCTTAAAAGTGAGCTTTCGCAGACGGAAAAAGAAATAGCTCAAGCGACAGAGCAGCAAAGTCAATTCACAGGTGGGCTAATCAAAAACCTCACAACTGCCAGGCTTGAAGTGCTGGGAACGAATAAGGCGCTATTAGAGCAGCGTATCAATGCTATCGAGTCGGGCGCTAAGATTGATTTAACCATTACTGGTGTTAAACCAAATTCAGAGGCGGCGGCGGCATTAAAAACGAAATTGATAAGCTTACTGTCCAAATCGGCAATGCAAAAAATGAAGCAAGCCAATACAGCGGTGGTCTAATCCAGGTGCTGAAGCTGTCTACTGTTGCGACTCAGGAACAGACAATGGCGATGCTACAACAGCGATATCTTTCGGCTAAGTATGGATTGGCAGA
Organism: Lonsdalea britannica; assembly: GCF_946477055.1. GTDB lineage: Bacteria > Pseudomonadota > Gammaproteobacteria > Enterobacterales > Enterobacteriaceae > Lonsdalea > Lonsdalea britannica_A. The sequence goes on along the minus strand of NZ_CAMKXG010000058.1, from coordinate 5,454 downwards.
AGTCAAAGTTCTCATTGAGCAGGCCAGTACGGACGTTACGGCTAAACAACCACAAAAAACAGCGCTAGTTGCCACAAACGCACCATTGCTGCCACCGGGCGAAGGGCCGTTTGGTTTGGAAGCAGGGTTATCTAAAAAGAACATTGAAGATATGACCGGCGAAGATCTTAAACCGGTAGCAAATAGTGCTGACCTTTATACATCTGAATCGTTGCCAAAAAAGAATGCTGACTTCGAGGCATACGGGCTTTTAATCTCTCCAAATGCTGGCCTATGTCAAATCAGGGCCGTGGGTAAAAGCATTGATACTGATAGTTTTGGCATTGCCTTAAAATCCAAATATGAGGAACTCAGCGACTCACTATCTTCTATCTATGGCAACGCTGATAAAAATGATTTTTTAATATCTGGTTCAATTTGGAAAGAGCCCAAATACTGGATGATGTCCTTGAATAAAAAGGAGCGATTCCTGTCAGCGGAATGGAAAGGAACCAAATATAAGCCTCTGAAAAATAACCTTATATCCGTATCAATCGAAGCTAGAGCAGATGGCTCCGAGCAGGGGTATATTTTCCTTCAGTATAGCTTCAGCAATAACGATGTTTGCAAAGCAGAGATTGAAGGGGCGAAAAAAAGCTCGCTTTAGCTAGTATGTTGGACAGTATCCGAAACCTGCCTACTGGGAGGGGGAGGTAAATCTCTGGGGGCGAGCCCCTTCCGTACTGCCCGCCCCGTTAAATTTTTATACCCGCGAAAAATGAAATTTAATTCGGGCGTGTTTCACCCTTCAAAAGGGTATGACGTATGACACCACGCGAAATAGCTTTATTGACCACCGCCAAATTGGAGCACGAAGGCCACCAGCTTACCCCGGCAGATCAACGGGAGATAGAACGCTCAGTTAATGCCGATATAGCCCGGCGTGACAAATTCCGCGAAATGATGCGATCACCCGTCTACCAGTGGAAGAAGCCAACGCCACGCAGGTAGATACGGGATTATTCCGCATGTAACTTATGCGTATTAAGCAAATTACCTTTATTCATCTTTACAGAATTGTGAGTGCGTCAGTATCGTTATCCTCCCGATTCGCATTTATTCAGGATTTGCATGTACCAGCTAAAGATAACCATCCGAGACAGCAAACCACCAATATGGCGGCGTGTGCTGGTTCCAGAGCAAATCCCCTTTAGTAAACTTCACGCGGTGATCCAATTGGCTTTTGGCTGGAATGACGAACACCTGTATATGTTCGAGAAAGGGCGTAAAGGTGATCCCGGTAGCGAGTATCGCGTATGGGGTGAGGATGAAAGCATGGGTAATGCGGCAATCACACCACTATGGGCAGCGCTCCAGAATGATGGTGACAAGCTGGTTTACACGTATGACTTTGGCGACTGGTGGGATTGTCTTGTTGTGCTCGAGAAGCAAACACACGATACCAGTAAACAGCCCATTAGCTGTCTGCGTGGGAAAGGCACCACCCCGGCAGAAAATTCCGGTGGTTTGCATGGTTACAATGAATTGCTCTTACAGGCCAGAGAGTCTGATAATCCTGGACGGACCGAGATCCACAATTTTCTGATGCTGGATATTGAACGCCGGATTTACGACCTGAACAACATTAACGACAGATTGCAGGCTCTTAACTGACCCGCATGTATTCGCCCGATATTGCGTTATCAGCGCCGCCAGTATCGCGCATAACAGCGCACTGACCGGGTAAACCGTAGCGCACGACCATTGCATTGGTTTCACCGCCGCGCCGTACCTGACGCGACTCATACACTGTTACACGCTCCAGCAGCCCACCAGCAACCATGCTTTCCAACGTACGCCGGGTTGATTCTAGCTGGTGGCGCTTATCGAACGACACAATGCCATGAAGCAGGTAGGCCACGCCCGACACATCGAACGGCGGCGCACCAATTTCACCTGTCACCCATTCGAGGTTATCCGGTTCAAAATAGCTGAGTATCTCTTTTTTGCGGTTGGTCATTCTCATGGCTGGCTGATTCCTTATTGTGGGATAGCACTATCATACATTAAGTCGCAGAGCGGCCAGATTACGGCAAGGAAGTTTAAGCTATCAACGAAGAGGAGGAGGATGTACAAACAACCCTAGCGAGAGCCGAATGTGTATAGGAATGTGTATAGGTGCCAAGATAAAAAATAAAAGTATTCCGTATTTACTGGCTTTGTGTGAGTTAGTTCTACTCCCTTCGCCGCTCCAGCACCTTTCTTAAGTACTGAATCCTAAGGGATATGGCTCAATGCCTCCTTGCAGAGTTACTTAATGTAACCCACTGTGTAACCCTATCAGGGCATACAGACAGATGATTCAGCTATCCATTAGCCATGACCACAAACTCCCAGTCGTCGCCTATCTTTACCAGCGTCGCGGCATCTACTATTTCCGCATTCGCGTCAGACAATCAGGCACTAACATTGATAAGATGACTTCAGTTTCACTCCGCACCAAGGACCGGCGTACCGCTATGGCTCACTCACGACATATCAAGGCAGCACTTAAGGCAATACAAGCAGATAGACCCGATGCCTCCTATGAGGAAATGAGGGAGCACCTTAGGGATATCGCTGAGTGGGAATTGTCCACCGGGCGTTCAGACCTCTTTGAGTCGGACATGAGAGACCTGTATCGTGACCAGTACGGAGAACTCGGGGAGAATCTTGTGGATGCGGTCGCCAGTGAGCCTCTCAGCATTGACCAACATCGCTACATTCACGAGGCTTTGGGAGTTATCAGGGCCTGCATGCGGCGTATCGAGGTGGGAGACAGTAAACCACTGATAGATTACATCGATGAATTTAATGATATTGATAGGTTAAATGGTCAGGCATCTGTGTCCCTATCTGTAGGTGCCCCGGAAGTTAAACCCGGTGTCACCGTAGCGAGCCTTTTTGAGCAATACGAAGCGGAAAATTCACAGAACTGGAAGCCTGCCACCTTAAGGGAAAACAAAGCGTCTCATACTGCGTTACTCGAAATCTTCGACCATCTTGGTCTTAATGATGATGCTAATGCGATAACACGTGCTGACATACTTAGAGTTCGTTATGTGCTCCAGGAGTTACCTAAGAACCGTAAGCAGCGCTTCAAGGATGCCACGTTGATTGACCTACTGAACCGTGATGATAAGACAGATTGTCTGGATGTTGTCACCATCAATAATAAATATCTTATCAAGATGGCGGCTGTCTTCAAGTGGGCTGTTCGTAATGACCTGATTAAAAAGAATATGACTGAGGTGCTGGAACTGAAGGTTCCCCAGCGTAAAGCCTCTGAGGCCCGTAACGCTTTCTCTACGGAGCAGGTGGGGCAACTACTGGTCGCGGCTAAGTCATACTCTCAGAAAGCATCAGGAAAGCCGTATCATTACTACGTCACCGCGTTAGCTGCAATCACCGGGGCAAGACTTAATGAGGTAGCACAGCTCCAAGTAAAGGATGTTAGGACCGCTGAATCAGGGGTCGTCTACATCCACGTTAATGAGGACGATAGCAGCTTGCCGGGTAAGAGCATAAAGAACGCGCACAGTGATCGCTGTGTGCCTCTGGTTGATGGTGCTTACGGTTTCGTATTGGCTGATTTTATGGCGCTTGTAGAGGCCCGTAGAGGGTCTGACGGTGATGACGCTATGGTGTTTGATGGTCTTCGACTCATGAAGAACGGCTATGGCGAACAGGTGAGCAAATGGTTTAACAGAACGTTGTTACCCAAGGTGATTACTGAGCGGGACGGTTTAGCTTTCCATTCGTTCAGGCATACGGTAGCCACTCAGTTAAAACAGCATGGCATCGAATTGGCATACGCTCAGGCGATACTGGGACATAGTTCTGGGTCGATTACTTATGACCGCTACGCGAAGGAGGTCGAGGTGGATAAGCTGAGCGGTGTATTGGCTGGCTGTCTCCTTTGTTGATTGCTTTTAATGCCTGCACGATAGCTGCACGTTCGGCGAAGATGAATAACGACTCACTATAGGGAGGGGAGGACTACGCCCTACAACCTACACGTTACCTCAAGGTGGAGACCTTGGGCTTAACTCTTATTTCAACTAACAGCGAACCGTATGCACTCAAACCTAGTGACAGCTTTAAGCGACAGCTCTATGCGACAGCTTCATGCAGACTCACAGGTATACATACGGCCGACTAAGCGCTTCAGGGGGTGATGGGCCTGAAGAAAAGCTACAGCACACGTAAAGTTCTCTCTAGGGAGGCTTCGGGTACTGGATGGGTTAACCTTAAGGACCTTAGGTTAATCATTAATTTATATCTTTAATTAGTCTTTAATACTTAAAGTAATCTTTAGACCTTAAGGACCTTAAGGACCTTAAGGACCTTAAAGACCCATGAGTATTGGGATTGATAAATTAATAATCATCCCACCTCTAGGGTCACTCCAAGCAGACCGCTACGCTGTACCAGCTACGCTCTCTAGGTCACTCCAAGCCCTCCTACAGCGAACCGAGTAACTATGGTCATTGAGTGTCTCAGGTAGTCTTCAGGTGTCATTCCGCACCTTGCGAGGCCGGAGGCCAAGCCTTGGGCGTCCGCTCAGTCTCGCCCTATTGTTAGCTGGCGTAGCGTTAGCTCGCTACTGGCTTATGGTCAACCTTGGGTATGCCCACCAAGAGCGTAGCGAGCTACCGAGTGGTCACCTCAGGTTCATATCTAGAGTCCCGCGTCAAGGACTTTTAATTGGGCCCACTATAGGAAGAGGGATACACACTCAAAGTGTTCGTTCTGTCGACCACGAGTTACTCTTTGTCGGCTCTCAGGTGGCTCGCGCTGCTGGCCTTCAGGCATGGTCGGTGAACAACACCGTGGCACGCTTAAGTAACGCTGGGGCCAAGACGGGTCTCCGGGTGGGCGACATTGCTATTATTGATAGTAGTGTCTATAAGGACCTGAAGGACGACCAAGGGCGTCGCTACAAGCGGGCCACGTGGCTATTGACCGAGGCCACTGAGTGGAGACCTACTGTCGAGACCATGGAGTAGGAGGTGATTGTGATTATCACTACCTCCAAACAATGGGTCAGCCCTGAGCAACGCCCTGAGAGGACCTGAGAGGACCTGAGAGGACCTGAGAGGAGAGGGTTGATTATCATCAATACTACCCTCGACCTAAAGGCTACGGTGGGTCAGCCTCCAAGGTCTCCCCAAAAGGGAGCCACCAATCTACCCCCCTGAAATGAGGGGTAGTTTAGACAGCCGCCTTAAGGTCAGCCTCCAAGAGATGGTCAAAGATTAACCCGACGCCAAAAAATGGAGGCGGCTCCCTTTAAAGGTCTCCCCAAAGTTGGACCACGAGAAGTCCTTCCCTGATAAGCACCGTCTCCAGTAGAGACGCCGCCCAAACAATAACGACTCACTATAGGCTGTCTCTTATACACATCTCCGAGCCCACGAGACTAAGGCGAATCTC
>NZ_CAMKXG010000057.1 GCF_946477055.1 Lonsdalea britannica | reverse complement strand
GTCCCGCCGACTGAGCGCCACGTCTTGCCACAACCGCTGCAGCTGTTCCCGCGAAGGCATTCGCACGCCCTCTGCCGCCAGCCAACGCCGTAATAACGCGGATCGCCGCAGCGGGCCGTAAGATTCAAGAGCCGTAATCGACAACCCGCCGTCGGCACGGCGAAGCGATTGCAGCGACTCCGCCAACAGTTCATCCAGTAACTGTTCCTGCTCCGCACAGAGCTCAGCGCTGCGGGATACCGCGGCGGGGAAATGCGGCCAGCGCTGCGTCAAAACGGGTAAAACATGGCGACGAAGGAAATTACGATCAAAGCGATCGTCGCTATTGCTGTCGTCTTCAACCCAGCTAAGACCATGATACGCCGCATACTCGGCAAGTTGAGCGCGGCTGCAGGCCAGCAGCGGCCGTAAATGCGTCTGTTCGCCGAGCCGTGTCGCCGACGCCATGGCCGACAACCCTGCCGGACCACTGCCCCGCTTGAGCGCCAGCAGGAAGGTTTCACTTTGGTCGTTTTGATGTTGTGCGGTCAGCAGCACCTCATCCATGTGCAAATGGTCACGGATAGCCTGATAACGCGCCTCACGCGCCGCGGCCTCAATACCACCCTGCTGCGCATCAACCCGCACCGGCAGAACGCTGAAAGGGACATGCCAGTCTGAACACAGCCCCTCGCAGTGCTGCGCCCAGCGGTCGGCGAACGCGCTGAGGCCGTGGTGGACATACGCGGCCCGCAGCGAGAGCCCATAGTGTTCTCTTAACCGCACACACAAATGCAGCAGGACGGTGGAATCTAACCCGCCGCTGTAGGCGATGAGATAGCTGCCGCCGGACGTCACCTGACGTGCGACCGCATTTAATAGGACTTCATCGCTGTGCGTCGCGACGTTATCGTTCATACAACTCCAACGGCAAATCATCCGGATCGGCAAAGAAAGTGAATCTTCGCCCAGTCTCTTCATCAATGCGAATAGGCTCGCAGTCGACGGCCCGGCGCGTCAGCTCACTCACCGCCTGGTCGATATCATCCACGGCAAAAGCCAAGTGTCTGAGTCCCTGCGCTTCGGGACGACTTACGCGCGAAGGCGCATCAGGGAAGGAGAACAGCTCAATAACGTAGTGGCCGTTCAACGCCAAGTCGCCCTTCCAGGAGTCTCTGGCGGCACGATAAATCTCATGCTGCAGAGTGAATCCCAGCAGGTCGCAGTAAAAACGCTTACTCCGTTCGTAGTCAGACGCAATGATAGCAATATGATGAATTCCCTGAAGTTTCAGCATAGCGACTCCCGACAAACGCGGTGTGAGGAAAGGATGAAGGTCATCATAACAAAAAAGTCCGTGGTCATTGCTGACCACGGACTTTTTAGGACTAGAAGAACTGTCAGCAGTAGCCGTAATTCATCAACCGCTGGTAACGACGATTTAGCAGTTCCTGTTCGTTGAACGCATCCAGCTCGCGCAGGTCAGCCAGCAGCTGAGACTTCAGCGATGCGGACATCACGTCCACGTCGCGGTGCGCTGAACCCAGAGGTTCAGGGATCACGGTGTCGATCAGGCCCAGCTCTTTCAGACGCGGGGCAATGATTCCCATCGCTTCTGCGGCCAACGGCGCCTTGTCCGCGCTTTTCCACAGGATAGAGGCGCAGCCCTCTGGGGAAATGACGGAGTAGGTGCTGAACTGCAGCATGTTGACCTTGTCGCCCACGCCGATTGCCAGCGCGCCGCCGGAACCACCTTCACCGATCACGGTACAGATGATGGGCACGCTCAGCTCTGACATTTCGCGCAGGTTGCGGGCAATCGCTTCAGACTGACCGCGTTCTTCCGCGCCCACGCCCGGATAAGCGCCCGGGGTGTCGATGAACGTGATGATCGGCATTTTAAAACGCTCGGCCATTTCCATCAGACGCATTGCCTTGCGGTAACCTTCCGGCGCTGGCATACCAAAGTTACGACGAATTTTTTCTTTGGTTTCACGGCCTTTCTGGTGGCCGATAACCATCACGGGACGGCCATCCAGACGCGCAATGCCCCCCACGATCGCTTTGTCGTCAGCGTAGGCGCGGTCGCCTGCCAGCTCATCGAAATCGGTGAAAACGCGTTTGATGTAGTCAAGCGTGTAAGGACGCTGGGGATGACGCGCCAGCTGAGCAACCTGCCATGCGCCCAGATCGGCGAAGATTTTACGCGTCAGTTCTACGCTTTTTTCACGCAGACGCTTAACCTCTTCGTCCAGATTTATATCCAATTTTTCGTCTTGACGGCTGACGGCGGTCAGAGAGTCAATTTTCGCCTCCAACTCTGCAATCGGCTGCTCAAAATCAAGAAAATTCAGACTCATAGTAATCCTATATTAGTCAAATTCCAGTTCTACCTGTTCATTACCCACTACGGTGCGCAGATCGTTCAGGAGCACGTCGGTCGGGGTCACGCGCCATGCCGCGCCGAAGCGTAGCCGAGCTCGCGCATCCTCCCGCTGGTAATAAAGATGCACCGGAATCGTCCCTGATCGATGGGGATCCAACGATTGACGGAGACGGTTTAACAACTGGTCATCAATTTGCCTGTCAGTCAGCGAGATAGCAAGTCCACGCGCATATTTTTCCCGCGCTTCGCTGATATCCAAAATCTCGCGAGCGGTCATTTTAAGCCCGCCGCTGAAATCATCAAAACTGACCTGTCCACTGACGATCAAAATACGGTCTTGCTCCAGCAAATGCTGGTATTTATCCAATGCATCGGTGAATAACATCACCTCCAGACGACCGGAGCGATCGTCCAGGGTACACAAACCGATGCGGTTGCCTCGTTTGGTCACCATCACGCGAGCGGAAAGCACGAGACCCACCGCAGTGGTGATTTTGCCCCGATCCGTTGGGTGCATATCTTTCAAACGCACGCCAGCGGCATAACGTTCGATTTCCTTCAGATATTGGTTGATGGGATGGCCGGTCAGATACAGACCCAGCGTTTCCCGCTCACCATCCAGTACGACCTGTTCCGGCCAGGGAGGAACCGTGCTGTAGGACTGCTCGACCTGCTCATGCGTTTCCGCCAGCACGCCGAACATGTCCACCTGACCGATAGCCTCCGCTTTGGCATGCTGCTCGGCCGATTTCATCGCATCCTGCAATGAGTTCATCAGCGCCGCGCGGTGCGGGCCAAGACGGTCGAACGCGCCGGACATGATCAGCTTTTCCAGCACGCGGCGGTTCAGCTTTTTGATGTCCGCGCGCGCGCAGAGGTCGAACAGATCGCGGAAATAACCGCCCTGATTACGGGCTTCGATGATGGCCTCAATCGGCCCCTCGCCCACGCCTTTGATCGCGCCGATGCCATACACAATTTCACCGGCGTCGTTGACGTGGAAGTGGTACAGACCGCTGTTGATGTCCGGCGGCAGGATTTTGAGCCCCATCCGCCAGCATTCATCCACCAGTCCGACAATCTTGTCGGTGTTATCCATATCCGCCGTCATGACCGCAGCCATGAATTCCGCCGGATAATGCGCCTTCAGCCATAGCGTTTGGTAAGACACCAACGCATAGGCCGCGGAGTGCGACTTGTTAAAGCCATAACCGGCGAACTTCTCCACCAGGTCAAAGATTTTCATCGACAGTTCGCCGTCGATGCCCATCTTCTCAGAACCGGCTTTGAACACCGAGCGCTGCTTGGCCATCTCTTCGGGCTTTTTCTTACCCATGGCACGACGCAGCATATCCGCGCCCCCAAGAGTATAGCCGGAGAGCACCTGGGCAATCTGCATCACCTGTTCCTGATACAGGATGATACCATAGGTCGGTTCAAGCACCGGTTTCAGCGACTCGTGCTGCCACTCGATATCCGGATACGAGATAGCTTCCCGGCCGTGCTTACGGTCGATAAAGTTATCCACCATCCCTGACTGCAACGGGCCCGGACGGAACAGGGCCACCAGCGCGATCATATCTTCGAAGCAGTCAGGCTTCAGACGTTTGATCAAGTCCTTCATACCGCGGGATTCCAGCTGGAATACCGCGGTCGTTTCCGACCGCTGCAGCATGTCGAAACTTTTCTTGTCGCTGAGCGGGATGGCGGAGATATCGATCGGCTCCAGCCCCATCTTTTCCTGACGCGGATTGATCATCTCCAGCGCCCAGTTGATGATGGTGAGCGTACGCAGGCCGAGGAAGTCGAACTTCACCAGCCCGGCGTATTCCACATCGCTCTTGTCGAACTGGGTGACCGGATGCTGCCCTTCAGGATCGCAATACAGCGGCGCGAAGTCGGTGATTTTGGTCGGCGAGATCACCACGCCCCCGGCGTGTTTACCGGCGTTACGGGTAACCCCTTCCAGTTTGCGCGCCATGTCGATCAGCGCTTTAACTTCTTCGTCGGCCTCGTAGATTTCGCCCAGCTGCGGCTCTGCGGCGAACGCTTTTTCCAGTGTCATGCCGGGATCGGGCGGCACCAGCTTGGAAATGCGGTCTACGAATCCATAAGGGTGACCCAGCACGCGACCTACGTCTCGGATGACCGCTTTCGCCGCCATCGTACCGAATGTGATGATCTGCGATACCGCATCGCGGCCGTACATATCCGCCACGTGATCGATCACCAGATCGCGTTTTTCCATGCAGAAGTCGACGTCGAAGTCGGGCATGGACACTCGTTCCGGGTTCAGGAATCGTTCGAACAGCAGGTCAAAGGCCAACGGGTCAAGATCGGTGATTTTCAGCGCATAGGCGACGAGCGACCCGGCGCCGGAACCTCGTCCCGGCCCCACGGGCACGTCGTTATCTTTTGACCACTGGATAAACTCCATCACGATCAGGAAGTAGCCGGGGAACCCCATCTGGTTGATGACTTGCAGCTCGATATCGAGACGTTCGTCATAGGCTGGTCGCTGCTGTTTGCGCTCTTCTTCATCCGGGAACAGGAACGCAAGACGTTCCTCAAGTCCCTCCCGGGAACGCATGACCAGATAATCTTCCGTCGACATATCGCCGGTGGGGAACTGCGGCAGGAAATACTCACCCAGTCGGATCGTGACGTTACAACGCTTGGCGATTTCAACACTGTTGGCCAGCGCTTCGGGAATGTCGGCAAACAGCTCGCACATTTCCTCTTCGGTGCGCATGTACTGCTGAGGACTGTAGTTGCGCGGACGTTTGGGATCGTCCAGCGTATAACCATCGTGGATTGCGACGCGAATTTCGTGAGCATCAAACTCGTCGGCGTTGATGAAACGCACGTCGTTGGTGGCGACGACCGGCAGGCCGTGCTGGGTCGCCAGCGCCACCGCCGCATGCAGATAGCTTTCTTCGTCCGCACGGCCGGTACGGATGAGCTCCAGATAGTAACGCTGCGGGAAGTGCTCCTGATAAAAAGCCAGACACTGTTCCACCAGCGCCTGATTACCACGCAGCAGAAATTTACCGATGTCGCCCTGACGACCGCCGGACAGCAACAGCAAACCTTCCTGATGTTCCACCAGCCAGTCGCGATCTATCGTCGGACCTGCGGCACCATAGCCGCGCTGATAGGCGCGGGAGATCAGCAGCGTCAGATTCTGGTAGCCGACGTTATTCATCGCCAGAATAGTGAGGTGCGCCAGTTCGTCGGCCAACTCCTCGCTCTGAAGATAAAAATCCGCGCCGACGATCGGCTTGACGCCAGCGCCATGCGCGCCGCCGTAGAATTTCACCAGACCGCACAGGTTGGAGTGGTCGGTGATCGCCAGCGCAGGCATGCCCATTGACGCCGCTTTTTTCACCAACGGTCCGACCTTAGCCAGCCCATCGATCATGGAATAGTCACTGTGAACACGCAGGTGAACAAAACGTGGTTCGGCCATCTCCAGATCCCAGTATTGATTAAATCGAATGTCGCCGGCGACTCATGCGTTCACCGGCATCACATAGTCTGCGCTGACGTTACGCCAGCCCCAACACTCGCTTCACCGGAGCAAAACTGCGGCGATGATGATGGGTTGCGCCGTGCATCGCCAGTTTTTCCAGATGGAAAGCGGTGGGGTAACCTTTATGCTTCGCAAAACCGTAATGCGGGAAGAGCAAATCCAGCGCTTCCATTTCCCGGTCACGCGTCACCTTCGCCAGAATGGACGCGGCGCTGATCTCCGGCACCCGGCTATCGCCTTTGACGACCGCTTGTGACGGCATCGGCAACACAGGGCAACGGTTACCGTCGATCAACACGTAGTTTGGGGTCACAGACAGCCCGGCCACGGCGCGCTGCATCGCCAGCATGGTGGCGTGCAGGATATTCAGGCTATCGATTTCTTCCGGCTCTGCCCGGCCCAGACTCCACGCCAGCGCTTTTTCTTTGATTTCATGATACAGCGCCTCGCGCCGTTTCGCGCTGAGCTTTTTGGAATCGGCCAGACCCACGATGGGGCGAGCCGGATCGAGAATGACGGCGGCAGTCACCACAGCGCCCACCAGCGGGCCTCGCCCAACTTCATCCACACCGGCAATGCAGGTTGCCTGCGGATAAACGAAAACATCATTCATGATTTTGCCAACTCCAGTACCGCCTGAGCCGCCTGCTCATCGGCATCACAACGGATCTGCTGATGCAGATGTAAAAAGGTTTCTTGTAGTTCATGGACCTGAGCGCTGTCCTGCAGCCAGGGCAAGAGCGCCTCAGCCAATTTGTCCGGCGTGCATTCGTTTTGCAGCAGCTCTTTTACCAGCTCACGTCCGGCCAGCAGATTGGGTAGTGAGACCCACGGCGTTTTGACCAGCTTACTGGCCAGCCAGAAGGTGAACGGTTTCATCCGATAGCCCACTACCATCGGACACTTCGCCAGCATGCACTCCAGCGCCGCCGTTCCCGAGGCCAATAGCGCCGCATCGCTGGCGATCATCGCCTCTCGCGCGAAACCATCCAGCAGGCGAACCGGTAAATCAGGCGCGACCTCAGCTTTAATCTCTTCAAACTGCTGGCGTCGCTTGGCATTCACCAAAGGTACGACGATTTCCAGATCGGGACAGGATTCGCGCAAGAGTCTGGCCGTCAGAAGGAAATCTTTGCTGAGCATGTCGACTTCTGCGCCACGGCTCCCCGGCAGTATCGCCAGACAGCGGACATCCGGCGCGATCCTAAGCGTTGACCGGGCGGCCAGTTTGTCGGGATGCAACGGCATCGCATCGGCCATGGTATGTCCGATGAAACGGCAGGGAACGTTGAAACGATCGTAAAACGCCTTTTCAAAAGGTAAAAAGGCCAACACCAAATTTGTGGCTCGACCGATTTTGAAAACGCGTTTTTGGCGCCATGCCCAGACGGACGGGCTGACGTAATGAATGGTTTTGATGCCGCGCTGCTTCAAACGCCCTTCGAGCGTGATATTGAAGTCGGGCGCATCGATACCGACGAAAACATCCGGCTGTAACTCGGTGAAACGCTGGGTCAGATCACGGCGAATTTTCAGCAGACGCGGCAGGCGCTCCAGCACCTCCACGATGCCCATCACCGCCAGCTCTTCCATCTCGTACCAGGCTTCACAACCTTCAGCCTGCATGCGGGGGCCGGCCACGCCGACAAAGCGCGCATCCGGGACTTGGTTTTTAATGGCGCGAATTAAGCCGGCGCCAAGAATATCGCCGGAGGTTTCTCCGGCGACAAGGGCAATAGTCAGGGGACGGGTCATAAGCGTCAGCGAATAATGCCGCGCGTAGAGCGGGTGAAGAAGTCCAGATACGCCTGAACCGCAGGATGGTCCGCGGCCAGCGCTTCAATTTCCGGCTTGACCTCATCCAGCGTCTTACCGCTACGGTAGATAAGCTTGTAGGTGTTGCGTATGGCATGCAACGTCGCTTTATCAAAACCACGGCGCTTCAGCCCTTCGATATTAATCCCGAACGGCGTGGCGTGGTTCCCCTGAGCAATCACATACGGCGGCACGTCTTGAGCAACGCCGGAGCAACCGCCCACCATGACGTGCGCACCGATGACGCAGAACTGATGCACGGCGGTCATACCGCCAATGATGGCATAATCATCGACGGAAACATGGCCGCCCAGCGTCGCGTTGTTCGCCAGGATGCAGTGATTCCCCACGATACAGTCGTGGGCGATATGCGTATTGATCATCAGCAGGTTATCGCTGCCGACTTTAGTCAACCCGTCGTCCTGCGCTGTGCCGCGGTGGATGGTTACGCTTTCGCGGATGCGGTTGCGATCGCCTATCTCAACGCGGGTCGGTTCACCAGCGTATTTCAGATCCTGGTTAACTTCGCCGATGGAAACGAACTGGTAGATTTCGTTATCGTTTCCGATACGGGTCACTCCGTTAACCACGACGTGCGATTTCAGCACCGTTCCCGCACCGATCTCAACCTGAGAACCGATCCAGCAGAAGGGGCCGATGTGTACGCCGGCACCGATGACGGCTCCGTCTTCAACAATCGAACTGGGATGAATAAAGGCGGTTTGATCAATCACGTTATCAGGCCTCCCGACGACGAGCGCACATCATCTCTGCTTCACAAGCGATTTCACCATCGACTTTCGCAACGCCTCTGAAACGAGCGACGCCACGACGTTCTTTGATGAATTCCACTTCCAGTACCATCTGGTCGCCCGGCTCAACAGGACGTTTGAAGCGCGCATTATCGATCGCAGCAAAGTAGTACAGTTCGCCCGGTTCCAGTTTACCCACGCTTTTGAATGCCAGAATGCCGGTAGCCTGTGCCATGGCTTCCAGAATCAGTACGCCTGGGAAAATCGGTTTACCTGGGAAATGTCCCTGGAAAAAGGGTTCATTAAAGGAAATGTTTTTCACTGCACGTAAAAATTTACCTTCTTCGAAATGCAGAACACGGTCTACCAGCAAAAACGGATAGCGGTGCGGCAACAGTTCCAGAATCTCTTCAATGTGCAGAGTATGGGTGTCAGTATTCAAAATACTCTTCCTGTCTTAATAAAAACGTCATCAACAATGCAGACCGCGGCTCCCCAATAGAGGGAGCCTCACACAGTCTGCCAATAACAAAGCAAAACAGCTTTGCCCGTCCCTGCAGCAAAGCTCGGTAGAACTGAAGCCAACAGACTTAACTTTTATCGAGTTTTCGCTCGATGGCCTTCAATCGCTTGCTCATGTCATCAATATTCATGACCAAAGCCGCCGTTTTGCGCCATGCTTTATTCGGCTGCAGTGGTATGCCCGAGGAGTATACACCAGGCTCGGTGATAGGACGCATAACCATCCCCATTCCTGTCACCGTGACTTTGTCACAAATTTCCATGTGGCCATTTATCACGCTGGCGCCGCCGATCATGCAGTAACGTCCGATTTTCAGACTTCCCGCCATGATGACGCCGCCGGCGACCGCGGTATTGTCGCCAATCACCACGTTGTGTGCAATCTGGCATTGGTTATCGATGATGACGCCGTTGCCGATGATCGTGTCATCCAATGCGCCGCGGTCAATCGTCGTATTCGCGCCGATTTCCACGCGATCGCCAATAATGACCGTGCCTAACTGAGGGATCTTCACCCAGTTGCCGCGATCGTTGGCATAACCAAAACCGTCCGAGCCGATGACCGCGCCTGACTGAATCAGACACTGCTCACCCAGCACGACATTGTGATAAATCGTGACATTGGCCCACAAACGGCTGCCCGCGCCAATACGCGTATTCTTACCAATAAAACAGTTAGCGCCAATCACGGCACCATCGCCCAGCTCAACGCCGGACTCAATCACGGCATTTGGCCCGATTGAGACGTCTTTACCCACGCGCGCATCCGACGCAATCGTCGCCGCAGGCGAGATAGCTTCAGCCGGCGCCGGCGTCGTATCCATCACCTGCGCCATACGCGCATAGGTCAAATAAGGGTTTTTCACCACCAGAGCGGCGGTATGACAGAAAGGCAAATCGGCTTCGGTCACCACGACGGCAGAAGCCTGGGTGGTCGCAAGACGATCGCGGTAACGGCTGTCAGACAAGAAAGTGATCTGACCTGACTGAGCAGAATGCATTGATGCGACAGCGGTGATGACGATATCGCCATCACCGTGCAACTGTGCATCCAACTGTTGTGCTAAAGCATCCAGTCGAATTGAAAACATCGAATTATTTAACCTGTTTCAGCACGTCGGCAGTAATGTCTTTCGCGTTGTCCGCGTAGGCGACAGCATTAGCATCAATGACGATGTCATAACCCTGTTTGCTGGCAACACTTTTAACAGCATCCTGAATACGGCTCAGGATTTTGTTACGCTCTTCCATCTGGCGACGACGGTTGTCCTGATCAAATGCCTGCGCTTTAGTAGAGAACTGTTCGCGCTGTGCCATGACGTCTTTTTCCATCTTGCTGCGTTCGCTGGCTTTCATCGTAGAGCCATCACGCTGCAGTTTCTGCATTTTCTGCTGCAGATCGCGTTCCATATTCTGAAGCTCTGACGCACGGCCGCGGAACTCACTGTCCAGCTGCTTGGCGACGGTTTCGCGTTGCGGCAATTGCTGGAAGATGCTGGATACGTTTACCACTGCAATTTTATCAGCAGCTTGAACGCCTGCTGATGCAGCTAATGCCAGGCCAAGACCTGCGGCACACAACCACTTTTTCACTATAAACTCCTCACGCTAACCTATTTGTGTCTTAACACACTCGTATATGCACAACAGGCAGCGCTGTGACGCTCCATAGAGGCCGGCGTCCTCAACTCTGCCTGCCGTGCGGCTTGCCTGCATACGTTCTGCTGGCCTCAGATTACCAAGTTTTGCCTATATTGAACTGGAACTGCTCCGATTTATCCCCGTCGTATTTCTTGATCGGCTGGGCATAGGAGAAGACCAACGGCCCCAGCGGAGACATCCACTGCAGCGCAATACCGCTCGATATACGGAAATTACCCGGCTTGCTGTAATCAGGCACTCCTGCGGCAAGCGTCGCCGGGGTATTTTCCCAATGGGTATCCCACGCGGTACCGCCATCGACGAACAACGACGTACGCACGGAGTTCGCATATTTTTCGCTGATGAACGGCGTCGGCACGATCAGTTCGGCACTCAGCACCATGACGGCGTTACCGCCCACGGCATCATCGAGGTTGTCTTTATCGATCGGACATCCGGCATAAGACGACTCGCTGCCATTACATTTGTAGTAGGCGGCTTTCGGACCGATGGTATTAGACTGGAAACCACGCACTGAACTTGAACCACCGGCGTAGAAGTTGTCGTAGAACGGCATCTCCTTACCGCCCAGCCCATCGCCGTAACCCAGACGAGTGCGGCCCATCAGCACCCAGTCACGATTTTCGCTCAGCGGCAGATAGCTGGTCGAATCCAGAGTGACTTTATAGTACTCGTTGTCCGAGCCCGGAATCGTCACCTTACCATTCAGCGTCACGCGGCTACCCGACGTCGGGAAGTACCCACGGTCGAGATTGTTGTAAGTCCAGCCCTGCGTCAGGAAGAAGTCATCGGCTGAGAAGTCCGCACTGTCGGAGCTGCCGGTGACGACACCCGGTTCAACGCCGGATTTATAGAGGTAGCGCCACATCGCGACCTGCGGTTCCATATCGGACAGGTCGTTGTGTACGTAGTCGAGGCCCAGACGCAACGAGTTGTTCTCGTTGATCGGGAAGCCCAGCGTCGTGCCCGCGCCATAGCTACGGTTGGTGTAGTCGGACAAATCGGCGTCATACGCCTTAAAGTCGTTATAGAAGACACGACCACCCAGACTGACGCCGTCCACCGTAAAGTACGGGTCGGTCATCGACAGTTCGATATAGGTCTGGTAGTCGTTCTTCGTTCCGGTAATCCCGACAGAGTTCCCCGTACCCAGCCAGTTGTCCTGCTGGACCCCAGCCTGGAAACTCACGCCGCTCTCAGTACCAAAGCCGATACCGAAGTTCAGGCTACCGGTGTTACGTTCTTTCACCTTGTAGACCACGTCGACCTGATCCGGCGTGCCGGGAACGCGCTGCGTTTCCGTATCCACGCTTTCAAAGTAACCGAGGCGGTTCAGACGTTCTTTACCCTGGTCGACCAAATCATTGCCGAGCCAGCCGCCTTCCATCTGGCGCATCTCACGACGCAGCACAGAGTCTTTGGACGTGTCGTTGCCTTCAAAGCGGATACGACGAACGGAGAAACGGTTACCCGCATCCACGCTGATGTTCAGACGTACCGTCTTATCGGCATCGTTGATTTCCGGCTGCGTGACGACGCGCGGGTAGGCATAACCGTAGCGGCCCAGCAGTTTCTTGATGCTTTCTTCCATCCGGGTCACTTTCGTGCCGTTATACAGCTCGCCCGGCTGGATTTTGGTCAACCCTTCAATTTCAGCGGAGTGCCCGGCCAGATTGCCGCGGACATCTACGCCGGAAAGCTTGTACTGATCGCCTTCCGTCAGGTTGATGGTGATATAGATGCCTTTTTTATCCGGCGTCAGGCTGACCTGAGTCGAATCGATGTTGAAGCGCGCATAGCCGCGATCGAGGTAGAAGCTGCGCAGCGTTTCGAGATCGCCCGACAGTTTCTGCTTCTGATATTTACGGTCGCCGACCACGTTCCACCATGGCACCTCGTCGCGCAACTGGAAGCGTGAAATCAGCTCGTCGCTGCTAAACGCTTTGTTGCCCACGATGTTGATCTGTTGGATTTTGGCGGAAACACCTTCGGTGAAGACCAGCTTGAGATCGACACGATTACGCGGCAGCGGCGTGACCACGGCTTTCACCGTTGCACTGTATTTACCGACGCTGTAGTAGAAGTCTTCCAACCCTTTTTCGATGTTGGAAATCATCGTGCGGTCAAGCGCTTCCCCCACGCGAACGCCAGACGCTTCCAGGTTCTCTTTCAGCATGTCTTCCTTCACCGACTTATTGCCGGAGAAAGTGATGCTGGCGATGGTGGGACGTTCTTTCACCTGAACGAGCAGCGTATCGCCATCTCGCAGTACTCGAACATCTTCGAAGTTTCCGGTCGCAAATAAAGCACGGATAATATTCCCGATATCTTCATCGCTGACGTTATCTCCGACACGGACCGGCATGCTGAGCAATGCCGCACCGACGGCAACCCGTTGCAGGCCCTCGAAATGAATGTCTTTCACTACGAATCCGTCTGCACCGTATACGGTGGCGCTACTGAACAGTAGCGACGCTATGAGCAACTTTTTAATCGCCATCGTTGTTATGCGTTTTTCCTAACTTAATCCACACCTCAAAGGCGGGAGAAATCATTGAAAAGTGCGAGTCCCATTAACATCATCAGCAGCACTGTGCCGATGCGATAACTAAAGTCCTGCACACGCTCGGAAACCGGCCCACCTTTCAGCTTTTCTATCGCCAGAAAGAGCAGGTGACCACCATCTAATACCGGCAGCGGGAACAGATTGATGATCCCCAGATTGACGCTTATCAGTGCCAAAAACATCAGGTAATAAATCAATCCATAATCAGCTGACATTCCTGCACCCTGAGCGATGGATATCGGCCCGCTCAGGTTATTCAGCTTAACGTCGCCAGCAATCAGTTTCCCTATCATGCCAACCGTCAACTTCATCAACTGCCACGTTTTGTCAGTGGCTTCGTAAACGGCGCTGAACGGTCCGTACTGGCGAACGGTTTTATACTCTTCAGGCAGCGGCGTAACGCGCGGGATAACGCCAGCAAACCCTTCAATCCTGTCTTTTCCTACCGTTTTGCTGTCGGGGGTCAGGGCGATTGACACCGTTTCCCCTTCCCGCTCTACCGACAACTCAACGCGTTCACCGGGGTGTTCGCGGACGGCAATGACAAACTGCTGCCAGCGCGACACCAGTTGACCATCGACTTTAACGATCCTGTCTCCAGCTTGCAAACCCGCTTTTTCAGCGGCTGAATGAGGCTGTATTCCGGCCAACACCGCTTCAACCTGCGGCCCACGGGGCACGATGCCCAGAGAAACCGCCGGATCCTGCTTGTCTGGTTCAAAACTCCAGCTGCGCAGATCCAGTTTTTTCTGTTCGATAAGCGACGACCCAAGCGGGGCGGTGCCTATCGTCATATCGGCGTCGCCGATCTTGCTGATAAAAGCGAGACGAACACTGTCCCAATCAGGCGTTTCGATACCGTCAATTGACTTTAGTTCCATCCCCGGCGAAATTTGCGCCTGGGCGGCAATCGAGTCGGGCAAAACTTCGCCAACCACCGGACGCACGCCAGGAACGCCGAGAATAAAGACCAGCCAATAGGCGAAAATGGCAAAGATGAAGTTGGCGATGGGACCAGCGCTGACAATGGCCGCGCGCTGCCAAACGGTCTTGTGGTCAAACGCCTGATGAGCCAGCTCAGGCGGTACATCCGCCACGCGGCCATCCAGCATTTTGACATAACCGCCCAACGGGATGAGTGCGATGACATATTCGGTGCCCTGGCGATCACGACGTCGCCACAGCGCCTTACCGAAGCCGATAGAAAAACGCTCCACCCGAACGCCGCAACGACGCGCGACCCAGAAGTGGCCGAATTCATGAACCGTTATCAGCA
Organism: Lonsdalea britannica; assembly: GCF_946477055.1. Taxonomy (GTDB): domain Bacteria; phylum Pseudomonadota; class Gammaproteobacteria; order Enterobacterales; family Enterobacteriaceae; genus Lonsdalea; species Lonsdalea britannica_A. The sequence goes on along the minus strand of NZ_CAMKXG010000057.1, from coordinate 537 downwards.
CGCCCAGGGCGACGATAAATGCGGCCAGACTCCAGAGAATATTCATCATAAACAGGCTCTACCGGTATCCCTAAACAGCTTTGAACAGTAACAGCATCAGGCAGGAAAACACAGGCACCGCCGCCGTCAGACTATCAATGCGATCCATCACCCCGCCGTGGCCGGGAATAAGATGACTACTGTCTTTAACACCCGCCTCTCGTTTGAACATGCTTTCGGTCAAATCGCCCAATACGGAAGCCAGCACGGCGACAATCGAGCAGATCAGCAGGATATGCCCTGAGCTTGTCAGCGGAACAAAATGATTAAATACAACGGAAATCAGCGCGGAGCTTGCCAGACCGCCGATCAAACCTTCCCACGTTTTTCCCGGGGAAATTTTCGGCGCCAGCTTGTGTCGGCCAAAGAGCTTACCGAAAGCGTAGGCGCCACTGTCTGCGCCCCACACCAGCAACATGACGTACAGCAGCCACCACGCACCAGTAAATGCTGTCTCTTATACACATCTCCGAGCCCACGAGACTAAGGCGAATCTCG
>NZ_CAMKXG010000056.1 GCF_946477055.1 Lonsdalea britannica | reverse complement strand
CGCGATGCGCCAAACAGCGCCTCCGCCATCGTCCAGGCGCAAATATCATGCTGCAGATAGACGGGCACGCCAATGCGCTCAGACAAGGCGGGGCCGATCGCCATTTCATGGATATCAAAGAACGGCATACGGTGAATGATGCCGGTGATCGCATCGACGATCCCCGGCGAGGTAATAGCGATGGCCGTTAACCTTTCTAACTGCCGCTGATGACGAATAAAAAACGCATCCACTTCGTGCAGAATACGAGACAGTAACGGCGTGGGATCTTGGTCGGGCAACGGTAGGGTCTCCTCCCTCACCAGCGCGCTGCTGAGGTCACGCAGAGCCAGCGTCATGGTATGACGGCTGATACGAACCGCCAGATAGTGCCATCCTTCCGTTTCCAGCACCAGACCGACGGCGGGTCGCCCTCGGCTGCCGACATCGGGAAATTCGGTTTCATGAACCAGATGCGCTTCCATCAGTTCGCGGACAATTTTGGTGATACTGGCAGGGGCGAGTTGGGCTTTTTTAGAGAGTTCGATGCGGGAGATGGGGCCGAGTTTATCGATCAGGCGATAGACAGCCCCTGCATTTATCTGCTTAATTTGGTCGATGTGTCCGGGCTGACCGCTGGCAATCACGCTGAAGCGACTCCTGATTTATCATGCGATGTTGTTATTTTTTACACTGCAAAATAAAAAACTGCGGCCATGGTGTCGCTTTTCATAAAAGCCGTCAACTATTTGATTCGTTATGTGATTTGCCGCACATATTTGAGCCGGAGTGGTTCAACATCAGCGAAATCAACGTCTGCGCGGCCGTGGTGATTGGCCTCCGCTGATGCGTCACCAGCCACATCTCACTGATGGCGTCTTTTTCCTGTAGCGAGAGATATTTGACGCCATCGACCTTGATACGCCTGAATGACGCGGGCAACAGAGACACCCCGAGTCCGGAGGACACCAGACCCACAATGGTCATCGCCTCTCCCACTTCCTGTGTGATATAGGGTTTCACACCATAGTTTTTCAGCAAGGTCAGCACCTCGTCATACATCGCCGTTCCCACTTCACGGGCAAAAAAGACGAAAGGCTCCTGCGCGAGCTGACGAACGCTGATGCAACCGTCCGGCGCCATCGCCAGCGGATGTTCTTGATGAACGACGGCCACCAGGGGTTCATGTAGCAATACTTGATGACGCAGCGCGTCAGGCAGCGGGTTGTTACGCATCACGCCGATATCCAGCTTACCGCTCAGCAGCGGTTCAATCTGCTGCTTGGTATTGATTTCCACCATCTGGATATGAACTTCGGGAAACGACTGGCGAAACTGGAGCAGGCTGCGGGAAACAGACTTCACAAACGGCGCCGACGAGGTAAAGCCGATATTCAATTCGCCGACTTCTCCGCGCTGAATGCGGGCGGCGCGATCGGCAGCCTGATTCAGCTGGTTGATAATGGCCCAGGCTTCTTTGAGAAACTGCGCCCCAGCGGGCGTAAGCCGAACCGTACGATTATTGCGGTCCAGCAGCCGGGCGCCCACCTGCTCTTCCAGTATCTGAATTTGCTGACTCAGTGGCGGTTGAGAGATACGCAGTTTTTCGGCGGCACGTCCAAAATGCAGCTCTTCCGCAACAGCGATGAAATAACGCAGGTGACGCAGCTCTATATTCATATTTTAGAAGTATCATTCATGATGATTAATATATTATACAAAACAATCTCGCAGTTCTATGATCCCCGCTCCGTTTACCCTATTGCCCTCTTATCCAGATAAGGATCGATTGTGAGTACCCCGCTGTCTTCACAAGGAATGTCTTCGACCATCACTGATGATGCAGACCCTCTTCCTAAAAGCACCCCGTCGATTTACAAAACACCTTATATTAAACGCGGCACCCCGGCCTTTATGCGGGTTACCCTGGCGCTCTTCTCCGCCGGTCTCGCCACCTTCGCCCTGTTGTACTGCGTTCAGCCCATCCTCCCCATACTTTCCCAAGATTTCGGCATCTCGCCAGCGACCAGCAGCCTTTCGCTGTCCGTATCGACCGTCACCTTAGCCGTCGGACTGCTCTTTACCGGCCCCATCTCCGATAGCGTCGGACGCAAGAACGTCATGGTGGTGTCTTTACTGCTGGCCGCTGTCTGTACGCTGGTCTGCAGCTTTATGACCACCTGGCAAAGCGTGCTGATCATGCGTGCGCTGCTGGGGCTATCGCTAAGCGGGGTCGCCGCCGTTGCCATGAGCTACCTGAGCGAGGAGATTCATCCCAGCGTCATCGCCTTTTCCATGGGGCTGTATATCAGCGGGAACTCCATCGGCGGCATGAGCGGACGTCTAATTACCGGGGTGCTGACAGACTTCTTTCCCTGGCGTGTCGCCATCTTCGTGCTGGGGATAGTGGCCTTGTTCGCCGCGCTGGCATTCTGGCGCATGCTGCCTGAATCACGCCATTTTCGCGCCGGGTCGCTGAAGCCGAAAACGCTCTGGATCAATGCGCGCCTGCACTGGCGTGATGCGGGCTTGCCGCTGTTGTTCGTCGAAGGTTTTCTGCTGATGGGCTCCTTCGTCACCCTGTTCAACTACATCGGATACCGTCTGCTGGGCGCGCCCTATTACATGAATCAGGCGGTCGTCGCCCTGCTGTCCGTCGTGTATTTGACCGGCAGCTACAGCTCGCCGCGTGCGGGCGCCATGACGGCAAAATATGGTCGAGGCCGGGTTTTGGCCGGCTCGGTTTTATTGATGTTGACCGGCCTGATTTTGACGCTGTTCTCACCGCTGGTGCTGGTGTTTGCTGGAATGATGCTGTTCGCGGCGGGCTTCTTCGCCTCGCATTCGGTGGCAAGCAGTTGGATCGGCCAACGCGCGCATCGCGCCAAAGGCCAGGCGTCATCGATGTATCTGTTCTTCTACTATCTTGGCTCCAGCCTGGCAGGCACCACCGGCGGATTCTTCTGGTACCAGTTCGGCTGGCCGGGCGTCGTGGGATTCCTGGGAGCGCTGCTGTTGCTAGCGTTCTATATCAGCTTCCGCTTAAAAGCTCTGCAACGATAATCCCATCACTTCTCTCCCCTGATGAGCCGACAATTCAACACGGTTGTCTCATCAGGGGAGTTGGTTTATAACTTACTGTATGTTGTAACTAATAAGGGGTTTTATGGCGGCTTACGATTTGATCGAACGGATGAATCAGACTTTCATCGAGCTGGAGAAGGCATTGAGGGACATGGAACAGCAATTTGCACAGCTCCTGCTCGTTGCCGCCCGCGTCTTTACACTGCCCGAGATAGAGAAAGGCCGAGAGCACGACCCCATCACCCAGATTGCGGTGACGCCATCAGAAGGCGAAGCCGCACGCGACCTGGCGTTGCAGCACTTTCAGCGGCTGTTCATTCATCACTATGCGGAGAACATCAGCATCAAGGCCGCGATTCGCCTGCCCGGCGCCCTCTGCTTTTCCGTTGATGAGGCACAATTTATCGAGGCGGAGCAGCGTATTGAACATATCAATACGCTGAAAAAAACGCTGGAATACATCATCACCGTCGAGTCTGGACTCGAACCCGAACAGCGCTTCGACTTCGTGCATACGCATCTGCGTGGGCTGATCACGCTAAGCGCCTACCGCACGATCCCGATGATCGTCAATCCGGCCTCAGTCCGTTTCGGCTGGGCCAACAAAAACATCATTAAGAAAGTCACGCGCGACGACGTACTGAAAAAACTGGAGAAAAGCTTCCAAGCAGGCCGATCGCTGGCACCTTACAGCAAGGAACAATGGGCGTCGCTGTTGGAGCAGGAAATGTCGGATGTAAAACGCCTGCCGGAGCAGGCGTTACTCAAGATTAAACGACCGGTGAAAGTCCAGCCGATTGCGCGGGTCTGGTATCAGGAACAGCAGAAGCAGGTGCAGTACCCCTGCCCTTCGCCGCTGATCGTCCTCTGTCGCCAGAGCGATGGTGCATCGGCACCGGTGCTGGGAGAGCTCAATGATTACGATGCCGACAGCATCAAACATAAACACAAACCCAAAGCGCACCCACTGCGACTGCTGATCCCTCGCCTTCACCTGTATACCGACGACGGCGCTTAACGTTTCAGGCTGCCGACCATCTCTTCCGGGCGTACCCATTCATCAAACTGCTCGGACGTCAGGTAGCCCAGTTTCAGGGCTGAGGCTTTCAACGTCAGCCCTTCCTTATGCGCTTTCTTGGCGATTTCAGCGGACTTGTCGTAGCCAATATGCGGATTCAACGCAGTCACCAGCATCAGCGAATCGTTTAGCAGCTGTTCAATACGCGGGCGATTGGGTTCAATGCCGATAGCGCAGTGTTCATTGAAGCTCTTGATACCGTCCGCCAGCAACCGCACCGACTGAAGGAAATTGTGAATAATCATCGGGCGATAGACGTTCAGCTCGAAGTTGCCGGAAGCGCCGCCGATATTCACCGCGACATCATTGCCCAATACCTGACAGCACAGCATCGTCATCGCTTCGCACTGCGTCGGATTCACCTTGCCCGGCATGATGGAGCTTCCCGGTTCGTTCTCTGGAATGCTCAGTTCGCCGATGCCGCAGCGCGGACCAGACGCCAGCCAGCGCACGTCGTTGGCGATTTTCATCAAGGATGCCGCCAAGCCTTTGAGCGCGCCGTGGCCCTGCACCAGCGCATCGCAGGTGCCCAGCGCTTCAAACTTGCTGGGCGCGGTGACGAATGGCAGGCCGGTCAAGGACGCCAACTCCGCCGCGACTCGCACCGCATATTCCGGGTGTGTGTTCAGGCCCGTGCCGACGGCCGTTCCCCCCAGCGCCAGCTCGGATAAGTGCGGGATCGAATGTTCAATATGCCGCTGACTGTGCTCCAGCATGGCCGACCAACCGGAGATCTCCTGCCCCAGCGTCAGCGGCGTCGCATCCTGCAAATGAGTACGACCAATCTTGACGACGTCGTGATACTGCACCGCTTTGGTCGAAAGCGTTTGCTGCAGCGTTTTCAGTTCTGGTAGAAGGTGCTCCAGCACCGCGGTCACGGCGGCCACGTGCATCGCCGTCGGGAAAACGTCATTGGAACTTTGACTTTTATTCACATCGTCATTGGGATGCACCAGACGTTCGTTACCGCGGCCTCCCCCCAACAGCTCGCTGGCTCGGTTCGCCAGCACTTCATTCATATTCATATTGCTCTGGGTGCCGGACCCGGTTTGCCAAATGGCCAGCGGGAACTCATTGGGGTGCTGTCCCGCGAGTACCTCATCCGCCGCCTTGATAATCGCGTCGCCGCGATCTTTCGGCAATAATCCCAGATCGAGATTCACTTTTGCCGCCGCACGCTTGGTCTGAGCGAGCGCATGGATCAGCGCCCGAGGCATTTTCTCTTCTGAAATACGAAAATGTTCCAGAGAGCGCTGGGTCTGCGCTCCCCACAGCCTGTCGGCGGGCACATCAACCGGTCCCATAGAGTCTTTCTCAACACGGATATCGGGCATGACCTATCTCCTTAGAAGATGCGTTTATTTTCGGATAATTGAGGTACTTGACGTTATGGTATCGTCGCGGATAAAGCATTACCATGATGGGTATCGAGGTTCTGGATCATCACCCGTCCCCTCTGTCTTTAACCCTTAGTTCACTACGTGAAATCATCAATAACACTAGGATCCCGTTATGCAGAAAATGCTTAACCGTGTTCAGCATTATGCCTGGGGTAGCCCAAGCGCATTGACCGAGCTGTACGGCATGGAAAATCCCGATAATCGTCCGATGGCGGAGCTGTGGATGGGGGCGCATCCCAGCAGCAGTTCTCTGTTAGTGGACAATCAGGGGCAGCAGGTCAGCCTGCGGGATATCATCACCGCCGACCCGGAGCGTTATCTGGGCCAGCGCATCGCACAGCGTTTCGGCGAGCTGCCGTTCCTGTTTAAAGTGTTATGCGCCGACCAGCCATTGTCCATTCAGGTTCATCCCAGCAAAAGCGCCGCCGAAGAAGGGTTCGCCAAAGAAAACGCGGCGGGCATTCCCGTCAGCGCGGCGGAACGCAACTACAAAGACGCCAATCACAAGCCGGAATTAGTCTTCGCGCTGACGCCGTTCAGCGCCATCAACGGGTTCCGCCGACTGGAAGAGATCGCCGAGCTGTTGCAACCGCTGGCAGGCGCGCATCCGTCTATCGCCGCGTTTTTACAGCAGCCGGACCGTCAGAGCCTGTCGAGGCTGTTCGCCAACCTTCTTGAGATGAGCGGAGAGCAGAAAGACACCGCGATCGCGACCCTGAAAGCCGCGCTCAACAGCCGTGAAGGCGAACCCTGGGCGACGATTCGCAACATCACCCAATTCTACCCGGACGACAACGGACTGTTCTCTCCGCTCCTCATGAACGTCGTGACGTTACAGCCGGGAGAAGCGATGTTCCTGACGGCGGAAACCCCGCATGCGTACCTGAATGGCGTCGCGCTGGAAGTGATGGCTAATTCAGACAACGTACTGCGCGCGGGTCTGACGCCGAAATACATCGATATTCCTGAACTGCTGGCTAACGTGCAGTTCGAGCCCAAACCGGCTGAAACGCTGCTGACGACGCCCGTCGTCGGCGAGCAGACGCTGACCTTTTCCGTGCCGGTTGACGATTTTGCCTTCTCCCTGCACGATCTCACCGCACAGCCGCAGGTGCTGACTCAGGAGAGCGCTGCTATTCTTTTCTGCGTCAGTGGAGAAGCCAGCGTGGAAAAAGCGCAGCAGCGGATTACTCTGCAGCCGGGTGAGTCCTGCTTTATCGGCGCTGATGAATCTCCCGTGCAAATTCACGGTACGGGTCGCATTGCCCGCGTTTATAACTAGACTTTAAACAGCATGATGCTGACGCCCCGATGAGGGGCGGTACTACACAAGATAAAAAAGGATACAAGCGTGACGAAAAAAACAGTCGTGGCCGTAGGGGTCATCGTTGCTCTCGGCGTAGTTTGGACAGGAGCTTCCTGGTTTACTGGCAAACAGGTCGAAAAGCACATTGGTGAATTCACAGATAACATCAACAGCCAGTTGAAAACCAACTATCCCAACGCCGGACTGAAGGTCAGCTACCGTGATTATCAGCGCGGCCTGTTCAGCAGTAACCTGACATATGTGCTGCAGTCCGACGGCACGGCCAGCGACCATCAGGTGCTGGACAATAATCAGGAAGTAGTCTTTAAAGAAACGCTGTATCACGGACCATTCCCGCTGTCCCAGATCAAACATTTGAACCTGATCCCGTCTATGGCCTCGGTACACAGCGAACTGGTGAAAACCGACGCCGTCGCACCGCTGTTCGAACTGACGAAAGACGTTCCGTTCATCAATGCGGAAACGCGCGTCACCTACAGTGGCGACACCCACTCCGACATTCGCCTGGCGGCGATTGATTTCCAGAACCCGGAGCAGAAACTGAATTTCAGCGGCTCCGACCTGAAGCTGTTCGTGGCGCGCGACCTGAGCCAGGCCCACATCTCGGGTAACATCGCCAATCTGGCGACCGAGAAGAAAAATCAGCTGGGTCAGAATGAAGTGCTAACGCTGCAGGATCTGGCGCTGGACTCCACCTCACGTAAGAGCAAGTTCGACATCAATGTCGGCGATGCCAACATCACCCTGAAAAAACTGACGCTGAACGTCGAAAACGAAAATGGGCTGACCATCAATGATGTAAACGTCTCCAGCGAGAACAACGCGGACGACGTCAATCTGTCCGGCAAATTGGGTATTGACGTTGCCTCTGTGGTCTTGCGCGACCAGAATCTGGGTGCGGTGAATCTGAAAGCTAGCTTCGCCGGTGTCGATGGCCACGGATTGAAGCAGTTCTCCGACGCCTATCGCGCCAAGTTCCAGGCGCTGATGTCCAGTCCGGAGCCGATCACCACCGACGAGTACCAGCAGCAGATGGCGATGGTCGTGCTGCATAACCTGCCGCAGCTGTTGAAAGGCAATCCGCAGATCCACATCGCGCCAATAACCTGGAAAAATGCCAAAGGACAGAGCGACTTCAATCTGGCTCTGGATTTGACCGATCCGCTGCAGAAAGATCACAACGCCATCACCGGCGTATCGGATGAAGAAGCGCTGATTCGTCAGTCCATCAAAAATGTGGACCTGAAACTCAACCTGCCGCTGAGTATGCTGACGGAACTGTTCGTCCAGACCGGTCCGAAAGTCGAAAATGACAACGACAAAAAGCAGATTGAAGCCATGGCCCGCCAGCAGGCGCAGCTGATTGCCGGTGTCGGCCAGATGAGCCAACTGACGGTTACCAAGGACAATGCGATCACCAGTTCGCTGCAGTATGCCGACGGCACGGTGACCTTCAACGGTCGCAAATTAACGCTGGCGGAATTTATCGCTCCCTACATTTCTGTCCCTGCACAGGATGCGCCGCAAGCCGTCCCCGCTCCTGCGCCTCAGGCTCAGTAATCGATGCACTTTGCAGGCACCTTTCGGGTGCCTGCCCTTTAGCAATCATCCTCCTGCTTCCTCCTGATTAACACCCAAACACCCCGCTACATGGCCTCCCGCTCTTCCGATTCAGTAACCGTTGGACATGAAGTTTTCTGTGAATGAATGGCAATTTGACCGGATTTATTCTTATACTAACGGCTATTTACTGACTTACTGATTTCGTTAATAAAGAGTAAAACATGATTGATCCGCACATCCCACTAACAGATATCCACCGCCACCTGGATGGTAATATCCGTCCTCAAACCATTCTTGAGTTGGGGCGCCAGTTCAATATCGCTCTGCCGGGGCAGGATCTGGAGTCGCTGCGTCCTCATGTGCAGATCGTTAATAACGAACCGGACCTGCTCAGCTTCCTGAAGAAGCTTGATTGGGGTGTCAACGTTTTGGGTTCTTTGGACGCATGTCGTCGCGTCGCCTACGAAAACGTCGAGGATGCGATTCGCGCCGGATTAGACTACGCCGAGCTGCGTTTTTCCCCCTACTACATGGCGCAAGCCTATCAGCTTCCGCTGGAAGGCGTGGTTGAAGCGGTCATCGACGGTGTTCACGCCGGCTGCCGCGACAATGATGACAAGGTCATGATCCGTCTCATGGGGATTATGAGCCGGACGTTCGGCACTCAGGCCTGCCAGCAGGAACTGAGTTCGCTCCTCGCACACAAAGACAGTATTACCGCGTTGGATTTGGCTGGCGATGAACTGGGGTATCCCGGCGAACTGTTTACCGACCACTTCCGTCAGGCGCGTGATGCAGGCTGGCATATCAGCGTACACGCCGGTGAAGCCGCGGGTGCGGAGAGCATCTGGCAGGCGATCAATCAACTGGGCGCGGAGCGTGTTGGTCACGGCGTTGCGGCCATCGTCGATCGCAAGCTGATGGAATACATGGCTGAGCACCAGATTGGCGTGGAGTCCTGCCTGACGTCCAATATTCAGACCAGCACCGTTCACTCCCTGCTCGCCCACCCGCTGGTACACTTCCTGCGCCACGGCATGTTGGCCACGCTCAACACCGACGATCCTGCCGTACAGGGGATCGAAATCGAGCACGAATACAATGTCGCCGCGCCGCAGGCGGGATTGACGCCGGAAGATATCCATCAGGCACAGATAAATGGCCTGACCGTCGCCTTCATCGGCGAACAGGAAAAAGAGCAGTTGCGTCAGAAAGCGAAAAATCGCGCGGCCTGATAACCTCTTTGCCCCACCGCTTTCGTGATGCGGTGGGGTTACTCCTCTCGATACTCTTACCTTGTCCTTTCTTAGCTCTATCCCCAACACCATATCCCCGTCTCACCTTATGCCGTTTATGGGCGACACCAAGGGCGACCCGCACAGGCTTCTGGCAAAAGTGAAGAGCGATAAGACAAGTGCAAACGCCGGTTATGACTCACAGCTTAAGGCGAGGAAGAATACGGATTGAAAATGGCGGCTTCAATGACAGGCTTTAACGAAACAACGCCCTGCGCGAAAAACGCATGACGTTGTTTTCATTATAGTAACACCGTTATTCTTCGGTTTTATCCGCGTCCAACGGGCGTTTAGCATAACGCTGGGCTAGCGTGGCGCATACCATCAGCTGAATCTGGTGGAAGATCATCAGTGGAAGCACCATGGCACCCACCGCCGCCGCCGGAAACAGGACATTCGCCATCGGAATACCGTTTGCGAGACTTTTCTTCGAGCCGCAGAACACGATAGTGACCTCGTCCGCCTTCGAGAAGCCCAATTTGCGCGCGGCCAGCGTGGTACACACCAGCACAATCCCCAGCAGAACAAATGAGCACACCACGATAGACAGCAGAGACCAGCCGTTGATCTGATGCCAAATTCCCTCAACGACCGCCTCGCTGAATGCGACGTAAACCACGAGCAGTATCGATGAACGGTCAGTGATATTGACCAGCTTACGGTGGCGCTGCACCCAGTTTGCGATGAGTGGTCGCGACAGATGACCCAAAACGAACGGCACCATCAACTGGAGAACGATCGATCCAATCGCATGCAGCGTATCCGTCTGTCCGCCCTGTGTATGCATCAGCAGTCCAACCAGAATCGGCGACAGGAATACCCCAAGAATACTGGACGCCGACGCGCTACAGATTGCGGCGGCCACATTGCCTCGCGCCATGGAGGTGAAAGCGATAGCGGACTGAACCGTTGCAGGTAAGGCGCAGAGATAGAGAAATCCAAGATAGACGGTAGGCGTGAGTATCTCTGGAACCAGAACGGACATGGCCAGCCCCAGCAACGGGAACAACACAAACGTGCTGGCGAAGACCACCAAATGCAGACGCCAATGGCTGATGCCAGCCGCGATAGCTTCTCGAGATAATTTTGCGCCATGCATGAAGAACAGCAGTGCGATGGCCGCGGTCGTCAGGTATTCAAAGAAGACCTTCACTTCACCTTCACAGGGAAAAAACGAAGCGGTAATGACCACCAGAACCAGAACTAACAGGAATTTATCAATTTTTAACCGTTGCAACCATCCCATAACGAAACGACACCCTCTCAATAAACAATACAGGCGATCATGAGATCGCCTGTGAGATAGAGGGTTAATATGTGGAATAAATACCCACAACGCTAGCTATTTTTTAACGTCACCGCGGATTTTTTCTGATTAGAAATGAGTCCGAGTTCAATTAACTCCATCACTTTAATCGCCTGAGTAACCGGAACCGGATTTTCACCCTGACCATTCAACGCATCACGAACGGCGGCATAATAGGCCGTGTAATTACCGGGGATCGTCGTCACCGCTTCCTCTACGGTCGCGCCTTCCCGGTTCATCGTCAGTACGCCATCGCGTTCATCGTGCCCCCACAGAGTGTCGTCATCCGGCAAGTGTCCTGCCTTCAGTTTCCCCTCTTGAGGATCGATGCCGTATTTCACGTAACTGCCATGGCAGCCGTGAACGATATAACGCGCTGTCTCAGCAACGGCCAGCAGCGTTCCGTGCAACACGACGCGGCGCTGCGGATAAATCAACGTCGCATGGAAGTAGTCGACGGATTTGCCCCCTGGACGCAGCTGTGCAAGATCCGCATGGATGGCGACCGGCGCGCCAAACAGCTGTAACGCCTGGTCGATTAGATGAGGCCCCAGGTCATACCAAATGCCGCTGCCTTCACTGCCGTCTTCACGCCAACGTTCACGAATTTCGGGGCGATAGCGATCTATATGGGATTCCATATAAACCACGTCCCCCAACACGCCGGTTTGCACCAGATGTTTGAGGGTCAGGAAGTCGCTGTCCCAACGGCGGTTGTGAAAGACGGAAAGCACTTTCCCCATGTGGACGGCGACCTGATGCAGCTCGGAAGCCTGAGACAGCGTGACGGTGAAGGGTTTATCCACCACCACATGCTTGCCCGCTTCCAGCGCACGTTTCGCCAAAGGAAAATGCGTATCGTTAGGCGTGGGGATCACGATGAGATCGATTTCGGGGTCGTCAAACAACACTTCAGGTTTCTCGGCTACCCGCACAGACGGCCAGTCTGCATGCACGTTTTCCGGATGCCGACTCGACACCGCCACCAACGTCATTCCCGGCGTCGCAGCAATCAGCGGCGCGTGAAACGTCTTGCTCGCATAGCCATATCCCAACAATCCGACACGAATGGTATTTGCCATAAATCATTCCCCTAGCCTGAGCGACAGGCTTTTCCCGTTGTGATGGAACGCCCAGTATATCACCGCGAGCTTTCCAGATTTATCGGATAACGTCATCAATATGACATCCCCATGAGTCCTTCTACAGCCACAGTAGGCGGAAAGCCTTTGTCCAAAATCACTTAGCTTCATCGACAACGCACTGATACGAACCCGCAATCAATCGATGTGAGTATGATCACAGATTTACCCCGAAAAAAGAAACCGGTTTCAGAAACCGGTTGCAAGTCATAATTCAACCAGCCTACACTCACTCGTCGTTGGTTATAGCCACCCAAAAGCGAGGTTTTCATGTCCATATTTCCGAAAGATTTTCTGTGGGGTGCCGCGACCGCAGCCTATCAGGTCGAAGGCGCGCACGACGCCGAGGGCAAAGGCCCGTCGATTTGGGATACGTTTTCTCACCTGCCGGGCACCACTTATAAAGGAACCAACGGCGACGTCGCTGTCGATCACTACCACCGTTTCCGAGAGGATGTCGCGCTGATGGCGGAGCTGGGCTTAAAAAGCTACCGTTTCTCTATCTCGTGGCCACGGCTGCTGCCTGAAGGGCGCGGTAAAATCAATGAAGCGGGCGTCACCTTTTACAGTACGTTGATCGACGCGCTGCTGGAGCACGGTATTGAGCCCATGATTACCTTGTATCACTGGGATCTGCCGCAGGCGCTGCAGGACCAGGGCGGTTGGGAATCCCGGCAGACTATTGATGCTTTCGAAGAGTACGCCCGCCTCTGTTATGACCGCTATGGCGATCGCGTCAAACTGTGGTCTACGTTCAATGAAACGCTCTGCTTTATCGGCTTTGGCTACATCACCGGCGCGCATCCCCCCGGTATTCGCAATCCCGCCCGCGCCCTGCAAGCCTGTCATCATGTTTTCATCGCACATGCGCGCGCCGTCGCCGCTTTTCGCCAGTCCGGCATCACCGGCAAGATCGGCTTCGTCAACGTCCTGCAAACCAATACCCCGCTCGACGACACGCCGGAAAACGTCGCCGCCTGTCAGCTGGCTGACGGAATTTTTACCCACTGGTTATACGACCCGGTGTTGCGAGGAGAGTATCCGATAGAGTTGCTGCATCTGGCCCAATCGAGCCTCGGCGCGCCGGTATTCGAACAGGGCGACGAAGCGCTGCTGCGCGACAATGTCTGCGACTTTATTGGCCTGAACTATTACAAACGGGAGACGGTAGCGGCGAATCACGGCGAGTCACGTCTGCAAATCAATACGACGGGCCAGAAAGGCAGCGCGCATCAGACCGGGAACGAGTTTGGTTTTAAAAATCTGTTCAAATTCGTGCGTAATCCGAATGGGGTGTATACCGACTGGGACTGGGAAATCTACCCGCAGGGCCTGACGGAAGGCATCATGCAGATCAAAGAGCGCTACGGTGATATTCCCATTTACATCACCGAGAACGGTTTGGGCGCTAAAGACCCCATCATTAACGGTGAAGTGGTGGATGACGATCGCATCGACTACCTGCGTCAGCATATTGATGCCGTTGCAGACGCTATCGCCCAAGGCGCCGATGTGCGTGGTTATTACCCCTGGTCATTTATCGATTTACTGAGCTGGCTGAACGGCTTCCAAAAACAGTATGGCTTTGTGTATGTCGACCACCAGCGTCAGTTAGCACGCCAGCGTAAGAAGAGCTTCTTCTGGTATCAACAGTTGATCCGTAACAACGGCGAGTAAAGAGAGCTCAAATCTAAATGCCTCGTGAGGTCACGGGGCGTTTCTCTCTCTCTTTGTATTGGGCTTGGCTGGGAAACGGAGAACGTTAAGTTCGCCGTTAACCCCACCGCGCATCCGGCGGTGGTATTCACCCACATCTGGCGTATCACATCAGTCAAAGAGCGTGTTCTGGCTGACCATAAATAACGACTATTCGCATAAAGTCCCCGTTTTGTCATGGGGCCGCTTGCCGTTAAAATCTCATCAATTTCCCATCGGTTATTCCCCTTTGCCCCCTCCTTGATCGTGACGGCTTCAGGCGCCCGTTTAGACTGACGAATTGCCATGAGATACCGTTGAGTACATCGACTGTCGTCACACAGGCGCGTTTTGAAGCGGTCTGAGATGACTCGCTGAACGTTTTCATCGGTCGATAACCGCCCCCTGTGAATCCAAAACTCGGTGCAATAAAAGCGTCCGAACACGGCAATCCACAAAAGCCGATAGCCTGTCCCGTCTGCAGTTTCACGGAGAGCGCGTTTTTCACTTGCCGATAGGTGACCACAAGTTAATCGTTCAGTCTCTGGGTGATAAGGATGGTAGGCGTTCAGGTTGTCGAACCTGGGACAATGCCGGATAATACGTCGGTTTTATTTTGTAAGTACTGTAATGAGCGAATACCCGCGGCTACCGGTTGGCGCCTTTTTGGCGAACGTGTCGGCTCTTACGGGCTTTACCCGACTGGTGAAATGGTGATGATGAATTTTTGGATGACGATAGCCGTACTCAGCGCGCTGACGCTGACGGCAAGTCTGATGCTCGGCTACGCCTCACGCCGACGCTCTCTGCGGCACAACCTCCCCTCCGTTGAACAGCTGGAAGATCTGCTCCCGCAAACGCAGTGCCGCCAATGCGGTTATGCTGGCTGCCGCCCTTATGCCGAAGCCATGATCCAAAGCGGCGAACAGATTAATAAATGCGTGCCGGGGGGCGAGCCTCTGATGCACAAACTGGCTCAGCAGATGAACGTCGAGCCACAGCCTTTACCAGATGACGCGATGCCGGGCAAACCGGAAAGACAGGTCGCGCGGATTGATGAAAGCCGCTGCATCGGCTGCACCAAATGTATTCAGGCCTGTCCGGTAGACGCCATCGTCGGCGCCGCACGCGCTATGCACACCGTCGTCAGCGATCTGTGTACCGGCTGCAATCTGTGTGTCTCTCCTTGCCCAACCGACTGCATTACGCTGGACCCGGTCACCCCCACCCCCGACAGCTGGAACTGGGATCTGAACGCTATCCCGGTACGCGTTTTACAGGGGGGACATCATGTTTAATGTGCTGACTGCCTTCGGGAAAAATCGAATTTGGCCCATGAAAGGC
>NZ_CAMKXG010000055.1 GCF_946477055.1 Lonsdalea britannica | reverse complement strand
ACAACGTCGACCTGATCGTCGAAATGAATGGTTTGCTGTTCGTAAGTCTGGGATGCCATCGTCTGTACGGCCGCGTCCGATGCCTTCAACATCCGCGCCACCGGTACCGGCTGATAATTGGCGACGTGATAACGAATGCTGTAAATCGGGCCCAGCGTGGCTTTGAAACCGCTGGCCAGCGCCTGCGCCTGACTGCTCGCCTGTTCGATCGCCTTCTGACGCGCCTGATCGCGATAGGTATCCGGGTTCGATACGCTGAGATCAACCGTGCGAATTTCATTCAGGCCAGACTTCAGCGCGCCATCCAGCAGCTCATTCAGCTTATCCAACTGACGTACCGTCACTTCCACCTGTCGAACGGCCAGGTAACCTTTCAGCACGGTGCCGCCGGTTTTCAGATAGTCGTACTCAGGCTGGGTGCGGATATTGGCCGCATTGATATCTTTTTTGTCGATCCCCTGCTTGGCGAGGAAATCGAAATATTGCGCGACGCGGGCATCCGCCTGTTTTTTGGCATCAGCGGCATCCTTGGAGGACACGCTGACTTCAATGGCCAGACGCGCAATATCCGGCGTGGCGTCCACGCTTGCAGCGCCTGAGGTGACGATGTGCGGGCCATTAGGCAACTCGTTGGCCGTAGCGGCGGCAGATAGTGCCCCCATACCGATAATCGCAGCCAGTGTCAGTGTCTTGAGTTTCACACTCTCTCCTTTCAAATTGTGACGGCAGTGCACACCATACGCGAGGTGGCTACCACTCAATATAGGAGAGTTTCTGAATATTCGCAGGGCGTTAGCTAAACGAACGGGCAATGAAAAAGGTCCGATGCGCGTTTTTTCCATTATCGGACAATGGTCGAAAAAGTCTTATCGAGCAGAGGGTTAGTTTCATCCTCTCCGTTGATGCGCTGTCGGCCTTGTGAAAGCGATACACCGTCGAGGCGCATGACGGCGGCCTGAAATAGAGCCTCGGCCGATTCAACACTCAACGCAGAACACCGGTGTCTCCCTGTCTATTGCTGACATCTCACCGCGATTCGTCCCCCATAACCGCGGGCCTATCGATTCGCCGCGAAGGCCGACGGGGACTGTCCGAATTGTTTGCTAAAGGCCGTGGTGTAGGCGCTATGACTATCGTAACCACTCGCCAGCGCGACCTGCGTGATCGGGATCCCCTGCATCAATAACGTCAGCGACGACATCAGCCGTAGCTGCTGGCGCCATTTACCGAAGGTCATGCCGGTCGACTGGAGGAAGTGCCGATGGAAGGTCTTATCGCCCATCGCGAGTCTGTTGGCCCACTCGGCGGCGGTGGCGGCATCGCCCGGGTTGTCCACCAGCGCCTGACACACCTGTTGCATCGCGCGATCAGCGCTGCCTGCGGGCCAAGGAAGATGGAGCGGAAGCACCGGCTGGGTATGCAGTTCTTCGACCAACAGCTCACCGAGCAAACGCAGACGAGTGGAAGAGACCGCAGCATCCTCGGATTGGCCTAACGCCATGATCAGCTCCCGCAGCAGACCGGAGACATGAACGACGCAATCGGTCGACGGCAAGCGAGCGCACACATCCTCACGCACGAACAGGCCATGCGCCTGCAGCGCCACCGGGACCACCAGCCGGTGCGCCACGCCCGACCGCAGCCAAACCGCGGCGGTCGGCGGCACCAGCCACTGGCCGCTGTCGGCCTCTACGCGCAACAGGCCGCGATCCGCATAGATCAAATGACCATAAGGATGCGAATGTAAAGGCACGACATGGCCCGCGGGATAGCGTACGGCGACACCGAATACCGGCAGGCCGCAGGCGTCTCCTGCGCTCAGGTCAAGCGCATGTGAGCCGTCTTCGGAAGAGGAAAAGCCCATGACAGTGAAGTTTGTCCAAATCAATAAAGTATTTGTCCATTTTTATGTAGATGGACGCCACCTGCAAGCCTAACATCGAAGACAAAGTCATCTACTGGGTCAATTCACCGATGTTCGTATTCTCTCTTTCACCACGGCGACTACCCCTGATCTCCGGTCGGGGTCTGCGCACGTCCGTTCGTGCCACGACCCATCCTGATTCCCCCTGACCCCGACCCTCGTCAGCTTGCTCCAAGCCAGGGGGATCAGGTGCCCACAATGTCCCTGGAGTCCTTTTCATGCTGACCGATCCTTCTCAGAAATACCGCCCCACCGCTTCGGTCGATCTGACCGACCGCCAATGGCCATCACGCACCCTGACACAAGCCCCGGTCTGGCTGTCCACCGACTTACGCGACGGCAATCAGGCCCTGTTTGAGCCGATGAACCGCGAGCTCAAAATCCGCTTGTTCCATGAGCTGGTACGCATTGGTTTTAAGGAAATCGAAGTGGGCTTTCCCGCCGCTTCGCGCACTGATTTCGACATCGTGCGTCACTTGATCGACACGGACCAGATTCCTGAAGACGTCACTCCGATGGTGATGACGCAATTGCGCGATGACCTGATCGCCGAAACGGTGCGCTGTGTGGCTGGCGCACGACGTGTGATCGTGCATTTCTACAACGCTATCGCCCCCGCGTGGCGCGAGATCGTCTTCGACATGAGCGTGCCGCAGATTATCGATATGGTGGAGCAGCGGATTACGCTGTTCAAACAACTGACGGCGGCCCACCCGGAAACCGAATGGGTCTTGCAATACTCACCCGAGACTTTTTGCATGGCCGAGCTGGAGGTTTCACTGGCCGTCTGCAACGCCGCCATCCGCGCGTGGGATGCCGGTCCGCAGCGACCGATGATCATCAACCTGCCGACCACGGTAGAGATCGCTACGCCTAATGTTTTCGCCGACCAAATCGAATGGATGGATCGCCGGTTAGCGCGGCGCGAGCACATCGTACTCTCCGTTCATCCCCATAATGACCGGGGGACGGGCGTGGCCTGTGCCGAGCAAGCCATGCTGGCTGGCGCGCAACGGGTCGAAGGTTGCCTGTTCGGCAATGGTGAACGCAGCGGCAACGTCGATGTGGTGACGCTGGCGCTGAACCTCTACACCCAAGGCATTGCGCCGGGACTGGACTTCTCCGATATTGCGGCGGTCGCCCGCGTGGCCGAGGAGTGTACCTCGCTGCCTATACACCCGCGCCACCCTTATGTCGGCGATCTCGTCTTCACGGCGTTTTCCGGCTCGCATCAGGATGCCATCGCCAAAGGCTTTGCCGCACAAAAAGCCGATGAGCCCTGGCGCGTGCCTTACCTGCCCATTGACCCCAAAGATCTGGGCCGCACTTACGACAGTATCGTGCGGGTTAATAGCCAGTCAGGCAAAGGCGGGATCGCCTTTTTGCTGCAGCGTGACCACGGTATCGTCATGCCGCGCCGTATGCAGGTGGAGTTCAGCGCCATCGTTCAAGCACAGGCCGACGCCAGCGAAACGGAGCTGACCAGCGAGCAAATTTGGGAGCTGTTTAAGCGCACCTACTTTGCCCCGGTTCGGGAACAGCCCGGCTTTATTCATCATCGCCACCGCTTGTTTGAACATGCAGACGGGCAAGGTATTGAGCTGGCACTGGTGAATGAAGCCGGTGACGTCAAAACCTGCGAGGGGACAGGCAGCGGCCCCATTGACGCGGCTGTCGCGGCGCTGGGCATGCCGCTGCGTATCGATAGTTATGAAGAACGCAGCATGGGGGCAGGGTCCGATGCAATGGCGCTGGCCATTGTGGAGGCCGCGATACCCGGCGTACCCGGTTCACGCTTCGGCGTGGGACGACATGCAAACATCGCAACCGCGTCAGTTTTAGCCGTGTTGAGCGCCGCAGCCCGATTCGCTACGGAGATGGCGACTGCCGACTGAGAGCCGATAGATGACCGCCCAGGGGCTTCGCGCTGGGCGGGTTTCACCGTGAGTTTTCATCCGTGGGGTTTAGTGAGGTGACACTGCCGCCCTCCCCGTTTTCGCTGTTGGCTCACGTTGGCGCGTCTGCATCTCAAACCGGCGCGTCCTCTGCTTATGACGCAGTCTCTGACAGCGAAATTAGCTTATGCAACGGTGGGATTTGTGGCGCGTTGGCGTCGTCTGGGAAGGCGTGTTCGGGCGGGGAAAAGGATATCGCGCTGCCCGTAAAAGGGGGCGGACAGCGCGTAAAAGAGAGGACTGACTTACGCCTTGTCGGCGGGTTCCGCCGTCGCAGTCTGGTGCAAATGCACATCCATCTGCGGGTAAGGAATGCCGATCTGATGTTTATCAAGCGCACGCTTGAAGTTTTCCAGCAGGTCCCAGTTCACCTCGGTGGAGTCTGCGTTGGTGGTCCATACGCGCACGACAAAGTTCAGGGAAGACGCCGCCATTTCGTTCAGACGGATCACGACATCTTTATCTTTCAGAATACGGTCGTCTGCTTTGATGATGTCGCCCAGCACTTTCTTCACCACATCGATATCTGCATCGTAAGCGACGCCCACAATGATCTCGGTACGGCGATTCGGCTCGCGGGAGCTGTTGATGATATTGCCGGAGATGATCTTGCCGTTCGGTACGACGATGATGCGACCATCGGTGGTCAGCAGCGTACTGGAGAAAATCTGTACCTGAGTCACGGTGCCGCTCACGCCACCCAGATCGACCGTTTCACCGGTACGGAAAGGACGGAACATCACAATCAGCACGCCAGCAGCGAAGTTGGACAACGAACCTTGCAGCGCCAAACCTACGGCCAAACCGGCGGCACCCAACACGGCGATAATCGATGCCGTCTGTACGCCGATGCGGCTTAACGCGGCAATCAATGTAAAGGCAATCACGCCGTAGCGCGCAATCGCAGACAGGAAATCCGCGACCGTGGCATCGATATTACGCGCCCGCATCAGACGGTTCAGGGTGCCTGAAACCACCCGCGCGACAATCAATCCCGCGATCAGAATGACCAGTGAGGAAACAATATTAACCGCATACTCCAGCAGCACATGTTGATTGTTGGTCAACCAGGTCTGCGCGCGACTTACGCTTTCTGTTACACCTAAATCTTCCATTAACTTACTCCTGTTTGAGACTCGCTAAACTCACTTACCCACACCAAAATCTACCGTTATTGGTTTAAAACGGCAGTAAAAATAAGGCTCCCGAAGGAGCCTTATTGAAGCCATTTAAATCGTATTTATTACAGAACGTCGATCGCGTTCAGTTCTTTAAAGGCTTGTTCCAGACGAGAGATCATGGTGCTCTGCGCAGCACGCAGCCATGCACGCGGGTCGTAGTATTTCTTGTTCGGCTTGTCAGCGCCTTCCGGGTTACCCAGCTGTGCCTGCAGGTAGCCTTCGTTTTTCTTGTAGTATTCCAGAATACCTTCCCAGGTAGCCCACTGGGTGTCGGTATCGATGTTCATTTTGATAACACCGTAGCCAACCGCTTCTTCGATTTCTGCAGCAGTAGAACCAGAACCGCCGTGGAACACGAAGTTCAGGCTGTTGTGCGGCAGGTTGTATTTTTCAGAAACGAAGTCCTGAGAGTTGCGCAGGATTTTCGGCGTCAGCTGTACGTTACCCGGCTTGTAAACGCCGTGTACGTTACCGAAGGAAGCCGCGATGGTGAAACGCGGGCTGATAGCGTTCAGTTTTTCGTACGCGTAAGCCACGTCTTCCGGCTGAGTGTACAGCGCGGAGTTGTCCAGATGGCTGTTATCTACGCCATCTTCTTCACCGCCGGTGCAACCCAGTTCGATTTCCAGAGTCATACCCAGTTTCGCCATGCGAGTCAGGTATTTGCTGCAGATTTCGATGTTTTCTTCCAGAGACTCTTCAGACAGGTCGATCATGTGAGAAGAGAACAGCGGTTTGCCGTGAGCGGCGAAGAATTTTTCGCCAGCGTCCAGCAGTCCGTCCAGCCACGGCAGCAGTTTCTTAGCGCAGTGGTCAGTGTGCAGAATAACCGGAACACCGTAGTATTCAGCCATCTGATGAACGTGATGCGCGCCAGAGATAGCACCCTGGATAGCCGCCTGCTGCGGAACATCGGATTTCAGGCCTTTACCTGCGATAAAGCCAGCACCGCCGTTGGAGAACTGTACAATGACAGGTGCGCGAACTTTTGCAGCAGTTTCCAGCACGGCGTTAATTGAGTCGGTACCGACACAGTTAACGGCGGGCAGAGCAAATTTGTTTTCTTTTGCGACTGCAAAAACTTTCTGTACGTCATCACCAGTGATGACACCAGGTTTTACGAAATCGAAGATTTTAGACATGTTACGTGTCCTGTTTCGTTGGCCGTGGGGGGTTAGAGATAGCAACGGTTGCCTCCACCTCAGCATAGAGACAACCGCAAACGGGAGATACCTCTCCCGTCGTTCGTCATTACTGCTTAGCGCGTTCTTCCAGCATCACTACGGCCGGCAGTTTTTTACCTTCAACGAATTCAAGGAAGGCGCCGCCGCCAGTAGAGATGTAAGAGATTTTGTCTTCAATACCGAACAGGTCGATAGCTGCCAGAGTATCGCCGCCGCCCGCGATGGAGAAAGCGTCGCTATCGGCAATCGCCTGTGCGATCACTTCGGTGCCTTTACGGAAGTTCGGGAATTCGAACACACCTACCGGACCGTTCCACAGGATAGTCTTGGCATTTTTCAGGATTTCAGCCAGGCGTTCTGCAGAAACGTCGCCCAGATCCAGAACCTGTTCGTCATCTTTGATTTCAGAGACGGATTTCATCGTGCAGCTGGCGGTTTCAGAGAACTCAGTCGCTACGCGAACATCGGTCGGTACCGGAATGTCGCAAGTTTCCAGCAGTTTTTTCGCTTCCGGAATCAGGTCCGCTTCGTACAGGGATTTACCCACGTTGTGGCCCTGAGCCGCGATGAAGGTGTTGGCGATGCCGCCACCGACGATCAGCTGGTCAGCGATTTTAGACAGAGAGTCCAGCACGGTCAGTTTGGTGGAAACTTTAGAACCACCGACGATAGCGACCATCGGACGAGCCGGTTTACCCAGGGCTTTACCCAGCGCTTCCAGTTCAGCAGACAGCAGCGGACCGGCACAAGCGATCGGTGCGAATTTACCTACGCCGTGAGTTGAAGCCTGAGCGCGGTGAGCCGTACCGAAGGCGTCCATGACGAACACGTCGCACAGCGCGGCGTATTTTTTCGCCAGCACTTCGTCGTCTTTCTTCTCGCCTTTGTTGAAGCGGACGTTTTCCAGAACAACCAGTTCGCCTTCCGCGACATCAACGCCTTCCAGGTAGTCTTTCGCCAGACGTACTGGTGAAGACAGTTTGTCTTTCAGATAGTTAACAACCGGCAGCAGAGAAAATTCTTCGTTGTATTCGCCTTCGGTAGGACGACCCAGGTGAGAAGTCACCATCACGCGGGCACCCTGCTTCAGCGCTTTTTCGATTGTCGGCAGAGATGCGCGGATACGCGCATCGGACGTCACTTTGCCAGCTTTAACCGGTACATTCAGATCCGCACGGATCAGCACACGTTTGCCAGCCAGATCCAGATCGGTCATCTTAATTACAGCCATGGTGAATCCTCTTGGTTGATTCTCTTAAAGTTGCTTGAGCGAGGCGTCGGCAGAACCGCCGCCGCGTACTAGAATCCGCAGGCCGCCATTGCCCGAGTTGTATCCAACATGCGGTTGGCGAAGCCCCATTCATTATCGCACCAGACCAGTGTTTTTATCAGATGATGTCCACTGACCCGGGTTTGTGTTCCGTCTACGATCGCGCTGTGCGGATCGTGATTAAAATCGGCCGAAACTAACGGTAATTCTGTGTAGTCAACTATACCACGAAATGCCCCTCGCGCTGAGCTTTGCAGCAGGCTGTTGATTTCGCAGACGTTTACTTTACTTCTCACGCTAACGCTTAGATCGATCGCCGTGACGTTCGTGGTGGGAACCCGCACGGAAATCGCTTCGAAACGATCCTGGAATTTCGGGAAAAAACGCGTAATTCCCGCCGCCAGTTTGGTGTCCACCGGAATGATTGACTGACTGGCCGCACGCGTGCGGCGCAAATCATGATGATACGCGTCAATCACCGGCTGATCGTTCATTGAGGCATGAATGGTGGTTACCGTACCGCTTTCAATGCCAAAAGCGTCATCGAGCAGTTTTATCACGGGAATAATACAGTTGGTGGTGCAGGATGCGTTCGACACCAGACGGTGGTCAGACCGCAAATCATCCTGGTTAACGCCGTACACCACGGTGGCGTCCAGATCTGGCGTACCGGGATGCGAAAACAGCACCTTGCGAGCGCCAGCGGCCAAATGCGCTTCACCGTCAGCCCGGCTGCCGTAGACGCCGCTGCAGTCCAGCACGATGTCCACGCCCAGTTCTTTCCAGGGCAGGTTTTGCAACTGAGGCTCGTGCAGCAGGCGAATGATGTCATCCCCCACGTACAGCTGGTCGCATTCCTGACCGACATCCCACGAAAAACGGCCATGGCTGCTGTCGTACTTGAGCAGGTGGGCGATCCCTTCGGCATTCGCCAGCTCATTGATCGCGACGACGGAGATCTCGGCGCGCCGCCCGGACTCATAGAGAGCTCGTAATACGCTGCGTCCTATCCGACCAAAACCGTTTATCGCAATACGGATTGTCATGAAATTCCCTGTGTAATGATAAAACCGCTGGTCCTATAGAATAATCAGTACATCGTCAGGAATAAACCGTTGGTTATACCTTGCGTTTTCTTCGTCATCGACCCGTAAAATCCGGCTTATTTAGCGGAATAAGGTGACTGCTCCGATGACTGAAACGCTTCAGCTAGCATAAACGAATTCATTGTCAAAAGGAATCGTCCCCACGGGCATGTGCCAGAAGAGTGACGTACGTCAAAAAAATGAATACAACTACTTGTCGCCTCGCAAAAGCAGGGATCGCAGATCAAAAAAGGCCGGGAGTTTTCCCGGCCTTTTTAGTGAGACGCAGTGCTTATTTCAGCAAGGCTTTTGCCTTCGCCACAACGTTTTCAGTCGTGAAGCCAAACTCTTTGAACAACAGCTCGGCTGGCGCAGACTCACCGAAGGTGGTCATGCCGACAATCGCTCCGTTCAGGCCCACATACTTGTACCAGTAGTCGGCAATACCGGCTTCCACCGCCACGCGCGCGCTCACGGCGGCAGGCAGTACGGATTCACGGTACGCGGCATCCTGCTTATCGAACGCGTCAGTCGAAGGCATGGAAACCACACGCGCCTTCACGCCGTCGTTCGTCAGCTGCTGCCAGGCCTCTACGGCCAGTTCCACTTCAGAACCTGTCGCAATCAGGATCAGGTCAGGCTGACCGTCGCTGTCTTTCAGTACATAAGCGCCTTTGGCGATATTCGCCAGCTGCTCAGCGGTACGTTCCTGCTGCGCCAGGTTCTGGCGAGACAGGATCAGCGCGGTAGGACCGTCTTGACGTTCAATCGCATATTTCCAGGCCACGGCGGTCTCGACCTGGTCGGCCGGGCGCCATGTGCTCAGGTTCGGCGTCACGCGCAGGCTGGCCAGCTGTTCAACAGGCTGGTGAGTCGGGCCATCTTCGCCCAGACCGATGGAATCATGGGTATAAACGTAGATGCTGCGCAGTTTCATCAGCGCCGCCATACGTACCGCGTTACGCGCATATTCCACGAACATCAGGAAAGTGGCGGTGTAAGGAATGAAACCGCTGTGCAGGCCAATCCCGTTGGCGATAGCGGTCATACCGAACTCGCGCACGCCGTAGTGGATGTAGTTGCCCGCCGGATCTTCATTCAGCGGTTTGGAGCCAGACCACATGGTCAGGTTGCTTGGCGCCAGATCGGCTGAGCCGCCCAGAAATTCAGGAAGCAGTTTGCCGTAGCTCTCCAGCGCATTCTGCGAAGCCTTACGGCTGGCGATGCTGGCTGGGTTAGCCTGCAGCGCTTCAACGTATTTGGCGGACTCCGCCTGCCAGTTTGCCGGCAGTTCGCCGTCGACGCGGCGACGGAATTCAGCAGCCAGATCCGGATAGGCGCTCGCGTAAGCGTCGAATGCCTTGTTCCACAGCGACTCTTTGCGCTGTCCCGCATCGCGGGCATCCCACTCAGCGTAGATTTCTGCCGGGATTTCGAACGGACCGTAGTTCCAGCCAATGTTTTTACGAGTCGCGGCCACTTCGGCATCGCCCAGCGCAGCGCCGTGTACTTCATGCGTGCCCTGCTTGTTCGGTGAACCGAAGCCGATAACCGTTTTGCACATCAGCAGTGACGGTTTGTCGGTCACCAGCTGTGCTTCGCCGATAGCGCGTTTGATCGCATCCGCATCGTGACCGTCGATACCGCGGATCACATGCCAGCCGTAGGCTTCGAAGCGCGCGGCCGTGTCGTCGGTGAACCAACCGGTGATGTGACCGTCGATGGAAATACCGTTGTCATCGTAGAACGCCGTCAGTTTGCCGAGTTTTAGCGTCCCCGCCAGTGAACAGACCTCGTGAGAGATCCCTTCCATCATGCAGCCATCGCCCAGGAACGTGTAGGTGTGGTGGTCGACGATGTCATGACCCGGACGGTTGAACTGCGCCGCCAGCGTACGCTCGGCGATCGCCATACCGACCGCGTTTGCGATCCCCTGACCCAGCGGACCCGTGGTGGTTTCCACGCCCGGCGTATAGCCGACTTCCGGGTGACCCGGCGTTTTGGAGTGCAGCTGACGGAAGTTTTTCAGTTCTTCCAGCGGCAGATCGTAGCCGGTCAGGTGCAGCAGGCTGTAGATCAGCATGGAGGCATGACCGTTGGACAGCACGAAGCGGTCGCGGTTGGCCCAGTGCGGGTTAGCAGGGTTATGATTGAGGTAGTCACGCCACAGGACTTCGGCGATATCGGCCATACCCATCGGTGCGCCCGGATGGCCAGATTTGGCCTTCTGCACACCATCCATGCTCAACGCACGGATAGCATTGGCAAGTTCTTTACGAGAGGACATGTTTTACTCCAGATCGGATTGAACAAGTGTCTTGCCGAACACACGATATATAAATCAAAACGTTAGCCCGAAAAGACCAAGAAGAGATAGTTCTAAATGTACATGAAATCCCGGCTGAATGCACTGGGAACCGTACGGGCCGAACGCCCTCAGGACGGGGGATTCACGCCATCGCGGCCCCGTCAAACGCCACCATTGCCCACCGATTCAGGGATACAGCGTACTATTTCCTGCCGAATAGAATGTTCTGCATTTATTCCTATTAATACCCTGTGCATTCCCTTACATTATCCCCGCTTTTATTACGTCTTTAGACAAAGACGCGTTGTTTTTACTTACAATCCTAGGGAGAAAAGGGATGAAATTACGAGTTTCACTATTAGCTATCGTCATGGCAACGTCATTGAGCGGCTGTAAGAGTATGGACGCAACGCAGATGCTGCAGTCCGGCACCCAGGCTTTCAAAGCCGCCTCTCTGAGTGATTCAGATGTAAAAACGCTCAGCGCGCAGTCTTGCCAGGAAATGGATAAAGAGGCGAGCATCGCACCCGCCAACAGCAAATACACCAAGCGCCTGAACAAAATCGCCAACTCACTCGGTCACGACATCAACGGCACCCCGGCTAACTACAAAGTTTACCTGACCAAAGACGTCAATGCCTGGGCGATGGCTAACGGCTGCATCCGCGTATACAGCGGCCTGATGGACATGATGAACGATAACGAAGTCGAAGGCGTTCTGGGTCATGAAATGGGTCACGTCGCACTGGGTCATAGCCGTAAAGCTATGCAGGTTGCTTACGCAGCCGAAGCCGCACGTTCCGCTGCCGCATCTGCGGGCGGTGTTGCTGCTACGCTGTCCAAGTCTCAGTTGGCCGATCTGGGCGAAGCGCTGGTTAACGCGCAGTTCTCTCAGGCTCAGGAATCTCAGGCTGATGACTACTCTTTCGATCTGCTGAAAAAACGTGGCGTAAACCGCGAAGGTCTGGCGACCAGCTTCGAGAAACTGGCGAAGATGGATGCAGGCCGCGACAGCAGCATGTTTGACTCCCACCCGGCGTCGAAAGAACGTGCTGAGCATATCCGCAAGCGCATCACCGAAAACAAATAATCGCTGACGCTTTCAGATAACGACAAAGGGCGCCCCGGCGCCCTTTTCATTTCGACTTCCGCCCTCTCCGCTCCTTTAGCCAGCTTGATATCTTCATCGCATTGCGATTGATCCCCAGCCTGAACGCCGTTCAACTGCCCGCGTGGCGCGATGCCTCATGGGACAACGCCCTGACGTCAATGCACGGAGTGGCAACGACAGAAACAATAAAGGCTGAGTTCGCACTCAGCCTTCTCGTACTGTGACGCCTCAGGACGCGTTACTCGTCTTCGAGGTAGGTGTAACCGTAAAGCCCGGTTTCGAACTCATGCAGGAACTGCGCACGCAGTTCGGGCTGCAGCTGAGCCGCCTTCACCTGATCGCGGAAGCGAGACATCAGCACATCCGGATTCAGCTGCACGTACTCCAGCATATCCGCGACGGTATCGCCTTCATCTGACTCCACAACATCGACCTTGCCATCTTCGCCGACAAAAACGTCCACGGTGGCGGTGTCGCCGAACAGGTTATGCATGTTGCCCAGGATTTCCTGGTAAGCGCCCACCATGAAAAAGCCCAACAGCGGCGGATCTTCCGGATTGTACGGCGGCATCGGCATCGTCGTGGCGATACCGTCGCCATCAATATAATGGTCAATCGCGCCATCGGAGTCGCAGGTGATATCCAGCAAGACCGCGCGACGCTCCGGCAGCTTATCCAGTCCTTCCAGCGGCAGTACCGGGAACAGTTGGTCGATCCCCCACGCATCCGGCATTGACTGGAACAGCGAGAAGTTGACGTACAGCTTGTCCGCCATCCGCTCCTGCAGTTCGTCGATGATCGGTCGGTGTGCGCGATTGCTGGGATCAAGCTGCTGCTGGATACGTTGGCAGATGCTCAGATAAAGCTGTTCCGCCCTCGCCCGCTGCGTCAGATCCAGCATGCCGTGCGCATACTGCGTGTGGACGTCGTACAGGTCCATCTGGCTGTCGTGCAGCCATTCGCGCAGGGAGCGGCGATTACCCGTTTGGGTGATCTCGTTCCAGGTCGACCACATACTTTCGAGCGCGCGTGGCGCGTCTTCATCCGGCGCTTCCGGCTCGCTGAATTCGTTGCGCTCCACGCCGATGATGTTGGACACCAGCACGGTGTGATGCGCGGTCAGTGCGCGACCGGACTCGGTAATCACCATCGGATGCGGCAGGCCATGTTCATTACAGGCGTCGCCGATACCCCAAATCACGTTGTTGGCGTATTCGTTCAGGCCATAGTTAACAGAGCAGTCCGACTGAGAACGTGTCCCTTCATAGTCCACGCCCAAACCACCGCCTACATCGAAGCACTGAATATTCACACCCAGCTTATGCAGTTCGACATAGAAACGGGCCGATTCGCGCACGCCGGTCGCGATATCCCGAATATTCGCCAGCTGAGAACCGAGATGGAAATGCAGCAATTGCAGGCTTTCCAGACGGTTGGCCTCGCGCAGCATTTCGACCAGCTGCAATACCTGCACGGCCGCCAGTCCGAATTTGGATTTTTCGCCGCCGCTGGACTGCCATTTGCCTGAGCCCTGAGAAGCCAGTCGCGCACGTACGCCCAGACGCGGCACCACGTTCAGACGCTCCGCCTCTTCCAGCACCAGCCGGATTTCCGACATTTTCTCAATCACCAGGTACACTTTGTGCCCCAGTTTTTCGCCGATCAGCGCCAGACGAATATATTCACGGTCTTTGTACCCGTTGCAGACGATGACGGTGCGGGTCATGCCGGCATGGCCGAGCACGGCCATCAGCTCCGCTTTGGAACCGGCTTCCAGTCCCAGCGGCTCGCCGGAATTCACCAGCGATTCGATCACCCTGCGGTGCTGGTTCACCTTGATCGGGTAAACCAAAAAGTAGCCGCCCTCGTAGCCGAAGGACTCGCGCGCACGCTGGAACGCGCCGTTGATGGAGCGCAGACGGTGCTTCAGGATTTGCGGGAAGCAGAACAGCGCGGGCAGACGACGATCGGCTTTGCCCTGCCGCTCCTTCACCAACTGTGCCAGGTCGACACGCGCCTCCGGCACATCCGGATCGGGACAGACGGTGATATGCCCCAGCTCGTTGACGTCGTAATAGTTATTGCCCCACCAGGCAATGTTGTAGGTGCGCAGCATTTCGCTGGCATCGCGATCATTCATGGCCACCTCCTGCATGGAGCGTACATTGTCGTGCTTACCCGCCGCTGACGAGCGTGAATGGATCATGTCGTCAGACATGGCAGTCCCCTTCTGTTATAGCAATATCGGCAATTATGGATGCTCCAGCGTAGACAACCTGAAACATGCGTTCTGTCTGTACCAGTAATGATGCAGAACCCGGCAGACAATAGTATGCCGTCCTTATGTGACTCTTTTCAGTGTAAAGCACGATGTCAGGCTCCGAGATATGTTTCGGTAAAAATCCAGGGAAACCATCATCAGAAGAACGCGCGGCGTCCATCTGCACAGGAATGAAAGACGGGTCAGCCAGCGCGGGAATCCTGCGTTGCGCTGCGGGACAGGCAAGGCTGGGCTGAAAGCGGAAAGAGGTGATACGAAGACGCCATAGCGGCGACGGCGCGGCGCGGCGAGCGCGACTCACTGAACAAACAACGGGTCATTAATCCTATCACCTCCCAGCAGGCCGCAGGCTATGCGGTCTGGCCATTAACGGAAACGGCAAAAAGTAAGCATATCACGGGTATCGAAACCGATTGCCGGTTATACCGATCCCACCGTCGAAAATCAAAATGAAATTCGTAACAATCCGAGGAGTTGCGACAAATCACGCAAGAGACCACCTAACGGGATCCAGATCGGCGGGCAAAAACTACTGGCAATAGGACTAAAAACCGACCTAAAATAGCCATCCAGATGTTAATCCGTCTATACCGATTAACCGATACACTGCTTAACGGCTTTGCTTTTACAAGGTAAAGAAACTCATGGCTAGACACCTATTTACATCCGAGTCTGTTTCCGAAGGACATCCTGACAAAATTGCCGACCAGATCTCTGACGCGGTTCTTGATGCGATTCTGGAACAGGATCCCAAAGCACGCGTCGCTTGCGAAACTTACGTCAAAACCGGAATGGTGTTAGTCGGTGGTGAAATTACGACCAGCGCCTGGGTAGATATTGAAGAGATCACGCGTCGCACGGTTCGCGACATTGGCTACGTGAATTCCGATATGGGATTCGACGCCAACTCCTGCGCAGTGCTGAGCGCCATCGGCAAACAGTCTCCGGATATCAATCAGGGCGTTGACCGCACCGATCCGCTGGAGCAAGGCGCGGGCGACCAAGGCCTGATGTTTGGTTACGCGACCAATGAAACCGACGTGCTGATGCCTGCACCGATCACCTTCGCCCACCGTCTGGTTCAGCGCCAGTCCGAAGTCCGTAAAAACGGCTCGCTGCCGTGGCTGCGTCCGGACGCGAAAAGCCAGGTCACCTTCGCTTACGATAACGGCAAAATCGCCGGTATCGACGCCGTGGTTCTGTCCACTCAGCACTCTGAAGACATCAAACTGAAAGATCTTCAGGAAGCGGTGATGGAAGAGATCATCAAACCTGTGCTGCCGGCCGAGTGGCTGACCGCAGGTACCAAATACTTCATCAACCCGACCGGCCGTTTCGTTATCGGCGGCCCAATGGGCG
>NZ_CAMKXG010000054.1 GCF_946477055.1 Lonsdalea britannica | reverse complement strand
ATCTATGGCAAAAGCAAACTCGCGGGGGAGTATGCGGTGGCTGAACTGGCCGATCGCTATTTGATCCTGCGTACCGCGTGGGTGTTTGGCGAACATGGCAATAATTTCGTCAAGACGATGCTGCGTCTGGGTGAAACTCGCGATGCGCTCAGCATCGTGGGCGATCAGGTTGGCGGTCCGACTTACGCTGGCGATATTGCTGCGGCGTTGATTCACATGGTGGAATTTATTGAAGCCGGCAACACGCCTGAGTGGGGCGTGTATCATTTCTCCGGTATGCCGTACGTCAGCTGGTTCGAGTTTGCACAGGCTATTTTCGAGCAGGCAGGCAAGGCGGCGTTACTCCCGGCCCTGCCAACATTGTCCTCTATTTCGACCTCCGACTATCCTACTCGCGCCCAACGCCCGGCCAACTCCCGACTTAATTGTCAGAAGATCCAGCGACAGTTTGGTATTGCCCCCAGCGACTGGCAGTCCGCCCTCAACAACATTCAAGCGTATAAGTGATCTTATGAAAATAATCGATACGGCTATACCTGATGTGAAAATTATTGAGCCCGCGGTATTCGGTGATGAGCGGGGATTCTTCATGGAAACCTGGCAGCAGAAAAAATTCGAAGATCTGGTCGCCAAACGGCCTTGCCCATTTGTACAGGACAATCATTCCAAGTCCAAACAGGGCATCCTGCGCGGATTGCATTATCAGACGGAGAATACCCAAGGTAAGTTGGTTCGCGTGGTGTCAGGGGAAGTGTTTGATGTCGCAGTCGATATTCGTAAAGGCTCGCCGACGTTTGGCCAATGGGTCGGCACTTTGCTTTCCGCTGAAAACAAACGCCAACTCTGGGTGCCTGAAGGGTTCGCTCACGGGTTTTATGTCACCAGTGAGGAAGCTGAGTTTGTCTATAAATGCACCGATTACTACAACCCTGCTGCGGAACATTCCATTTTGTGGAATGACAGCGCTATTGGTATCGACTGGCCAATCCAGAATGGGAATGTTGTGCTGTCCGCAAAAGATGAACAGGCGAAAACGCTCAAGGAAAACGTTCTGCTGTAGAGTTTGTAGTTGAGTTGTTTCTGTATTGCTGCTTTAACGTGAAATTGTTATCTGGTTATAGGGTTGAAGAGCCTTAATCTCTCTTCATTTTGTACTGTTAGGGCACAGTGTCGAGAGGTTAAGCTATAAGTGTTTATTTATTGATAAAACAGGATTCAATAATGTCTTCCGACGTTGTCGGTCTTGGACAGTAGTGACTATGCTTGTTGATACGATCTTTCCCTGTCCGCGCAGGGCGTTGTGCCAATCTACAGAAGCAAAGGTTGGAATATGCGCAGAGAAAGATCAGTGAGAGTAGAAAGCGTGTTTGATTATTTTCTGCATAAAATTATACAAATAATTCCAAGATATATAAAAGGTTACAACGCAAAATGCTACTTCCAGTGATTATGGCCGGTGGAACCGGAAGCCGTTTATGGCCACTTTCTCGTGAACTTTACCCCAAACAATTCATTTGCCTGCATGGGAAAAACTCCATGCTGCAGGAGACGGTGAATCGTCTCGATGGCATCCAGACGCGCGACCCGATGGTTATCTGCAACGAAGAACATCGATTCCTGGTTGCAGAGCAGTTGCGACAAATCAACAAGCTCTCCAGTAACATCATCCTTGAACCTGTGGGCCGTAATACGGCGCCAGCGATTGCTCTGGCAGCGCTGAATGCGGTTTCGGCGGGCGATAACCCCATCCTGCTGGTTCTCGCCGCAGACCACATTATGGAAAATGAAGCCGCCTTTCATACGGCGGTTGAAAATGCGATTCCTCACGCTAAAGCAGGCAGTCTGGTCACGTTTGGCATTATCCCTACCGGCCCAGTGACGGGCTATGGCTATATTCACCGTGGCGAACAGGTGTCGGGTGATGAAAACGCACCTTTCCGTGTGCAGCGCTTTGTCGAGAAACCGGACCTTGAAACGGCAGAAGCTTATCTGCGTTGCGGTGAATACTACTGGAATAGCGGTATGTTTATGTTCCATGCCAAGCGCTATTTACAGGAGTTGGAGAAGTTCCGGCCTGATATCCTGGAAGCTTGCCGGTCTGCAATCTCCAGCAAAGATAAACAAAGCGACTTTATCAAAATCGACAAAGACTGCTTCATGAACTGCCCGGATGAATCCGTGGATTATGCGGTCATGGAGAAGACGGATGATGCCGTGGTTATCCCATTAGATGCTGGCTGGAGCGACGTCGGCTCTTGGTCCGCGCTGTGGGAAGTCAATGAAAAAGACGAAAAGGGCAACTCCCTGCAAGGGGATACCTTCCTGCATAACACCCAAGATTGCTATATCAATACCGACGATCAGCTAGTGGCCGCCATTGGCGTGGACAATCTGGTTATCGTGAATACGAAAGATGCCGTATTGGTTGCCAATAAAAACGAAGTGCAGGACGTTAAACGCGTAGTGGAGTTTCTAAAGGCGAATAGCCGTAGTGAATATCGTCGCCACCGCGAAACCTACTGGCCTTGGGGGCGTTGCGATCTGGTGGTTCAGAGCGACCGTTTTAACGTCAATCGTATTACGGTCAAACCCGGCGAGTCCTTCCCGCTGCAGATGCATTACCACCGCACGGAGCACTGGGTCATTCTTTCGGGGACGGCAAAAGTGACTATCCAAGATAAAACGCTGCTGTTGACGGAAAACCAATCGACCTTTATTCCCATTGGTTCACAACATACGCTCGAAAACCCAGGCAAAATTCCGCTGGAACTATTGGAGATTCAATCCGGTTCCTACTTGGGTGACGACGACTTTATTTATGTAGTCAATAACCAGTAACTGAAACGTTTAGAAGGGATTTATGTCAGCATTAACGTGTTTCAAAGCCTACGATATTCGCGGTGAATTAGGTCAGGAGCTGAATGAAGATATCGCCTATCGCATCGGCAGAGCCTATGGTGAGTTTTTAAAACCGAAAACTATCGCCGTGGGCGGCGACGTACGCCTGACCAGCGAAGCGCTTAAATTAGCGCTGGCACGGGGCCTTCAGGATGCGGGGACGGACGTACTGGATATTGGCATGAGCGGTACCGAAGAGATTTACTTCGCGACTTTTCATTTAGGTATCGATGGCGGCATTGAAGTCACTGCTAGTCATAACCCAATGAATTATAACGGTATGAAACTGGTGCGCGAAAATGCGAAACCGATTAGCGGCGATACCGGATTGCGTGATGTTCAGCGTATCGCCGAAGCGAATGACTTTGCACCGGTCGACGAATCCAAACGCGGTAGCTACAAGCAGATTTCTGTTTTGAACGAGTATGTCGACCATCTGATGAAGTATGTCGACCTGGCCAACTTCACACGCCCGATGAAATTGGTGATTAACTCAGGCAACGGTGCTGCAGGCCATGTCATTGATGAAATTGAAAAGCGTTTCCAGCAGGCGGGAGCGCCGGTCGAATTCATCAAGGTTCATCACGAGGCTGACGGCACATTCCCCAATGGCATTCCTAATCCGTTGTTGCCGGAATGCCGTAAAGACACGGCTGACGCTGTACGTGAGCATGGTGCAGACATGGGGATCGCCTTCGATGGCGACTTCGACCGCTGCTTCTTGTTCGATGAACATGCTGAGTTTATCGAAGGTTACTACATCGTTGGCCTTCTGGCTGAGGCATTCTTGCAGAAGCAACCGGGCGCCAAGATTATTCATGATCCGCGTTTGACCTGGAACACCATTGACGTGGTGAAAAAAGCCGGTGGTGTTCCGGTGATGTCGAAAACCGGGCATGCTTTCATTAAAGAGCGTATGCGCAAAGAAGACGCCATCTACGGCGGAGAAATGAGCGCCCATCACTATTTCCGTGATTTCGCCTACTGCGATAGCGGGATGATTCCATGGCTGTTGGTCGCTGAGCTGGTGGCGGTGAAGGAAATGACTTTAGGGAGTCTCGTTAGACAACGTATTAAAGCGTTCCCTTGTAGTGGCGAGATAAACTATAAGGTTGCGAATAGTGGCGCTATCCTCGCGAGAATAGAAAGTGAATTCTCCTCCGAAGCGTTATCTACTGAACTTATCGATGGCTTGAGTATGGATATGCACGACTGGCGATTAAATGTACGTACCTCTAATACTGAACCGCTACTGCGTTTGAATATTGAGAGTCGCGATATGCCCGAACTCGTGTGGGAAAAAGTGGCTGTTGTTGAACGTCTTGTGAAAATGTAATCGCTTGATTAACGAGCTAAACCTAGATTGAAGAGTGGTTTTTTTATCGATGGTGTTATTGCACTTGAGCATGTGAGTCTGAAAATGCGGCAAGTGTGATTAAAATCCATACCGATGAAAGGTGGGCTGGGTTTAGGTAATATGTTTCTGCGCAATCCCCCTTCTCTACGCCCACCACTCCTCAATGAGAAACCTGCGAATTTTTTATATCTTGAAGGCAATAACTGAATGAAACCCCACACCACTAATTTGACGAGTGAGACGACTAACAAGCATATCGCTCCCTCTGGTTGGAAAGAGCATAACGGTAAAACCGATATGCTTGAGGGCCTCAAGGCATATCATGTCTGGCTGATTTGGGGCTGGCATGATATCCGCCAGCGCTATCGTCGGTCTGTCTTGGGCCCATTTTGGTTCACATTGACGACCTTGATCATGGTTGGAGCGCTAGGCTTTCTGTACTCAGAGTTGTTAGGCCAG
The DNA here is from genome assembly GCF_946477055.1 of Lonsdalea britannica. GTDB lineage: Bacteria > Pseudomonadota > Gammaproteobacteria > Enterobacterales > Enterobacteriaceae > Lonsdalea > Lonsdalea britannica_A. The sequence goes on along the minus strand of NZ_CAMKXG010000054.1, from coordinate 11,150 downwards.
GATATATCCTTCTATCTGCCATATCTTGGAGTCGGGCTGGTTATATGGCAGTTTATCAGCACTGCGGCAAATGAAGGGTGCGCCTGTCTTATCGGATCTAGTCATATCATTAAGCAGGTGCGTATGCCGTTGACTACGCACGTGTGTCGTATGGCTTGGCGTAACTTCATCATCCTACTGCATAGCCTACCTGTCGTTATCCTGTTTATGCTCGCCTTTGGACATGCGTTTACATTTGAAGTCCTTTTGATTATCCCGGGGCTGTTCATCGTATTGCTGAATGCGGTTTGGTCTGGAATTGTCTTTGGTATTTTGTGTTCACGTTTCAGAGATGTTGCTCCTATCATTGGTAACCTTTTTCAGGTGTTCTTCTTTGTTACCCCTGTCATGTGGCAGACTCAAGCGCTCAAGGATCGCGGTTGGGTGGCGGATTACAATCCGTTCTATCACCTGATCGAAATTGTTCGTGCGCCAATTATGGGCGAACCTGTTCCAACTTTATCATGGGTTTACAGCATCGCTTTGTTGGTGGTTGGCTTTGCTTTTGCTCAATATCTGATGACTCGCTGCCGTGACCGTGTAGCCTACTGGCTGTAATACTATGCAAACACATATTCTTGCCGAAAAACTTAGCGTCGAGTTTCCTATATTCGATAACTCGCATCGTTCACTTAAAAATACCGTTATGCACCTCACCACAGGTGGCCGAATCGGTGTCAATGTTGGTCAGCATCCTGTCGTTCGTGCACTGAATGAAATTGACTTTAATATCCAGGAAGGTGAGCGTGTTGGCCTGACTGGCCACAATGGGTCGGGAAAAACTACACTTTTACGTGTTTTATCGGGTATTTATGCGCCCGTGCATGGGCGACTGTCCATCCAAGGACGTACAGCGTCTTTGCTCGATGTTTCTACGGGCATCGATCCTGATGCATCCGGCTTCGAAAATATATATTTACGAGGCATTACGGATGGACTTAAACCCGCACATATTCGCAGCAAAGTTGATGAAATCGCTGATTTCACTGGTCTGGGCGATTACCTGAATTTGCCGGTTCGTACCTATTCCAGCGGTATGCAACTGCGCCTCGCATTCGCCATATCAACCAGCGTTGAAGCTGATATTCTGATCATGGATGAATGGCTGAGCGTGGGTGATGCCGAATTTAGCGCTAAAGCTGCAGAACGTTTGGATACGTTAGTCAGTAAGGCTTCAATCTTGGTTTTAGCCTCGCATTCTCCGGAATTGATCGCTCGGGTGTGCAATCGTCAAATTCATCTTGAACATGGTGTCATTGTCAGCGATGAAAAAATTAGTTCCGCTGCTGCGGGAGTCAATTTTGAAACTCTCTGAATGGAAGATATCTTCACAGCATCCAGTGCTGCTTGCCTCAGAGAGACTCTTTGCGCTGCCGCCTTTCAGCGTTGTAAAAGGGATCGTGAGTGCAAATATTGCTTATCCTTTGGCAGAAAAGCATGAGAAGCGTCAGGTCACGGATAAAGTCCATGCGTTACGCCGGCATTATCGACAACCTTTTGATCGGCGACTGGCTCAGGCAAAAGCGGCATTGGTGGACGTACTGAATTTCGCCGGTAGCGAGGTGCCCTATTACCGTGATCTGTTTGCCTCGACGGGCTTCTCGCCCGATTCCGTGGCGAAAGACATTGGTTATCTGCAAGAATTACCTTTGCTGACGAAAGACATTATTCGTGAACAAGGCGAGCGTCTTTTCTCCCGCTCTCTTAGTGATATTCGTCACCATATGTGTAAGACCGGTGGCTCTACCGGATTGTCTTGCCATATAGCTTACGATCAGCCAGCAGCAGATTGGTCCGCTGCTGTGACGCTATTTTGCAGAGAATCGGTGGGAAATTCGAAACGACAGTCTGAACTTCATTTCGCGTGTCGTTTTCCTGATATGGCCGACCCAGGCTGGCCTACGCTTGAAGACTTTAAATGTTTTGCCATGAATCGCAGCAACATTTTCTTTGACCGTTTGGATGATGTCGGGTTGGCTGAAATTTGGCAGACGCTGAAACGTCGTAAGCCTTACATGGTTCATGCTCATCCTTCCACGATCTATGCTTTGGCATGCTATATCGAACGTGAGTACGGTAGTGCTAAAACCTTTGAAGTCTTTGAGTCAAGCGGGGAACTATTGGCTCCCTATATGCGTGAAACAATTGCGCGTATCTTAAAATGTCGAGTTGTTGACCGTTACGGTCTTGCTGAACTTGGGGTGATGGCTTACGAACTTTCAGGACATGAAAAAGGATTACAAGTTCTTGATTCAGAAGGATGGCCCGAAAGTGCCGAAAATGATTTCGGGGATCATGAGCTGATTTTTACGGGATTTCATAACCGCCTTATGCCGCTGATTCGGTATACAACGGGTGACCTGGCGAAAGTTGAACAGCGAAATGACGGCTTTTACCTGACAGATGTTACAGGACGTATTCATGACATCATCCATCTAAATGGTGTGGCCTATCCTACGCATACAATACAAGACATGTTGGATTTTCGCGTCGGTGGAATTCAGGAATTTCAGATTGATATGCGAGGTGAAAAACCGCTGATGCGCATTGTGCCTGAACAGAATGCGGATGTAGCGCAAATTGCTGCCAAAATTGAACACTATTGGCCTGATTCAATGACCGTCGCATTCGTTGGTCATGATGATTTTATCCGCGTTGGCCATCGCGCCAAATTCCGACATGTGGTGAGTGTATGATCGGTGTTCTTTATCGTTGGGAAAATCGCACCAGTGGAGAGTTGGTACTGGCTGCGTTACGTCGCTCGGTGACATTTTCCGGTGCTGAGCAGGTCGCGATTTGGGACCTTCCTCAGCACAACTTTTTGCTGGCCATCAGCCCCGATGAAGTACAAGGCCAGGCATTGCTTGCCTGGTTGGCTCAAGGACCACGAAAACTCCTTTTATTTGGTCAATTGCCTCATTGCCTGATACAGCATTTTGATATGACGCCGTATGCCTGGCCTGAACCCACAGCGCCTTGGGCGCGCAGCCCATCAGCACCGAGTGGGCATTTCGCGGAAAGCGAAGCATTTATTCATTATTTGCCGCTGGGTAAAGATCTAGGTGTGCAAAATTGGGAGCGAGCTCTAGAGCGTTTCGACTTTACCGATGAATGGAATAACCTGGGATTCGGTGCGGTGCGTGTAGAGGGAACACCCTGGAGTCTGACTTCCCCACTGAGAGCTCCTGAAAATGCCGAGCTTGCGAATGTTCAACTCAAAGACAAGGTATTAGCCAGCTATTGCGCACGCTTTGATGAAGTCAGTAGTAGCGTTCTTTGGGTCAATCGCGAAGTGGGGGTGATAGATTCGTTTGAATGGCGGATGGTCGAGAATTTCATTAGCAGCTGGCGCCACGATGTGTTGCCGTGTTTCCCTGTCATCAGTGAGATTCCTTACGGTCATGATGCGGCAATTACGATGCGGTTGGATTGCGATGAAGATATCGCGTCTGCCCGGGCGCTCTGGGGAGCTTATTGCGAAGCCCAGGTGCCACTGTCTTTAGCCATTCACACCAATAATTTACCGAATGACGAACACTCAGCTTTTTTACGTGAGTTTTTGGCTGAGGGAGGTGTATTGCTGTCTCATACGGCAACGCATGCGCCGGATTGGGGTGGCAACTATGGTGCCGCGCATTGGGAAGGTCTGGAATCGCGGAAAAAGATAGAGCAGGCCTGTGGCGTGCGGGTGGAATATGCGGTTTCGCCTTTCCATCAGTCTCCTGACTATGCGTTAGCTGCCCTGTGTGATGTGGGATATCGGGGTTGTATTGGCGGTATCATCCGCAACGACCCTGAGTTTTTGATCGCAAGGGGAGGTGAGTTAGCTCACTTGCCTAAGGGGTTTGTCGGACACTCTCAACAGAGTATGCTGCATGGCGATTGCATGTTGATCGACGGAGATCCATTAGCGATCTTTAAACGTGCGTTTGATTGCGCATACGAAACCCGGACGCTTTTTGGTTATCTGGACCATCCTTTCTCTTCTCGGTACCAATATGGCTGGCCCGATGAGGAAGCTCGTATCTCCGCCCACCAAGATTTTATCTCCTATATTCGCGAGCATACGGAACAACCTCTCTTTTTGGATGAGTGTCGTGCAATGAATTTCTTACGCCATCGTGCCGCCGTGCAGTTATGCCGCGAGGAGCGAGGTATTGTTGCCTATGTTCCTGCAACTGGTGATGACCTGAGATTGGCCGTAGAATTCCGTGGTTCGACAGACGAAATCACTCATGGAGTCGTGCTGGTATGAAAATCCTCATAGCGTTAGGAACTCGGCCCGAAGTGATCAAACTTGCTCCGGTGATACTGGCTTTGCGCAATCGTGCCGAAGTCCGAATCTGCGCCAGCGGTCAGCATCGAGAAATGCTGGTTCAAGCTTTAGAAGCATTTTCTCTGGTACCCGATATTCAACTCGATACCATGAGTCCAGGACGTTCGCTGAATATCCTCGCTTCCCGCCAACTTAGCGATTTTGATGAGGTTTTCGAGCAAGAGAAACCTGACTGGGTCGTGGTGCAAGGTGACACCACGACGGCCTTTTGCGCAGGACTTGCCGCTTTTCATCGTGGGATACGTATTGCCCACGTTGAGGCCGGATTGCGTACGGGCGATCTGGCAAGCCCATTCCCTGAAGAGGCGAATCGGAGTTTGCTTGCGCGCATCGCCACGCTGCATTGTGCGCCCACCTCTGCGGCTGCCGCCGCGTTACTAGTGGAAAACATTGATAAAGATAGCATTATCGTGACAGGGAATACGGTCGTAGATGCTATTTATCAGGCCCAGGCGTCTTGGAAAGAAGGAAAACCAGCGCAGCTTACCGACGATCTTAAGCGTTGGATCTCTGCGGCACCTTTCGTATTGCTGACCTGCCACCGGCGAGAGAATTTCGGTGAGGTAATGGAAAATATCTGCCATATGATCGCGCGATTATGTGAGCGTTATGCCGAGCTACAGTGGATATTTCCTGTCCATCTCAATCCCGCAGTTAGCGGCCCGGTACGACGGTTCTTAGGGCATATCCCTAATCTATTGTTAACCGACCCTGTTGATTACCACACGAGTCTTTACCTTATCGCCAACGCCCAACTTGTGATTTCTGACTCCGGTGGCATCCAAGAGGAAGCGCCAACGTTTGGCACCCCGGTTGTTGTTATGCGTGAGTTTACCGAGCGTATGGAAGGTGTTAACGCAGGCTTTGCTACATTGGCAGGACAAGATCCTGAACGAATTGAGCAAGCGATTAACGATTGGCTCTCTCATCCTGAAAAAGTAGAAAAATTGAAGACGTTGTCGACGCCTTATGGCGACGGGAAGGCGGCTCATCGAATCGCGAATGCATTGCTGGAGCAGCCCGTGGAGGCGTTTTGTGGTCGATAGCGTAGAGCTCGATAGGTCGGAGATTCCTGAATCATGTATTTTATTTGCGACAGCAGATTGGGATGAACCTTATTGGACGAACAAACAGCACTGTGCCAAAGCGCTTGCTGAGCTGGGTGTCGAGGTACTCTATGTTGAAAGCGTAGGATTACGAGCGCCTCGGCCTGCGAGTAACCGTGACTGGCAGCGGTTGAGAGAGCGTTTGCTCAAAGGATTACGCTCTCTTTTTGTCGGTGCGCCTCGTCGTGCACCCCATATACGAGTGCTTTCGCCGCTATTGATTCCAGCTGGGTATCGATATGGAGTCACAAGATGGTTGAATCGTTGGCTGTTAAAGGCTGCTATCTGGCGTAACCTCCCCAGGCAAATAAAGTCTCCACCTTTAGTCTGGACTTATCACCCTTTTATGTTGGATCTGTTTGCTTCCCTAAAGGGGAGTGCATTGTTATACCACTGCGTTGACGATCTTGCGGCTGTGCCAGGCGTTGACGCTAAAGCATTCCGATGCGCAGAAGAGCAACTGCTCCATCAGGCTAAGGCTGTTTTTGCGACCGCCCCCGCGCTGGCGGAACGTTGTCGGCAACTTAATGGCAATACCTATTTTCTGTCGAATGTGGTTGATGCAGCTCATTTTGGTAACGGGTTAAAGCAAGGGAATATTCCTGAAGATTTAGCCTGCATTCCGGAGCCTAGGCTGGGCTACCATGGTGTTCTCTCTGATTTTAAAATTGATTTCCAGTTACTACTGAGTGTTGCTCGAATGCGCTCTGACTGGCATTGGGTTTTTATCGGCGCAGAACGTGAAGGCCAAAAAAGTGCGTTGGTGGCAGAACTGGAAACGTTACCAAACGTGCATTTTCTTGGGTATCGTCGTTATGAGGTCCTACCCGATTATCTCCGTGGAATTCAAGTTGGGCTGTTGCCCTCTCTTATTAATGAATACACGGATTCTATGTTTCCCATGAAGTACTTCGAATATCTTGCGGCAGGAATTCCAGTAGTCTCGACGCCGCTATCATTCTCCAGGACGATCAGTGAGGGAATGCTCACTGCCAATACTGCCGAAGGCTTTGTTAACGCAATCGAACAGCAGTTAACTCGCGGACGGTTTGACCAAAAAGAAGTCGATATGCTGGTTGGCGATAATACATGGTCCGGAAGATTATCTAAAATGCTGAAAGCATTAAATGGTATGCCTAAATGATTGAAAGTGGGATTAATTTCTTTGGCCCCTACAAAGCGAGAGATAGTATCGGCCGCGTTGCCGGATTGAACATTGCATGCCTGAAAGCATCAGGGATTCCTTGTCAGGTTCATCTGCTATCAAGACCTGGGCCTAAAGAAATTGTTGATTATGCGAATATTGATGACGACTTGATCGCTTCACTAAAATATCGGGTCAACATTTTTCATTTTAATGCCCGACGAGTGCCTCTTTATTTTTCACGACTTGGAGAAGATTCGTTAAAAGGGTTTTACAACATAGGTTTTTGGGTTCATGAAATGCCCACAATACCAAGCCAGTGGGCGAGGCAACTGGAGTTTTTTGATGAAATCTGGACGCCATCTTCATTGTGCCAGTCGGCTATCTCGCTTTCTGCCAATATTCCTGTTGTCAAAATGCCATACCCTATTGAAAGCAATCCTATCAATCAAAGAATGAAAGAAAGAGCGATAGGAAAGTCGTTTGACGCCTTCAATTTTTTGGCTGTGTTTGATGTGTTTAGCGATGCTGAACGCAAGAACCCCTTATTTGTTGTGCGAGCATTTCTTGATGCCCATGCGGGGAATCCTTCGGTCCGATTAATCATGAAAACTCGGAATTTGGATCAGGACAAAATGCTGGCCGAAAAGCTACATAAGATAGCTAATGAACATACCAACTTTGTCGTGCTTGATGGATATTTAGAGCCTGAAGAACTGGCGGCGCTGTATGAACAGGCTGACGCTTATGTCTCGTTGCATAGAGCGGAAGGATTTGGTCTGACCATATCTGATGCCATGAGTCGGGGTATTCCGATTTTGACTACCGGATACTCGGGCAATATGGATTTTTGTAATGCGGCAGATTCGAGACTCGTCGCTTACGAATTAAGGCCCGTAGGCCATAATCGACCACGTTATCGCTATGATGACGTTTGGGCTGAACCTGATTTGAACGATGCCACCGAAGCTTTTGAAGATTTGGTTCAGAATCATGGCGTCTGGGTAAAGCGCGCCGCGCGAGCCAGATTACGTCTAGAGAGAGAGTTTTCCGTAGAGACCATTGGACGTCTCATGCAAAGCCGGATCGATCTGATAGGACGAAACTTTTCATTCCCTGACGACATGAATGAGAGACACATAGACTTCGAAGTCGGTGTTTGTAAGACCTACGGATTTTGACGCGTAACCTTATTGATATACTACCTTCGGATTGAGATATGGAACTTTATTTGCTGAGGCATGGTAAAAGTCTTGCCAACGAACGGCAGTTGGTTTGCGGTTCATCAGATTATCCGTTATCGCAAGAGGGAAGCGAGCAAGCTCAGAAAGTCTGTGAGAAGCTGAACAATATCCCCTTCACTCACATCTACTCTTCACCGCTTTCAAGAGCTGTCAACACGATTGCTGGATTAGCGGGCACAGATAGGATCAGACTTGAAGATGAGCTGAAAGAATTAAATACCGGCGATGTGAGTCACATTACGTTGAGCGAACTTTGGGAGCGTGATGCCCGTTTTCGTCAGCCTTGGTTATCTCCTGATTTACGTTATCCTGGCGGGGAGACCTTCCGGGAAATGGTCGCTCGAATCACTGGGTGGTATAGCAATAACGAGACTCGTTGGTCGGATGATGATCGCGTCTTGATCGCAGGCCATGAAGGTACGCTGCGCTCTATCTATCTTTATCTAATGTCTCTCAATATTTCTCTTTATCCTGATTTCCCAATTAGCAATTGTGATTATCTCTATTTCAAAATCAGTAGCCGAAATGTCATGGAATACAAGCATATAAAACTGGCAGCCATAGAAGGGGAGGTCACTTGAATCGTATCCTGCTGACTACATTTCCCAGCGCATTTATGTACGACGGTGGGGGCGAACGAGAGATTCATCTGCTAAACGAAGCAATAAATCGTGCAGGTATGATTTGCGATATCTATGGCCCCACATCTCGTTCTATTAATGCGTATCAGTCGGTTATTCATTTTTCTATGGCGGGGGGATCTGAGCATGTCATTGAGTCTGCCAAAGCTAACGGCCTGAGGCTGATCCTTTGGCCTAACTTGTGGTTTGTTGAACCTCCTTCACCCGGCACCCTGGCGCGTTTAACGGCACTACTAAGCCATTTTAATGCCGTCGTATTCCGCTCTCAGACGGAAGAAAACCATTTCCGTCAGTATCTGGATATAGAGGGAAAAGATGTTATTCACGTCTCACCTCTGATTTCACCCAAGTTTTTTCGTAAGAATGTGACGGATGTTTTTCGGGAATCATATGGTTTGACGTCATATGCAATATGGCCCGGTATCATTGAGCCCCAAAAAAACCAATTGGCCGCCGTGCGTGCTTTCAAAGATTTAAATCTAGACTTGATTATTTCCGGTGGTGTAAGAGATCAGGCCTACGCGGATGAGTGTAAACGTCAGGCTGGATCCAATGTTCGGTTTATTCCAGCCATGCCTTTTGGCTCTGAACAGCATCTTTCCGCATTGGCGCATAGCCAAATGGTGATCGAGCTTCCGCTCGACTTTCCTGGGTCTTCGGCTATGGAAGCTGCCGCTATGGGCTGTTCGCTGCTACTTTCTCGTTCAGAATGGACGAACGAAATGTTGGGCCCTGATTGCATGCAGGTTGATCCTACCGATGAGAAAGAAATTCGTCACCAAGTCTGTCAATTCGCACATCATAGAGACGTCCAAGTTCTTCAACGCCCGCCTCGCGCAGAATTCGTGAATATGTTTGATGCTGTTTCGCCTCTGACTGAATATCTTAGGTTAATTTGATTAGGTGTATAGATAAATGAAGGTTGTTTTTGACTGTACAGCATTGAACAACTGGGTGGGAAAGCCCACTGGCATTCAGCGTGTTATCAATGAACTGGGCGTTTCTTTGATTGATGTGATGCCAAATGTAGTCACTGTCATTTTTGACGCGGTTGGTGATTGTTATGCTTACTGTGCTGATACCAGAGCGTCGGGAGAGCGAGTCATCCTTGAAAATGGAGACATGATTTTCGCTTCAGGGCATGACTGGGATTATCCAGAGCACTTTGAGCATATTTGCAACTATGTCGCCCGCGGCATTAAATTTGGGCTGTTGATATACGATATTATTCCAATTAAATTCCCTTTTACTTATACACAGGAATTTGTTGCACGCTTTGAAAGTTGGCTAAAACGTGCCATACAGCTAGCCGATGTCTGCTTTACCATTTCGCTTAGTACTCGAAAAGATGTATTGGATTATGCGGAACGTTTGGGTTTGGTAATTAATAATATCAATATATTACGTATTGGAGACAATATTCCGGCTGATGTAGATAATGTTTCCGAAAGAGTAAAAAGTAAAATCGTAGAGGATTATATTCTCTCAGTTGGCACCATCGAATTTAGAAAAAATCATATTACATTACTCAATGCCTATCGCTATATGATCCAGAATCTCGGTATTGATGTGCCGAAGCTGTATATCGCGGGGAGACAGGGTTTATATGATGCCTATGTACGCATACAGGTCGAAGGCGATCCAGTCTTGAATGGCAAAGTGGAAATTCTATCCGATTTGAATGATTCAGATATTGGGGCTTTATACGCTTCAGCGCTTTTTACCGTATACCCTTCTATCTACGAGGGTTGGGGGCTGCCAGTTGCAGAAAGTCTTTGTTACGGCGTTCCGTGCATCACTTCTCGAAGCTCTAGCATGCTAGAGATTGCTCCCGATTTGACTCCATTCGCTGATCCTCTAATGACTAATGAGTGGGTAGAAAAAATGAGTGAGTGGATAAAGTTCCCCGATCGTCTGGCTTCGATCAGAGAGCAGATTAAAAGCCAATATCGTATGGTTAGTTGGCATGATACTGCCTGTTATCTGCGCGAGCATTTGGATGGGTTAGGGAATCAGGTCGATAGGAGGGAAACAGGCCAGGAGGACACCTTCGAATGAGCATGAGCAGGCAGACGAAATACGATGTAATTTTTGGCGTTTATCCATGGGCTTTCGATTGCCCAGGTGGTGGAGAGCGCCAATTAATGGCATGGAAATCACACCTGGAAGTGCTTGGCCATAACGTCAGGTTGTACGATCCATGGCAGCCAACGCCAGACGAGCCGAAGATATTTCACTTTTTTTCTGTGATGCCTGGCTCGTATCAGCTATGTGACTACCTGAAAAAAAAGGGAAAGCATCTCGTCATTACACCAAATTTATGGGTTACACCTGAAACCAAGTGGAATTACCCACATGATGATATTCAGAGATTATTGTCAATTGCCGACAGGATCATTGTGAATTCTTCGCTTGAAGCCAAAGCGCTTAGTGAAGTTTACGAGGTGGATCTCTCGCGTTTCAGTGTGGTGTATAACGGCGTTGAAAAGAGCTTTTTCGACTCTGCTTCTCCTGAGTTATTTCGTAAGTGGGGAGGATTGGCGAATAAACGATATCTGCTAAACGTTGCTAATGTTGAATCCCGTAAAAATCAGCTACGTTTTCTTGAAGCATTGCAAGATTATCCGGATTTGAGTCTGG
>NZ_CAMKXG010000053.1 GCF_946477055.1 Lonsdalea britannica | reverse complement strand
ACGCAGAAGCGGTGATTGGCCGTGAAGACATGCTGCCGCGCGAAAACTTCCGTCCAGGCGACCGCATTCGCGGCGTACTGTACGCCGTTCGTCCTGAAGCGCGTGGCGCTCAGTTGTTCGTCAGCCGTTCACGCTCGGAAATGCTGATCGAGCTGTTCCGCATTGAAGTACCGGAAATCGGCGAAGAAGTTATCGAAATCAAAGCCGCCGCTCGCGATCCGGGCTCACGCGCTAAAATTGCCGTCAAGACCAACGACAAACGCATCGACCCAGTTGGTGCGTGTGTAGGTATGCGCGGCGCGCGTGTCCAAGCCGTCTCCAGTGAATTGGGCGGTGAGCGTATCGATATCGTCCTGTGGGATGATAATCCGGCTCAGTTCGTCATCAACGCCATGGCGCCAGCAGATGTTGCCTCCATCGTAGTAGATGAAGACAATCACACCATGGATATCGCCGTAGAGTCAGGAAATCTGGCTCAGGCAATCGGCCGTAACGGTCAGAACGTTCGCCTGGCATCACAGCTCAGCGGCTGGGAATTGAACGTGATGACGATCGAAGACCTGCAGGCCAAGCATCAGGCCGAAGCGCATGCTGCAATTGATGTCTTCACTAAGCATCTGAGCATCGACGAAGAGTTCGCGACTGTTCTGGTAGAAGAAGGCTTCTCTACCTTAGAAGAGCTGGCCTATGTGCCGATTAAAGAACTCCTCGAAATCGACGGGCTGGATGAAGAAACGATTGAAGCGCTGCGTGACCGTGCGAAGGCAGCGTTGACCACATTGGCGTTGGCCCGCGAGGAAAGCCTCGGTGACGGTCAGCCAGCCGATGATTTGCTAAACCTGCCTGGTTTGTCTCGTGAGCTGGCGTTTGCTCTGGCTGCACGCGGCGTATGTACGCTGGAAGATCTTGCTGAGCAGGGTGTCGATGACCTGACAGATATTGAAGAGCTTGATGAGAAGCAAGCCGGTGAGCTGATTATGGCCGCGCGTAATATCTGTTGGTTTGGCGACAACAACGAATAACGAACTGTAGCAGGAAAGGAACAGCATGACAGATGTAACCGTAAAATCGCTGGCCGCAGAGATTCAGACTCCGGTTGACCGCCTGATACAGCAGTTTGCTGATGCCGGTATCACCAAGTCCGCATCAGATTCTGTGACCCAGCATGAGAAAGAAAGCTTGCTGGCGCACCTGAACCGTGAACGCGGCAGTGCGCCGGGAAAACTGACGCTGCAGCGCAAAACGCGCAGTACATTGAATGTTCCAAGTACCGGTGGTAAGAGTAAAGCGGTACAGATCGAAGTCCGCAAGAAACGCACTTATGTAAAACGCGATTCTCAGGATGGTCAGCAGACCTCCGAAGAAGAGCTGGCGCGGCGTGAAGCGGAAGAACAGGCACAACGCGCTGCTGAAGAGCAGACTAAACGCGAGGCTGAAGAAAAAGCCCAGCGCGAAGCTGCTGAAAAAGCGAAGCGCGCTGCTGAAGAGCAAGCCAAACGTGAGGCCGCCGACAAAGCTAAGCGCGACGGAGCGGAAAAAGAAAAAGTGACCAATCAACAAAACAACACCATGACCAAACCAGCTCAGGCTGAGAAAGCGCGTCGCGAAGCCGAAGCCGCCGAACTTAAGCGCAAAGCGGAAGAAGCAGCACGCCAGAAGGTTGAAGAAGAAGCCCGTCGCGTTGCAGAAGAAGCTCGCCGCATGGCCGAAGAAAACGCCGGTCGTTGGGAAAATCAGAAAGACGAAACCGAAACTTCTGACTACCACGTAACGACGTCTCATCACGCACGTGAAGCCGAAGATGAAAACGATCGCAAGGTCGAAGGCGAACGTCGTGCCCGCACTCGCGGCGGCAAAGCGACTAAACAGAAGAAAGGCAACCGTCTGTCTGAATCCAAAGCCGATCGCGAAGAAGCTCGCGCCGTGACGCGCGGTGGTAAAGGCAAACGTAAACCAAGCACACTGCAGCAGAGCTTTAACAAGCCTGCTCAGGCGGTTAACCGCGATGTCGTGATTGGCGAAACGGTGACGGTAGCTGAACTGGCGAACAAGATGGCCGTTAAAGGCTCTCAGGTCATCAAAACGATGATGCGTCTGGGTGCAATGGCGACGATCAACCAGGTTATCGATCAGGAAACGGCTCAGCTGGTAGCGGAAGAAATGGGTCACAAAGTGATTCTGCGCCGTGAAAATGAGCTGGAAGAAGCGCTGATGAGCGATCGTGATACGGGTGCTGCTGCTGAACCGCGCGCGCCGGTCGTGACTATCATGGGTCACGTCGACCACGGTAAAACGTCGCTGCTCGACTATATCCGTTCTACCAAAGTCGCTTCGGGCGAAGCGGGTGGTATTACTCAGCACATTGGTGCATACCACGTAGAAACCGACAACGGTATGATCACCTTCCTGGATACCCCGGGACACGCCGCGTTTACCGCAATGCGTGCACGTGGTGCGCAGGCGACGGATATCGTCGTTCTGGTTGTTGCCGCAGATGATGGCGTGATGCCGCAGACTATCGAAGCTATTCAGCATGCCAAAGCCGCTAAAGTGCCGGTTGTAGTTGCTGTCAACAAAATCGATAAGCTGGAAGCCGATCCGGACCGCGTTAAAACCGAACTGTCTCAGCACGGCATCATGCCTGAAGACTGGGGCGGCGAAAGCCAGTTCGTACACGTATCTGCCAAATCAGGTACGGGTATCGATGAACTGCTGGACGCCATTCTGCTGCAGTCCGAAGTTCTTGAGCTGAAAGCTATCCGTAACGGTATGGCAAGCGGCGCGGTTATCGAATCCTTCCTGGACAAAGGTCGTGGTCCGGTTGCCACTGTCCTGGTTCGTGAAGGTACCTTGAATAAAGGCGATATCGTCCTGTGTGGCTTCGAGTACGGTCGTGTTCGTGCGATGCGTGACGAATTAGGTCGTGAAGTGGCTTCCGCGGGTCCGTCTATTCCTGTCGAAATCCTGGGCCTGTCCGGCGTGCCGGCAGCGGGTGACGAAGCGACTGTGGTTCGCGACGAGAAGAAAGCACGTGAAGTGGCTCTCTACCGTCAGGGTAAATTCCGCGAAGTGAAACTGGCTCGCCAGCAGAAATCTAAACTGGAAAACATGTTTGCGAACATGAGTGAAGGCGAAGTTTCTGAACTGAACATCGTGTTGAAATCTGACGTACAGGGTTCTTGTGAAGCGATTTCCGACTCCCTGATGAAGCTGTCCACCGACGAAGTGAAAGTCAAAATTGTGGGCTCCGGTGTGGGTGGGATTACAGAAACCGACGCTACCCTGGCTGCGGCTTCCAACGCAATCCTGCTGGGCTTCAACGTACGTGCAGACGCTTCCGCCCGTCGCGTTGTCGAAGCAGAAAGTCTGGATCTGCGCTATTACTCAGTTATCTATGACCTGATTGACGAAGTGAAGCAGGCGATGAGCGGTATGCTGGCGCCTGAGTACAAACAGGAAATCATCGGTCTGGCTGAAGTTCGCGACGTGTTCAAATCACCGAAATTTGGCGCAATCGCAGGCTGTATGGTGACCGAGGGTGTGGTGAAACGTCACAACCCGATCCGCGTACTGCGTGATAACGTCGTTATCTACGAAGGCGAACTGGAATCCCTGCGTCGCTTCAAAGATGACGTCAACGAAGTTCGTAACGGTATGGAATGTGGTATCGGTGTGAAGAACTACAACGATGTTCGCTCTGGCGATATGATCGAAGTATTTGAAATCATTGAGATTAAACGCTCTATTGCGTAATGCTTCCATCACCACATCATTCTATTTTTCCGTTGAGGGGGCCTTGTGCCCCCTCATTTTTCCGTGAGGTTTATCATGGCAAAAGAATATAGCCGCACACAGCGTGTGGCGCAGGAAATGCAAAAAGAGATCGCCATCATTCTGCAGCGCGAAGTTAAAGATCCGCGCGTCGGCATGGCGACTGTCTCTGGCGTTGAAATGTCCCGCGATCTGGCTTATGCCAAAGTTTTCGTGACCTTTTTGAACGACAACGAACCGGAGCAGGTAAAAATTGGCATCAAAGCGTTGCAGGACGCCTCCGGGTTTATCCGCGTACTGTTGGGTAAAGCGATGCGTCTGCGCGTAGTGCCTGAGCTGACGTTCTCCTATGACAACTCATTGGTTGAAGGTATGCGGATGTCGAATCTGGTGACCAATGTCGTCAGAAA
Organism: Lonsdalea britannica; assembly: GCF_946477055.1. Lineage (GTDB taxonomy): Bacteria > Pseudomonadota > Gammaproteobacteria > Enterobacterales > Enterobacteriaceae > Lonsdalea > Lonsdalea britannica_A. The sequence continues at coordinate 11,810 of NZ_CAMKXG010000053.1, read as the reverse complement.
AGATGCCGAGCGTCGCTCATCTTCTTCGGACGAAGATCGGGAGGACTGATGGGGCGTCCTCGTCGTCGCGGCCGGGACGTTCATGGCGTTCTGCTGCTGGATAAACAGCAGGGAACATCGTCCAACGATGTGCTGCAAAAGGTTAAACGTCTCTTTAACGCCAACAAGGCGGGACATACTGGCGCGCTGGATCCGCTGGCGACAGGCATGCTGCCGATTTGTTTGGGCGAAGCGACCAAGTTTTCCCAGCACCTGCTGGATTCTGATAAGCGTTATCGCGTCATTGCCCGATTGGGCCAGCGGACGGATACGTCTGACGCTGATGGTAATGTTGTCGAAGAGCGTCCAGTCACGTTCACTCCTGAAGCGTTAGCAGAAGCGCTGGATGAATTTCGCGGCACTACTCCGCAGGTCCCATCCATGTTCTCCGCCCTGAAATATCAGGGGCGCCCGCTGTATGAATATGCCCGTCAGGGGCAGACCGTTCCTCGCGAAGCGCGTGAAATCACGGTGTATGAGCTGCAGCAAATCCGCTGGGAAGGGGATGAACTGGAGCTGGAGATTCACTGTTCGAAAGGCACTTATATCCGTACGATCATTGACGATTTGGGTGAAAAACTCGGCTGTGGCGCTCACGTGATTTATTTGCGCCGTCTTCAGGTGGCGACGTATCCGGTAGAACGGATGGTGACCTTAGAACAGCTGCGCGCACTGGTTGAACGTGCCGCTGAAGAAGAGCTGACAGTTGGCGCGTTGCTTGATCCTTTGCTCCTGCCTATGGACAGCGCTGTCCAGGAATTTCCTGAGGTTAATTTGCCGGAAGTCGTCGCTGGATACCTGAAATTGGGACAGGCGGTGCGTGCCGCCAACGCCCCAGACTCGGGAATGGTTCGCATCACAGAAGGCGATGCGCGGAAGTTTATCGGCATGGGCATTATCGATGACGAAGGGCGGGTCGCACCTCGTCGTCTGGTGGTCGAATACCCCGAACCTGGGGCCGTTTGACCGCCTTGCTATCACCTTATACTGCGGGTAGAATAGCGCGGCTCGAGTACCGGGTAGCTGAATTAGAGATCGGCACCCTTTTTATCTTATATAATATTATTGGAGTTCTACTATGTCTCTAAGCGTTGAAGCTAAAGCAAAAATCGTTGCAGATTTCGGTCGTGATGCTAACGACAGCGGTTCTACTGAAGTTCAGGTTGCACTGCTGACTGCACAGATCAACCACCTGCAGGGTCACTTTGCTGAGCACAAAAAAGATCACCACAGCCGTCGTGGTCTGCTGCGCATGGTCTCTCAGCGTCGTAAGCTGCTGGACTACCTGAAGCGTAAAGAAGTAGCACGCTACACCAGCCTGATCGAGCGTCTGGGTCTGCGTCGCTAATCCGACGAGTTTCAGTAGAAAGGGGCCTATTATGGCCCCTTTCTTCTAGGATGCGTTGCTGAAACAGAGTAATGTATTGCTGAAGTAAAAAATGGTCCGTTATTACAGCTATTCGCGCGGCTAATGAGAGACTTTATTCTGCCGGGGAGCAGATTGAAGATTGTCATTAGTCGCGAGGATGTAGTGACTGGATCGGGTGTAAACTGGTCTGTGGCGTCCGAGATAAGTGGCGCAGCAACCCTCTGTGACAAGGATATAATTTTGCTTAATCCGATTATCCGTAAATTCCAATATGGTCAGCATACCGTCACTATCGAAACCGGTATGATGGCTCGTCAGGCTACGGCTGCCGTTATGGTCAGCATGGACGACACCGCGGTATTCGTTACCGTTGTTGGTGCTAAACAGCCTAAACCGGGTCAGGGATTCTTCCCGCTGACCGTCAACTATCAGGAGCGTACCTACGCTGCTGGTCGTTTCCCGGGTGGTTTCTTCCGTCGTGAAGGCCGTCCGAGCGAAGGCGAAACACTGATTTCTCGCCTGATCGACCGTCCTATTCGCCCGCTGTTCCCGGAAGGTTTCCTGAATGAAGTTCAGGTTATCGCTACCGTTGTTTCCGTGAACCCGCAGGTAAACCCGGACATCGTTGCTATGATCGGCGCATCCGCTGCGCTGAGCCTGTCTGGTATTCCGTTCAACGGCCCGATCGGCTGTGCTCGCGTTGGTTATATCAACGACCAGTACGTGCTGAACCCGACCACTGATGAGCTGAAAGAAAGCCGTCTGGATCTGGTTGTCGCCGGTACGGAAGGCGCGGTGCTGATGGTGGAATCAGAAGCAGACCTGCTGAGCGAAGATCAGATGCTGGGCGCGGTTGTTTTCGGTCACGAGCAGCAGCAGGTTGTCATTGAGAACATCAATTCTCTGGTGGCTGAAGCAGGCAAGCCGAAATGGGAATGGCATGCGCCAGAAGTGAACGAAACGCTGTACAGCCGTGTTAAAGCGCTGTCCGAAACTCGTCTGGGTGACGCTTACCGCATCACCGAGAAACAGGAACGTTACGCTCAGGTTGACGTCATCAAAGCTGACGTCGTTGCCGCGCTGCTGGCCGAAGATGAAACGCTGGACGAAGGCGAAATCAGCGACATCCTGGGCAGCATCGAGAAAAATGTCGTTCGTAGCCGTGTTCTGAGTGGCGAACCGCGTATCGATGGTCGTGAAAAAGACATGATCCGTGGTCTGGACGTTCGCACTGGCGTTCTGCCGCGTACGCATGGTTCCGCACTGTTCACTCGTGGTGAAACTCAGGCGTTGGTCACCGCTACGCTGGGTACTGAACGCGATGCGCAGACGATTGACGAACTGACCGGCGAGCGTACTGACCGCTTCCTGCTACACTATAACTTCCCTCCGTACTCTGTGGGTGAAACGGGTATGGTCGGATCGCCGAAACGTCGTGAAATTGGTCACGGTCGTCTGGCGAAACGCGGCGTGTTGGCTGTTATGCCGAAAGCGAGCGAATTTCCGTATACCGTTCGTGTGGTTTCTGAAATCACTGAATCCAACGGTTCTTCATCCATGGCTTCCGTGTGTGGCGCTTCTCTGGCGCTGATGGATGCCGGTGTGCCGATCAAAGCGGCCGTTGCCGGTATCGCGATGGGTCTGGTGAAAGAAGGCGAAAACTTTGTCGTACTGTCTGACATTTTGGGCGATGAAGATCACCTGGGCGACATGGACTTCAAGGTTGCTGGTAGCCGTGATGGTGTGACCGCGCTGCAGATGGACATCAAGATCGAAGGTATCACCCGCGAAATCATGCAGGTGGCACTGAACCAGGCTAAAGGTGCGCGTTTGCACATCCTGGGCGTGATGGAAGAGGCGATCAGCACGCCGCGTGGCGATATCTCTGAATTCGCACCGCGTATTCATACCATTAAAATCAGTACCGACAAGATCAAAGACGTTATCGGTAAAGGCGGCTCGGTTATCCGTGCTCTGACCGAAGAGACCGGTACGACGATTGAAATCGAAGATGATGGTACGGTGAAGATTGCTTCTACCGACGGCGAGAAAGCAAAACATGCTATTCGCCGTATCGAAGAGATCACTGCTGAAATCGAAGTCGGCCGCATCTATCAGGGTAAAGTGACCCGTATCGTTGACTTCGGCGCGTTTGTTGCCATCGGCGGCGGTAAAGAAGGTCTGGTTCACATCTCTCAGATCGCCGACAAGCGTGTTGAGAAAGTGACTGATTATCTGGAAATGGGTCAAGAAGTTCCCGTTAAGGTTCTGGAAGTCGACCGTCAGGGTCGTGTCCGTCTGAGCATGAAGGAAGCGACTCCTCAGTCTCAGGAACCTGCGGCAACCTCCGGCGAAGAATAACGGATAATCGTTTGGCAGCTCCTTACCGAGTTAAGGAGCTGCGTGTATGATAGGGAACGGATATCCTTATAGAAACCGTCGCGGGACAGGATGTTCATCCTTTGTTTGTCTTCTTCGGGAGTGGGTAATGAAGCCTTTCTTGCGCTGGTCTTATGTCGCGGCAGCACTCATGCTGGCAGGATGCAGCAGCATGGATTGGCGCAAAAATGCCGTTTTGGCGGTCCCGCTGCAGCCCACGTTGCAGCAGGAAGTCATTCTGGCTCGTATGGAGCAAATCCTGGCCAGCCGAGCACTTACTCCTGATGAACGAGCACAGCTGTTATATGAGCGCGGAGTGCTGTATGATAGCTTAGGGTTACGGGCATTGGCGCGAAATGATTTTTCACAAGCGCTTTCTATCCGTCCCGACATCCCAGAGGTTTTTAATTATCTGGGGATTTACTTAACGCAGGCAGGCAATTTTGATGCTGCCTATGAAGCGTTTGATTCTGTACTAGAGCTTGATCCAACTTACAATTATGTGCGTCTCAATCGGGGGATCGCCTTGTACTACGGCGGTCGGTACCAATTGGCGCAGGATGATCTGCTAGCGTTTTATCGAGACGATCCCAATGATCCTTTCCGTTCCCTGTGGCTGTATCTGGTCGAGAGAGAAATCGACCCGGATAAGGCCGTAAGCGCATTAAGAACGCGCTACGAGGGAGCAAAGAAAGGTGTGTGGGGATGGACTATTGTCGAATTCTACCTGGGCGATATCAGTGAAAAGACACTGATGCAGCGCTTGCAGGAAGAAGCAAAGGATAACACTTCGCTCGCTGAGCATCTCAGTGAAACTGACTTCTATTTAGGTAAGCACTACCTAAGTCTGGGGGACAAGGACACCGCTTCGGCGCTGTTCAAGCTGACGGTGGCTAACAACGTTCATAACTTTGTTGAGCACCGCTATGCATTGTTGGAATTGGCGCAGTTAGGCCAAGAGCAAGACGACCTATCAGGATCGGACCAGCAATAGCTGACGAACAATATTCAGCCTGGAATCACAACGATTTCCATCGCCTTCACTGGCGAGGGCTTTTTTGTTCGCTTTTTAATCCAATTTGAGCCGGTTCACACTTTTCAATGAAAATGACTGAAAATTTTCTAGACGAGTTATGTAGACTGGCCGCCATCTATGAGGCACGTGTACATGACTAAGCTTGAAACCTCTTTTGCCGATTTGGGGCTGTCTGCTCCGATTATTAATGCCCTGACCGATCTGGGCTACGAAAAGCCTTCGCCGATTCAGGCGGAATGTATTCCTCACCTGCTGAATGGTCGTGATGTGCTGGGTATGGCACAGACCGGCAGCGGTAAAACCGCCGCATTTGCGGTGCCGTTACTGAATAACCTGAAACCTGAACTGAAAGCACCGCAGATTCTGGTGCTGGCGCCGACCCGTGAGCTGGCGGTTCAGGTCTCTGAAGCCTGTAATGACTTTGCTAAACACATGCATGGCGTCAACGTGGTTGCCCTGTACGGCGGCCAGCGTTATGACGTGCAGCTGCGCGCTTTGCGTCAGGGACCGCAGATTGTGGTCGGTACGCCGGGTCGTTTGCTCGACCACCTGAAACGCGGCACGCTGGACCTGTCCAACCTGAGCGGTCTGGTACTGGATGAAGCTGATGAAATGCTGCGTATGGGCTTCATCGAAGACGTAGAAAACATCATGGCGCAGATCCCGGCTGAACATCAGACCGCGCTGTTCTCCGCGACGATGCCGGAAGCGATTCGTCGTATTACTCGTCGTTTCATGAAAGATCCGCAGGAAGTGCGTATCCAGTCAAGCCTGACGACGCGTCCGGATATCAGCCAGAGCTACTGGATGGTACATGGCGTTCGTAAAAACGAAGCGCTGATCCGTTTCCTCGAAGCGGAAGATTTTGATGCTGCGATCATCTTCGTGCGTACCAAAAACGCGACGCTGGAAGTGGCTGAAGCGCTGGAGCGCAGCGGTTACAACAGTGCTGCACTGAACGGTGACATGAACCAGGCGCTGCGTGAACAAACGCTGGAACGTCTGAAAAATGGTCGTCTGGATATCCTGATTGCGACTGACGTTGCTGCACGTGGTCTGGATGTTGACCGTATCAGCCTGGTCGTGAACTACGATATCCCGATGGATGCGGAATCCTACGTTCACCGTATCGGCCGTACCGGTCGTGCGGGTCGTGCCGGCCGTGCGATCCTGTTCGTTGATAACCGCGAACGTCGCCTGCTGCGTAACGTTGAGCGCACCATGAAGCTGACCATTCCTGAAGTGGAACTGCCGAACGCTGAACTGCTGGGCGAACGTCGTCTGGCCAAGTTTGCCGCCAAGGTTCAACTGCAGCTGGAAAGCAGCGATCTGGATATGTACCGTGCGCTGCTGGCTAAACTGCAGCCGCAGGAAGAGCTGGATATGGAAACGCTGGCTGCTGCGCTGCTGAAAATGGCGCAGGGCGAACGTCCGCTGATTCTGCCGCCGGATCCGGTATTCGATCGCCGTCCGCGTCGTGAAATGCGCGATCGTGACGATCGTTTCGACCGTCGCCGTGAAGGTGGCCGTGATAATGCGCGTGACGGTGACCGTCCGCAGCGTCGTGAGCGTCGTGATGTCGGCGATATGGAACTGTATCGCATCGAAGTGGGCCGTGATGATGGCGTTGAAGTTCGTCACATCGTGGGCGCGATTGCTAATGAAGGCGACATCAGCAGCCGTTACATCGGTAACATTAAGCTGTTCGGTACTCACTCTACGATTGAGCTGCCGAAAGGGATGCCGGGCGATATTCTGTCACACTTCACGCGCACGCGTATTCTCAACAAACCGATGAACATGCAGCTTCTGGGCGATGCCCAGCCGCACGAGCGTCGTGAAGGTGGCCGTGGTGGTCGTTCATTCGGTGATCGTCCTAACGGTGGTCGTCCGGGTAACGGCGGTCGTGGTCGCTCTTTCAGCGGCGAACGTCGTGAAGGCGGTGGTGAACGTCGCGGTAACCGTGCGCCACGTCAGCCGTCCAACTCGTAATCACATTGTACTAACGTGGTAACACGCATCAAGCCAGCCTTCGGGCTGGCTTTTTTATGTCAGTCGATCCGCTCTTCTCGCATGACTTCCTGCTGTAATTCCGCCACGATTTCAAATGAACGCAGTCTGGCCTGATGATCGAAGATCGAGGCGTTAATCATCAGCTCATCCGCCTGAGTTTGCCTTAAAAGCATCTGTAACCCATGACGCACCTGTAAGCGATCGCCCACGATGGAAAGTCGCAGGGTCTGTTCAACCGAGAGTTGTTCGGCCGGCGTCCAGACATCATCCATCTCTTGTACTGGTGCAGGCAACGGTCCCGGTACGCCACGGCGCAGATTGATGAACTGCTGCTGCTGTGACGTAAACAGGAATCGAGCATCTGCGGTGCTCTCGGCAGCGATGACGTTGACGCAGACCATCGCATACGGCTGTGATTGTTGCGCTGAAGGCTGGAATTTATCGCGATAGAGTTGCAGTGCCTGAATCAGCATGTCCGGCGCAAAGTGAGCGGCGAAAGCAAACGGCAGCCCCAACGCTGCGGCGAGCTGCGCGCTATATAGACTGGAGCCCAATAGCCAGATCGGGACGTTAAGACCCTGACCCGGTACGGCCTGAACCGCTTGATCCGGCTGTGCAGGGGCTAGATAACGCTGTAGTTCCTGAACATCCGCAGGGAAATCATCTTCTTCGCCTTTTAAATGACGCCGCAACGCTATCATGGTGCGGCGATCGCTGCCCGGCGCGCGTCCCAGTCCCAGATCGATGCGTCCCGGATAGAGGGATTCCAGCGTGCCGAACTGTTCGGCGATCACCAGCGGCGCATGGTTAGGCAGCATGACCCCACCGGAACCTAGTCGAATATGTTCGGTGCCCGCCGCCAGATAGCCGAGCAGAACGGAGGTGGCCGCGCTGGCGATACCGGTCATATTGTGATGTTCGGCGAGCCAGTAGCGGTGATACCCCCATCGCTCTGCATGTCTGGCCAAATCGAGAGAGCTGTGAAAGGCATCGCGCGGTGTTGCCCCAGCAGGAATAGGGGCCAAATCCAGTACGGAAAAAGTAACAGGCTGTTGTGACATAGGCATGGCTCACCGGGTTAAGGGTCAACCCGGGAGCAGGCTAACCGCGGAATATTATCGAATAATCATAGTACGTAATATTCCGCGGAAATAGCGGATGAGGCGTGCGGATGCCCGGAAATAAAGGGCATCCGGCGAGGTCAGTCTACCAGCTCCAGACCGGGCAGGCGGCGCCAGTAGCCGTTGCACTCCTTCTCTTGATGCAGCGTCAGCGGCTGTGCGCCGTGTTCGTTGGCGCGGAATTGATCGAGCACATCCAGCGTTTCCAGACCGAGCGGCGAGAGTCGGATGATATCCACAAGACCTTCCATCGAGGTCAGCTCGTTGCCGAGGTTATAGCAATATCCGCTCTGGGTTTGAATGCCGTTGAGTACGAATACCTGCTGATTTTCCTGCGACAGCACCTTGCGGCCCTGCGGATAATGAATGCAGCAGGTTTCGCACTCATCTTTAGGGCGATTTTCAGATCGCGCGGTAAAACAGCGGGCGGAGTAGGCCAGCGGCAGATGACCGTAGCTCAGCACCTCGACGTCGAATTTATCGCGAAAGCCGAGTTCGTCGCACTGATTGAGCAAATGTTGCAGCCAGTCGCGCGATAACTCTACCGGCATACACCAGCGGACCATCCCCTGTTTGTGCAACAGTCGCAGCGTATAGGCGTTGTAGCAGTTCAAGGCATGCCCGGCGACAAACGGCAGGTGATGCTCCTCGGCCATATTGACGGCGCCGAGATCGTTGGCCTCTAGCAAAAAATCGCCGTTTTCAACGTAACGCTTAAGCTCGTTCAGCTCTGAGGGCGCTTGCAGCAACGCCAGCGTAGAAATGACCACCTGTTTGCCGCTGGCGGACACCTGACGGGCGACCTCCAGCCAGTCATTGACCTTCATGCCGCGACGCTTGCTGCATACCGTTTCTCCGAGATAGACGATATCCGCGCTGCTGGACATGGCCGCCTGATAAAAGGCTTCAATATCTGCTTTGGGCCAGTAGTAAAGGATGGCTCCCAATGCATACTTCATAGTGTTCTCCTGACTACTGCCATTCACGGTGATAGGCGCCCAGCGTGGTTTGCGTGCCTTCGGCGACGGCGCCCAGGGCGTCCATCCATTCGGGGTTGGGGGAGTAGTGTTCTGGCGATGCCTTGCAGCGGTCGATCGCCTCACGCCATACTCGCGTGACCTGACTGACATAGGCAGGGCTGCGCTGGCGGCCTTCGATTTTCACTGACGCGATATTTGCCGCCATCAGCTCCGGCAATAGCGAAAGCGTATTCAGGCTGGTTGGCTCTTCCAGCGCATGGTAACGCTTGCCGTCCACCAGATAGCGACCTTTGCACAGCGTGGGATAACCGGCGTTTTCATGATCCTGATAGCGATCAATCAGCACATTGTTCAGGCGAGATTCCATCCCCTTGTCGGTCTGCTGCCAACGGACAAAACGCGCCGGAGAGCAGGCGCCGACGGTGTTGGGCGACTCACCGGTCAGATAGGAAGAGAGGTAGCAACGTCCTTCCGCCATGATGCACAGGCTGCCGAAGGCGAAGACTTCCAACGGCACCGGGCTGGTGCGGGCAAGCTGTTTGACCTGATGGATAGACAGCACGCGCGGCAGTACGACGCGCGCGACGTCAAAATGTTTTTGATAGAAACGGATAGCCTGTTCGTTTGTGGCCGACGCCTGCACGGAAACGTGGCGTTCGATATGCGGATAGCGTTCCGCCGCGTATTCCAACGTCGCCAGGTCAGCCAGGATCAGGACGTCCGCTCCCGCCTGTGCAGCGCTATCCACGGCGCGCTGCCAGCGTTGGAAACCGTCTGGATGGGCGAAGGTATTGATGGCGATATGCAGTTTGCGCTTATGCTGATGCACGTAGCTGCGAGCTTCCTGCAATTTTTTATCGTTAAAGTTAAGTCCGGCGAAATGTCGTGCGTTGGTATCATCTTTAAGCCCGATGTACACCGCGTCTGCACCATTATCAATAGCGGCTTTTAGAGCCGGTAAATTACCGGCGGGGCAAAGCAGTTCCATACCTATTCCTTCACTCATCAAGGCCTTCGTCAAATTTAAACGGAGGCGATCAATGATGTTGTCTGATTGATGAAGCAGGTTATCAGTCAATTAAAAATTCTGACGAAAAGGCATCTTAGTTAACCCGCTGTGGCAACACTTTGATTTAAACCAGTATATAGTGTGATGAAAATAATATAGCAGACGCGCGTATTTCGTGATTTGAGCGATAACCGGCTACATTGTTGATGTAAGCCGCCGTCGCGAGTCGGCAATGTGGCAAAATGATGTCAGAGTATCGTGTCGTCTATATCGCTTTAGCTTTAGAGGAGTACGCCAGTGCTGGAACAACTACGGGCGCAAATAGTGCGTCAGGGGCCGGGATTTCTGGGCAAACCGTTAGCGTTTACGCCCTTTTCCCTGCAGCGCCGGATATTGGAGCAACTGCTGCAGTGGCAGTTCCGTCAGGCGCTGGAAGATGGCGATCTGGAATTTTTGGAAGATCGCTGGTTACAGATTGAAGTTCGGGATATGGGGCTGCGTTGGTTTATGACGCAGCGCGAAGGCCGTCTGCTGGTCAGCCGCAACGAAGTCGCAGAAGTGACGTTCAGCGCCGATGCCAACGATCTGATTCTGATCGCGGCGCGTAAAGAAGATCCCGATACGCTGTTCTTCCAACGTCGTCTGCGTATCGAAGGTGATACCGAGCTGGGACTGTACGTGAAGAATCTGATGGATGCCGTTGAGCTGGAAAGCATGCCGACTCCGCTGCGCGTGGCGCTGCTGCAGCTGGCGGATTTCGTCGAGTCTGGACTGCGGGAGGGCGCGGAGCAGGCTCCGGCACACGCGCCGGCGTCATGTTAATTCGCGTTGAAATTCCTGTCGACGCGCCGGGAATAGATCGCCTGCTTCGACAGTCATTTCCCACTTCGGCTCAGGCCGAACTGGTGCAAGAGCTGCGTGAAAACGGTCAGCTGACGCTGGGCGTAGTGGCGACGGATGATGAGGGCGGCGTGGTCGGCTATGCCGCTTTCAGTCCGGTCAGCATTGAAGGGGAAGAGCTTCAGTGGGTCGGACTGGCGCCGCTGGCGGTCGATGAAAGCCTGAGAAAGCAAGGCTTGGGCGAGCAATTGGTGTATGAAGGTCTGGATTCGCTAAATGAATTCGGCTACACCGCGGTGGTCGTTTTCGGCGATCCGGCTTACTTTTCCCGTTTTGGCTTTGTTGCGGCGTCGGAACATCAGCTCAGCTGCGGTCGGGACGAACCCTCATCCAACTTCCAAATCTACCCGCTGGCGGACAATCACTTTCAAGGCGTGAGTGGGAAAGTGGAATTCGCCGATCCGTTCAATCGCGTTTAAATTCGGCTAAAAAGCTGGCGATAGACTCTGGCTGGTCGCGCACCAGCCGCTCTTTCTGTGCTTTGCTCAGCTGTTTGATGCGATATTCCCACTGCAGCGCGACAGATTGACTACCTACCTCACACTGATATACCAACGCGAGTTCGCCCTTTCCGCGCAGCGAGCGGGCGCCTTTGCCTGCCTGATGCTGAGCCAAACGGCGCGAAGTATCGGTGGTAATGCCGGTATACAGCATGCCGCTGCTGGTACGCAGCATATAAACAAACCAGTTTGGTGATGGCGCATCCTGCATCGTCGTGGTTTTCTCGCTCTAAGGGAAAACGTCTATTTTACGGTGTTCTGCGCCTAAAGGTGAACGTTTGCCTTTTTCGCGCCGTCTACCCCCCCCTAAGACAGGAGCTGATTCGGCATCCGCAATATTGAACGATGATCGATTGCCGCTCTATTTGAGAATTTCTCATAATTTAATAATGGATGAAATAAAATTTCATGATCATTCTATTGGTTGCTTAATGCTTCTAAAAATAAACATAAAATAGCTGAAG
>NZ_CAMKXG010000052.1 GCF_946477055.1 Lonsdalea britannica | reverse complement strand
GCAGCGTCAGATGTGTATAAGAGACAGCCATTGGCTATTACGTTCCCAGGGCGTCAAAACGTCGTCCCGGTCTGATGGTACGGATCGCACCTAACCAGAAGCGGGGCGAGGGCAACAGACCCATTCAGGGGGCTTTCTATCCGGCATTTCTGTTTTATGGCGTTCGTCGTGGAGCTGTGCGGCAGCGCCGCCATCACCGCGGTGCCTCCGGTGGAACGCCGTGGCGCATTGCTCCCCGCAAAAACTATATGACGCAGGTTCTCGAATCCCGCAAAGCGTGGACACATTACGTGTTGTCCCGCGCGCTGCGGGAATCTCTGCGTCCTCAACGAAAGAAGAAGCGATGAAACTCTCGATTGTGATCGCCGCCTTGCGGCAGCGTTGCCCATCGTTTGCGGGGCGCGTAGCGGGTGCTGCGGAACTCAAGGCGCTGCCGGAAACCGGCAAAATGTTGTTGCCCGCGGCCTACGTCGTGCCGTCCAGTGATGATGCGGACGAGCAACGCTCTATAACGGATTACTTGCAGAACGTGACGGAAGGGTTTGCGATTGTCTGCGTAATGAATAACACGCCGGATAACCGAGGACAGGCTGCCTCGTTCGATGTTGTCGATACGGTTCGCTCTGAGTTGTGGCGGGCATTGCTGGGGTGGCAGCCGGACGATAACGCGCATCCTATATCGTATGCGGGCGGCCAACTGATTCAGATGGATCGGGGGCGTCTCTATTATCAGTTCGACTTTATCCGCACGCTGGAAGTTAGCGAGGACGATACGCGCCAGCAGCAAGACCTGAACACGTTGGATGATCTGCAGGAGATTAGCGTCGACGTTGACTATATCGATCCCGGCAACGGTCCTGACGGCAACATCGAGCATCACACCGAAATAACCCTCAAAAACGAGTAAATCCCATGTTTGTAAAACCCAAAGACGGGCGGTCAGTTCCTGACCCGGCCCGAGGTGACGTATTGCCTGAATCCGGGCGAAACGTAGAGGGCAATGTCTACTGGTACCGGCGTTTAAACGACGGGGACGTGGAAATTGTCGATCGTAAAAAAAAAGAAACCGAAACCAGTGAGGTGAGTCAATGAGTGTCAGTTTCAACAGCATCCCGTCGAATATCCAGGTGCCGCTGTTCTGGGCTGAAATGGATAACAGCGCGGCGAACACGACGTCCGACGGCGCTGCGCCAGCGCTGATCATTGGCTATGCCAACAGCGACGCGAGCATTCAGCGCAATGCTCTGACCATTATGCCATCGGCGGGCCTTGCCGGCAGTCTAGCTGGGCGCGGAAGCCAGTTAGCGCGAATGGTCGCCAGCTACCGCAGTATCGATCCGTTCGGTGAGTTGTGGGTAATTGCCCTCGATGCACCCAGCGCGGGCGCTGCCGCGTCCGGCGCGCTGACGTTGACCGGAAATGCGCAGGAGTCCGGCACCGTCTACCTCTACATCGGCAATGTGCTGGTACAGGCCGGTGTGACCGCCGGTGAAACGGCGGCAGATGTTGCAGCGACCGTATCCGCGGCTATCAATGCCAATGTGGATTTGCCGGTGACGGCGGCTGTCGCTGATGCCGTGGTAACGCTGACGGCGCGTCACGCAGGATTGACTGGCAATGAGATCCCGTTAGCCCTGAACTACTACGGCCTGGTGGGCAGCCAGACGACACCGAGCGGCATTAACATCGATATCAAAGCCATGAGCGGCGGCAGCGGTATACCCGATCTGACGGGCGCGGTGGCGGCGATGGGGGATGAGCCGTTTGACTTCAACGCGTTCCCGTTCAATGACTCTTCGTCGGTTTCTACCATTCACGCTGAGCTGGCCGACCGTTGGGGCTATGCGCGGCAGCTATACGGCCATGTGTACTCGGCAAAGATCGGTTCCCTGTCTGAGCTGGTGGCGTTTGGTTCCTCGCTTAACCTGGAACACATCACCGTGGCAGGGTACGAGCCGGACATCCATACCACCGCCGATGAATTGGCCGCCCTGCGCACGGCGCGAAATGCTGGATTCATTCGCAACGACCCGGCCCGCCCGACGCAAACCGGCGAATTGACGGGGGCATTGCCCGCGCCGAAGGGTTCGCGTTTTATTTTCTCGGAACAGCAATCGTTGCTGACTCATGGGATCGCCACCGCGTATGTGGAAAGCAGTTCTCTACGCATTCAGCGCGATATCACGATGTACAAGAAAAACGCGTTTGGTGTCACGGACAACAGCTTTCTGGACAGTGAAACGTTGCATACCAGCGCCTACGTACTGCGTCAGTTGAAGTCAATCATCACCAGCAAATACCCACGCCATAAGCTGGCCAGCGACGGTACGCGGTTTGGTGCCGGACAGGCGATTGTGACACCGGCAGTGATCCGCGGGGAAATGCTGGCGGTCTATCGCAAGATGGAGCGCGCCGGGATCGTTGAAAATTACGACCTGTTCAAAAAATACCTGATTGTTGAACGTAACGCGGATAACCCGAATCGTCTGGATGTTCTGTTCCCGCCGGATTACGTCAACCAGCTGCGCATCTTCGCGTTGGTCAATCAGTTCCGTTTGCAATATAGCGCAGAGGAGGCCGCTTAATGGCTCGCGTTGCAGGTACCTGCTATTTCAAAATTGACGGTCAGCAACTATCGCTGACCGGGGGCGTTGAAGTGCCGATGAACACCACGATCAAAGAAGATGTGATGGGGTTGGACGGCTCTGTCGACTACAAGGAAAGCTTCCGCGCCCCTTATGTGAAGGGGACGTTTAAGGTTCCTTCCTCTTTCCCGGTAGACAAGATCACGTCCTCGGACACGATGACGATCACGGCCGAGCTGGCTAACGGCCAGGTGTATGTCTTGTCTGGCGCGCACCTATCCGGTGAAGCGAATCACGATGCAGAGAACGGCACGGCCGATCTGGAATTCCACGGCGAAGAAGGGGGCTATCAATAATGGAACTGCTACTCACAAAACCAATCATGGCGCATGGTGAAAAGCTGCATGTGCTGGAGCTGCGCGAACCCACGTATGCAGAAGTGCAGCAGTTTGGCCTGCCATTCTCCTATGGCGCTGCTGGAGAGACGAAAATCGATACCGGCGCCGCGTTGCGTTATATCCCGGTGCTGGCGGGTATCCCTCCGTCGGCAGCCGAGAAAATGGCGCTGCGCGATGTGACCGTTGCGTCTATGTCGATCCTCGGTTTTTTTATGGGGTCGGGCGACTCGACCAGCTCCGAAGCCGACTCTACAACGTCTGCCATTTCTGGCGAATAAACCCACTTGAACTGAAACACGTCGGCCTGTCTGAATTTATGGAGCTGGAGGAACAGGCCGTGCGCATTAACGGGGAATTGAACAATGGCCGATAGTTTCCAGTTGAAAGCGATTATCACCGCTGTCGATAAACTGTCCGAACCGCTCAAGGGAATGAGCAAAAAAATGCGCGGGTTCCAGAAGGAATTCAGCAGCGTGATGGCCGGTGCGGCCGCGATGGGGGCAGGGATCAGTACAGCATTTGCCTACCCCATATCACAGGCGATCAGCTTTGAATCCGGGATGGCCGACGTAAGAAAAGTGGTGAACTTTGAGACGCCGGAGCAGTTTAAACAGATGGGGGAAGATATTCTTAGCCTGTCTACTCAGCTGCCGATGGCGGCTGAGGGGATCGCCCAGATTGTGGCAGCGGGCGGGCAGGCTGGTATTGCACGCAACGAATTATCCAAATTTGCTGCCGATGCGGTGAAAATGGGGATCGCATTTGACCAGACGGCGGAGCAGTCAGGCCAGATGATGGCGCAGTGGCGTACCGCGTTCAAAATGGGCCAAACCGAAGTCGTTGCGCTGGCGGACAAAATTAACTTCCTAGGCAACAATGGACCGGCAAATGCCGCGAAAATCTCCGACATTGTGACTCGAATCGGTCCACTGGGTTCTGTTGCCGGTATTGCCTCTGGAGAAATTGCGGCGATGGGCGCGACGATCTCCGGCATGGGCGTTGAGTCCGAAATTGCGGCTACCGGTGTTAAAAACTTCATGCTGTCGCTGACCGCGGGTAAATCAGCCACTGCCTCTCAGAAAAAAGCGTTGAGGCTTTTAAAAATCAATCCCAAACAGCTTGCCGCGGATATGCAGAAGGATTCTAAGACGGCAATACTGCATGTTCTGGACTCATTAGCAAAGGTTTCAAAAGCCGATCAACCTGCTGTTCTGACCGCATTGTTTGGGACAGAATCAAGTGGAGCGATTGCGCCGCTATTAGCCAATCTCGATCTATTGAGAACTAACTTCAATCGTGTATCTGAAGCCCAGCAATATGCAGGTTCGATGCAGCAGGAATATGAGTCCCGAGCGGCAACCACGGCTAACAGCATTGAGTTGATAAAGAATCAGTTTAATGCGGCCAGTATTACGATTGGTAGCATATTTCTCCCGGATATTGTCGAGCTGACAAAGAAAATGCAGCCTTTTCTGGAGAAATTCAGAGCTTGGTCAAGGGCGAACCCGGATCTGATTCGTCGTGTTCTTAAGCTGGGGGTGACATTGGTTGGTGTATCAGCCAGCGTGGGGATAGTCACCAAAACATTCCGCGGGCTGGAAGCGGTAATGAAGATGTCCACCCTGGGTAAGCTGGTCACGCTGATGGTGATTGGTGCTGGTCTGATTGTGGACAACTGGGACACCGTCGGGCCGGTGGTGAAAAATGTCGCCGATCAGGTTAATAGCTTCGTTCAGTCCATTGGCGGATGGGAAAATATCATGACCAGCGTCGCCACATTTACCGCTGGGAAATGGCTCACAGATATGGTGACAGGGATCGGGGGCGCAAATAAAGAAGCTGGAGGGCTGAAAAACAACCTTCGCAGCATCGCGCAGATGGGGGTGATCACCGTCACTATAGGCGTCATGTTTGACCTAATGAAACGCCTGGACAAATTGCATGAAGATGCCTCGAACCAGCATGTTGATGTAGGCACATATCTCACGAACAACCTGCAGAAAAATGAAGAGGAACGCGGTTACACCGGGTTTATCCCCCGACTAAAAGAACTGTTAGGCATTCAGGTACATGAAGACACGAATAAATTACGCTCAGATGTAGGAGCAGTGATGGGCAGTAACAATGGGCCCAAGGGCGACAGGTCCGATCATGCTGGGTTCTTATTTAACCTGAAAGAAATGCTTGGCGTTGATCCAAATTATGATCCGATGAAACCGGTTCTTACGCCTAAGCAATCGGCAGAAATCACCGTCAAGTTCGATAACTCACCACAAGGGATGCAGGTAATTCCCGCGGGCGGCGGGGCTCTTCCTTGGCTTAACTATGATGTTGATTATAACAGATTTTCTTCGACAGGGAAGTAAACTAGAATTTAAATCTGTTCTTTTTAAAAGGGAGTTTATGGATGTCTGTTTGTAAAATTGGCGCTTTATTTATCACAGCAACTTTATTTTCTTGTTCAGCGGTCGCGAATGAATTACCTGATAAAGAAACAAAGTTTATCGAGATAGTGAATAATGCAATTTCGGAAACTTCTTCAGCTAAAAATGATATGCAACGTGGGGGCATAAAAGTCCGTAGAGACGATGCAATCTGTAAAGGGCTCAAAAAGCGAACTGTGAGTGGCTGGGTAGGCAAAGTCAAAACGATAGATTCGAACAGCGATGGTAAGGGTATTTTTGAAGTTGAAATTGCCAAAGATGTAGCCTTGAAGACTTGGAATAATGCATTTTCCGATGTGAACTATGGCACTTTAATTGATCCTCGTTCAAAGCTTTTCGGGGAAGCGTCATCTTTAAATGTGGGTGATAAAGTCATCTTTTCTGGGTCATTCTTTAGGGGAGACGAATCTTGCATTAAGGAATCGAGCATGAGCTTATCGGGGGGCTTGAAAGAACCTGAATTTATATTCAAGTTTACAGATATAAAAGCGCTTAATTAGTAGGTAATGAGCTTGTTTGAAAGCCCACCTATGTGGGCTTTTTGTATCATGACGGGACAAAAAGTATGATTAAATCACTTTTTTTTATCTTTTCCTTCAACCATTGAGCTAAGTGGTGGGTAGGGGGACTCCTGCAATACCTGCTGCACGACTTGTTTGGAAAAAATCTTCTCTAATTTCTCCGAAATTTCCTCAAGGCGATTTAATCGCTCATCCAAGTAATATATTCCAGAGGGGGCTAGGGCTGACAAAGAATCCGCACTAACATTATTCCTATCAGAAATGAGTCTTTGCGCATCTTCATAAACTGTCGGAAAATCACGATCGTTTTTATGAATTCTTATTTGGGAGTGTATGGCCACACCAATAAATTCTAGTGAATTAGATGAAATCATGGGGTAGTCAGAATTTAATGACTTAAGGTATTGATTTCCCTGATCTACGATGAGTTGCTTAAACATCGCATCAGTACAATCTGGTGAATGGCATAGAACAAAGTCACCAGAATAAGCTGGCAAAGAGGTATCGAAGGTAACAATTGAACCTGGCGGAAAACTGATTCCGTGAGCAGAAGACATTGAGTCGCCTTCTACTTGAATCGCGAAACAATTTTCATTGGCTCCTGGTGGCGCTGGTATGAAGTCCTTTACCGACGCTGTTTTTAATAGTTCTTCCAATGTTTCAAACTTCGCCTGTACATGAGAGAGAACAGGTATTTCTCTCAAAGTTACAGTTCGCTTCACTCCGCTGACATCAGGTCCACTTCCTTTGCCAGTAGCAAGCCACTCAGTTGTAGTCCCTAGGGCGGCCGCTAAGTTTTGAAGCACTCCAATTCTTGGCTTTGAGTCTCCAGCTTCATAAGCCGCAATCTGTCGTCTCACGATACCAACCATATCCGCCAATTGGCCTTGCGTTAAGCCTAGGGCGTTTCTGGCTATGGATACTCTACTAGAGAATGATTTATCTATTTTCATTTATGATATTTAAAATCTCACATTGACACATTGTGACGTGTGGTTAATAATCACCTCACACCGATGATGGTGTGAAGAATCAAATTGCATGAGGTGAATAATGGAACAGAAAAAAGCAAACATCAAGCCGCTATCGTATCGCATGAGACCAGAGGTTAGAGAATTTATAGAGGGTAATGCTGCGAAAACATATCGTTCTGCGCAAGGGATGCTTGATTACATCCTAGACCGAGTTATTGAGATGGAGAAGAAAGGTGATTTCGTTATTTAATAAAGGCAAAACCTCGTTGGCGGCAACCAGCGAGGTTTCTAATTTGTCAGTAACTAGCAAGGAACTAACAATGAACAGTGTAGCAATTGCAGATCGTACAATCAACGTGCCTTTCCATGGGGCCCATCTCTACATCGTAAACCATAATGGTGAAGCGCAAACACCAATGCGCCCAATAGTTGAAGGGATGGGGTTAGACTGGGCATCGCAATTTACCAAGATTAAAAATCGATTCAAAACCTCCGTTGTGATTATCACAACACAGCTTCCCGGTGATAGTCAGCGCCGTGAAGTGGTATGCCTCCCACTTAGAAAGGTTGCTGGTTGGTTACACACAATTAACGTCGGCAAGGTTCGTCCTGGGTTGCGCGAAAAGGTTGCACGTTATCAAGAGGAATGCGACGACGTTCTGTATGAGTACTGGACAAAGGGTGAGGTAAAAAATCCGCGCAAGGCTAAAAAGGTGTTATCCGGCAAAATTACCCCAGAGCAGCAGGAAGCGATCAAGCAGTTGGTAATGACTCGTGGCAAGGCTCTGCCGAAAGAGCGCCAGGCTAAGGGGATGATCACCTTGTGGTCATCGCTGAAATCACACTTTGGCTGCAGCTACAAAGACATCGGTGAAGAACAGTTCACCGAAGCGCTATCACTGGCGGCCCGTGTTTCGTTGGAGGGTGAGTTCCTCGGAAAGCAAAAATCCCTACCGCCCAACGCACGAATACAGTTCACCGATGAAGAACTGTGTGAGTTGGCCTGGTTGTGTAAATACTCAGAAGCAATGATTGCAGCGTGTAAGGATATATATCCTTTGCTGGATGTTGCGGAACACCGTTTGGCTTCTCGTTTCTTTTCAATAGGCCACGAGTACCCCCGAACAATTAATAGAGCGAGAGAGTTTTTAAGGCGCGAAACTTCTCATATTGAATATCAACCGCTGGCGGATGATAACTGGAGCAGGGTACTTCCTCATTTGCGGTAGGTATTGAACCAATAATTTAAAAAAATGAATGGCTGATAACCCGCTTCGGCGGGTTTTTTTATGCCCGGAGATCGCATGAGTTGGATAGATAACCTACATGATGCCTCCTTACGCGGGGTGAAATTCAAGATCAGTGGAGATGAGGCGCAGTTTGGTCGGCGGGTTCAGGTCCATGAATACCCGAACAGGGATAAACCCTATTCCGAGGATTTAGGACGGGCCACCCGACATTTTTCGGTCGAAGCATACGTTATCGGCGATGATTTTATGGAGCAGCGTAACCGGCTGATTCAGGAGATCGAAAAAGAGGGGCCAGCAACGCTGATTCATCCTTACTACGGCGAGATGAGCATCACCATTAATGAGCCGGCCAGAATCTCACATACCAATGATGAAGGCCGGATGTGCCGTATCGCATTCTCTTTTGTCGAAGCTGGCGAACTGTCATTCCCAACGGCAGGGCTGGCTACGGGTAAAAAACTGTCGTCTTCTGTTTCGTGGCTTGACGAGTGCATTGGATCAGCAATGGAAGCGTTCGGTTTGGATGGTCTGCCGGACTTTATCAACGACGGCGTGTTGGATGACGCCAGCGCGATGATGGATTTTGTGACCGACACATTCAAATACGTTGATGCAGGTGTGACGGCCGCCGCCCGGCTAATGAACGGCGACCTGACCGTATTGCTTGGCAGCGGCGGCAGCGCGATGAATTTCGTCAACCGCCTGCAAACGATGTGGCGCGCCGGAACGCGTCTTAGCGGTGACACAAAATCTCTGGTGTCGATGATCACTGGATTGACGGGAGTCACGGCTGGTCACGATCTGGCCCCGCGAGGCGTGTGGTCCACCGATAGCACGACTACGCAAAGCCGCAAGACCCAAAGCAACCACGTGGCACAGGCAATTCGCGTATCGGCAATCAGTGAAGCTGCCTATACGGTCACCTCATTGCCTAAGCCCGCGCAGTCTCGATCATCGTCTCAATCACTTTTAACATCATCGTCAAACGCATTAGGCGCCGGGGGCGGGGCCTCTCCAGTCATAGTCACGATTCCGCATCCTGCGGTAACCGATATCGATACCTCTGAGGCGACGACTAATGCCGGTACGACGACGTCAACTGCCGCGGCGACGGTGCCATCATGGGATGATCTCACCGAAGTTAGAGAATCATTGAATACGGCGATAGACCGCGAGTTAGAACGTGTCACCGACGATACGTTATTTCAGGCACTGGTGCGGGTGCGATCTGACGTAAACAGCGATATCTCTAGCCGTCTTGTGCTCGCCGCACGCGTCACTGAGCGTCAAACGACTGAGGTTCTGCCCGCCATAGTCTTAGCTGCTGATTGGTACGATTCAGTGGAGCGGGCAGACGAGATCATGGCGCGAAACAATATCCAGCATCCCGGCTTCGTCCCGGTCACCACACTGAGGGTTCCCACGCAATGAGTGAAAATCTGGTAACGCTGCGCGTTAATGGGCGCGAGTGGGGCGGTTGGACGTCCGTGCGGATATCTGCTGGCATCGAGCGGATCGCTCGTGACTTTAACGTGCAAATTACCCGGCGATGGCCGGGCGACACCGATCAGCGAAACATCAAGTCCCGGATTCAGCGCGGTGACGTGGTTGAGGTGCTGATTGGCGATGACCTGGTGATCACCGGATACGTCGAGGCCACGCCGGTACGTTATGACGCTAACAGCAAAGTGTTGGGGATTTCTGGCCGCAGCAAGACCTGTGACCTGATCGATTGCTCGGCAGAGCCAAAACAATATGAGTCCCGGTCTGTTTCTCAGGTGGCGGCAGACCTCGCGGAGCCCTTCGGTATCTCAGTTATTGATGCCACTGACAACGGCACCCTGCAGAGCGTTCAGGCCGATCAGGGGGAAACGGTCATTGATGTGCTGAATAAAATGCTGGGACTGGCGCCCACTCTTGTCTATGACAACGCGCAAGGGCAGCTGGTTATCGGCGATATTGGCGTTACGCAGGCTACGACGGCACTGGTGCTGGGTGAAAACATTTTGTCATGCGATACCGAGCAATCTATCCGCGAGCGGTTCAGCGTGTACTCGGTTTCTGGTCAGCGTAAATCTAATGATGCTGACTATGGAGAGGCGACGATATCTGCTATTCGAGCAGAAACAGTTGATGGGGGTATTGCGAGGTATCGGCCTCTGATCATCCGGCAAACTGGTAACTCAACGGCCGGGTCATGCGGTGACCGGTGCGATTTTGAAATGGAGCGCCGCGCCGCGAGAACGGACGAAACCACCTACACCGTTCAGGGATGGCGCCAGGGTAATGGCGCGCTGTGGCAACCCAATATGACGGTCATCGTCTGGGATCCTGAACTGGGGTTCGACAACCGGGAAATGGTGATCGCCGAGGTCAATTATCAGCAGGATGAGAACGGGACGATCACGGAGTTACGTGTCGGCCCGTCAGAAGCCTACTTGCACAAGCCAGCGAAAAAAGCCAAGCGGAAGAAGAAAAAAGAGGAGGCGTACTGATGGCAGACCCTTTGGCATCACTCAGTCGAATGGTATCGAACATGATTTCACGGGCCGTTGTCCGTGGGCGTACGTCCTCGACGAAATGCCAGCAACTACAAATCGAGATGGCGGGCGGAGAGGGTAAATCCGACATCGAGCATCTGGAGCCCTACGGATTTACTTCCGCCCCGCAAGCCGGTGCTGAGGCGCTGGCGGTATACCTCGATGGCGACCGTAGTCACGGTGTTGTACTGGTGGCTTCTGACCGGCGCTACCGGGTCAAAAACCTACAAGCGGGCGAGGTTGCCATTTACACCGACGAGGGCGACAGCATCGTGCTCAAACGCGGAAAGTTGATTGAGGTAAGCACGGGCACGTTGATCGTCAATGCGACAAAGAAAATGACGGTGAATACCCCTCTGTTCGAGGTTCCTTCCGGTGAGGTTACGGACAAAACGTCAACCATGCAGAAGATGAGAGACACCTTTAATACCCACAATCATCCAGGTGATAGCGGCGGTATAACTGGTTCACCGACCACGCCAATGGGGTAACGCATGATATTAACGATGAATGGGGTATCACGTGCTGTGTCGTTCCCGACCGACCCCCTGACGCGAGCTGTCATCATCTCTATCGCAACCTGGCGCCGCGCCGGGTCTGATGACGACGTTGACCAGGTCATGGGCTGGTGGGGGGACAGTTATCCCACCGTACAAAATGATCGTATAGGCTCCCGCCTTTACCAGCTTCGACGCGAGAAAATCACCAATAAAACGCCGGGCCGGGTCCGGGATATGTTGCGCGAATCACTGCAATGGATGGTTGATGATGGCGTTGCCGCCCGCGTGGACGTGAAAGCCGAACGCACCGGCATCAGTACGATACAGGCCTCGATCACCATCAGTAAATCGGACGGCACAACAGTGTCGATTGCTTTTAACGACCTATGGAGTGAATTAGATGGCTGATAGCGGATATTCCCGCCAGACGCTCCCCCAGTTAATTACCACCATCCGAAACGACGTTCTTACCCGACTATCTTCCGATTCCACGCTGGCGCAGCTGCGACGCAGTGACGCGGAAGTGTATTCCCGCGTCCAGGCGGCAGCCGTGCATACGGTCTACGGGTACATCGACTATCTGGCGCGCAATCTGTTGCCGGATCTGGCGGATGAAGACTGGCTGACGCGGCACGGCAATATGAAACGGGTGACGCGAAAAGCTGCCGCCGCAGCATCGGGTTACGTTCGCTGGGATGGTGCAACTGACGGCCTCAGCATTGGTGAAGGGGTAGTCATTCAACGTGACGATCTGGTGTCGTTTACGACGACGTCTGCGGCCACAGCTTCCGGCGGAGTTTTACGGATCCCCGTAACCTGTGATACGGCAGGAGAAACCGGGAACACGGACGACGGTATCACCATGAGATTGGTTAATCCGATCTCCGGCTTGTCGTCTGCCGGACAGGCCGACAGCATTCAGGCGGGTAGCGATATCGAGAGTCTGGAAGATTTCAGAGCCCGGATCATTGAACGCTGGTACTGGACGCCGCAGGGCGGCGCGGATAGCGATTATATCGTCTGGGCCAAAGAAGTGGCGGGGGTGACCCGTGCGTGGACGTACCGGCATTGGATGGGGACAGGAACGGTCGGTGTGATGATTGCCAACAGCGACATGATCGATCCGGTGCCGGATGCTGCAACGGTCGCCGCTGTGCAATCCTACATTGAGCCGCTGGCGCCCGTGGCGGGTTCTAAGCTGTATGTTTTTGCCCCCATCCCTAAATTCATCGACGTGCATGTTCGTATCACGCCTGACACAGAAGAAACCCGGCAGGCAGTGATTGCTGAGTTGCGCAGCATGCTGTTTCGCGATGGCATCCCTAAAGGCGTGATCAAACCGTCACGGGTTAGTGAGGCGATCAGCATAGCGACCGGAGAGTACAGTCATGTGCTGGTAAGCCCTTCCTACGATGTCACGCTGGGAGCCAGTGAGTTGGCCGTGCTGGGGGACGTGTCATGGACCTGACGAATCAATATCAGTATTTGCTGGGCGTGTTGCTGCCTCGTGGGCCTGCTTGGGATGGCGACGAACCCCTGCTTATGGGGCTGGCTCCGTCGCTGGCGGCGGCACATCAGCGCGCTGACGATCTGATGTTGGAAATAGACCCGCGTACCACCTCAGAGTTGATTGGCCGCTACGAGAATATTTGCGGTCTCCCTGATAGCTGTGCTCCTGCTGGTGTTCAAACGCTGACGCAGCGCCGCCAACGGCTGGACGCCAAAATCAATGTACAGGGTGGGATTAATGAAGATTTCTACCTACGGCAGCTGGAGGCTCTGGGTTACCCGGACGCGACGATCACCCGGTTCGATACCAGCCCATTCCGCTGTACATCCCCATGCACCGAATCCCTTTATTCAGAAGAGTGGCGCTATTACTGGATCGTCAACATGCCGGCAGCCACGAAGATAGACAACATGACGTGCATCAGCGCGTGCACGGACAGCTTAAGAACATGGGGCGAAACGACCGCGGAATGCGTGATCGAAAAACTCTGTCCCTCAAACACCTACGTTATTTTCAAATACCCGGAGTGATTTATGCATCGAATTGACACAGGAACCGCGCAGGTCGACAAATTTGGCGCGGGTAAAAACGGATTCACCCGTGGCAATCCACAAACTGGCACACTGGCGACAGAGCTGGATGACGATTATTTTGACGCGCTGCAGGAAGAGATCTGCGGTCCCATTGAAGCCGCTGGGTTATCTCTCGAAAAGGGCAACCGCGGGCAATTGCTGGCGGCGTTGCGATCCTTGTTTTTGTCCCGGTCAAACCCTGGTTCGGATATTAGTAACGATGGCGCTAATGACACGTTTTTCAAAAACCTCGGGTTGGGAGAGGCTGCAAAGCGTGGGGTCGGCACCGGCCAAAATCAGATCCCTGACATGTCCTTTTTTACTGGATCGAATGAAACTGATGGCTATGCTCCTTTCCCCGGAGGATTGATCATGCAGTGGGGAAGTGTTCGCGGTGGGGGAAACTCGGTGGTGACGGCTAATTTTAAAGTCCCATTTCCAAGCGGTGTGTTTGTAGTGGTGGGCTGCATTTATGACGACGACAACACATCAAATACGACGCTTCGGCGTAAAACATCTTCGGAACCCCGCGTTAACGCTCAATTCTATTTAAATGATGGCATATCGGCTACCAGTATTAACTGGGTTGCAATTGGAATGTGAGGATATATGTATAAATTTTCTAATGGTCTTTTTTACCCGTTTAGCTTGCAGAGTGCTTATGAGTCTGCCGGAACCTGGCCGGAAATCGGAGTCGAAGTCACTGATGACGTTTTCAGATCTTTTTCGGCCGCTCCGGAAGGAAAAGTAGTGGGCGTTGATGGAGACGGCTATCCGTGTTGGGTTGATGTTCCACCCTTAAACCATGTCGAGTTAATTGCTATCGCAGAATCAAAGCGGGTCCAGTTACTGAATTACGCCGATGAGGTTGTTAAAGACTGGCGTGTTGAGTTGGCTTTGGATGAAATCAGCGATGAAGATAAGGCAAAACTCTCGGCATGGATAGCATACAAAAAATCAGTCAAAGCGGTCGATGTATCCACGGTTCCGGAAATTTCTTGGCCCGTAGCACCATCTTGATGGAGATTCTTCTTTACTAAAATTTCATACCAATTGCTTCGAGTCATCTATCCAATCAGCCCACCACCGCATCATCTCCCTGCGTTTATCAAATTATACTGCAGTAGTCGAAGTGTAAGCTGTGCTGGCGGGCGAAAGCGAATGGCGGAAGGACAGGCACAAAAAACCCGGCGTGGCCGGGTTATTTTGTATTGCAACCTTTACCTGATGGGAAAAGTCCTCTAATGACACCTAAAAATGCTGCGAATACATTAAGAGTTACAGCGGATGTTATGGAGATCATGACGCCGTCGGGGAATATGGTGAAACCAAATATCCTCGATAACCCATAACAAAACAAAAGTATTGACCAGCCATAAAGTGTTTTTTTGGCAACTTTATATGCTTTATCTCCGAATTTCTCTCTTAATGCTCTGTCTGCCTTTCTATCTTCAACCTCCTGAACCACTAGTGCAGGGTGCTTTTCCTTGCCCCCTACATCTTGCTCATCGGTATCAGATGTAGAATCAGGTATGGAATCGACAGATCCAGGAAGAGATATGTTTTCTAGAGATATTTCCTTAGACAATACAACATCCTTTATTCAATGCATTCCTTGAGAAGTTTATTATCTATTACTGAGCTATCTTTTTCTGTACACGACCAAGCGGTGCCTTTTTGGTGGGTAAGGTATGATAACTGTGTACCTCTCAGCGGGCCATATACGCTGATTATTTTATCAATAAACATGCTTGTTCTTCGATCTGTTTTAGGGACTACTGGAGTTACAATAGTCACTTCGTCGTCGCAGTCTACGATAGAGCTAATCGTTTTTTTTATCTCACCTCCGCCATACCTTTTCACTTCGTGATAAAGGGAAGGTATAACCGGGCCATATTGCCATTTAGCAAAAAAATCGTCGATTAAAGGCTCGTCATAAAGCTTTAGGTGCCACGATTGTGCAAAAAACATCAATTTCTGCAATTTCATGGGTGTTAAATCACCCAACTTCCCATCCAATGCCTTTTTTATGAAGGCATTAGCCACAGCTACAGTAGGGTAAGCCATCATTGCCTCCTTAAAAATTGCTTACGGTAGTGGAAGATAAATTCAACATCCATTATTTGAAACGCGTAATTCTATATTGTCCATGCATACAATCATAGCATATGAACTAACTTGGTGTTTGCAAATAACTTTATATTTTTCATTATGTTAAAATAACATGGTCAGCTTTTTTTAAACAAAGCGCATCTTCGACTCGACGGCCACGCCGATTATCTTGCAGTTGCCGTTTATCGTGATGATCGGCCAGTTAGGGTTTAGACCCTTCAGGTAGCGCTGTCCACATTCGATCACCAGCTTCTTGAATGTGACCTCATTGACGTCGGACATCTTGGCGACGACCAGGCTACCGTTGATTGCCTCGCGTCCGGTATCGAACAACACGTAGCTACCCTGTGGGTGCCGTCATAGGATCACTAGGCCCCAGAAACCATCATGAAAAAGCTTGGCGTTTTAGCCGCTCCCGTCTGATAAAATTGCGGGGCGGGTGACTGGATATTAGCCGCCCGCTAACCCGCCTGCCAAGTCAAATCAGAGTCCTTCTCATGCACTCGTAACCCCTAAAGATTCGCGAAGTCACAGCAACAAAAAAACAAATGACATGTGTACATCAAAGTGTGCTAAATTTGTTTTATTTAGTCTTATTTTCTATTAAATGATTGATAATAAAGTAGAAAATATCACTCACAAAAGCTCTATCGGAGAGCATACCCTGTCTCTTATACACAT
>NZ_CAMKXG010000051.1 GCF_946477055.1 Lonsdalea britannica | reverse complement strand
AAGGCGTTGCTGCGTCTGGCAACCGTCTGGAATATTCCGGTCGCCACCAACCGCTCCACGGCCGATTTCCTGGTGAACTCCGATATGTTCACTCAGCCCGTCGACATCGCCATTCCCGACTATCAGCGCTACCTGCAGGCTCGCCTGAAATAAGCGTCATGCGGGCCGCTGCTGGCCCGCGTTCATGCTCAGCCCCTCTTCACTGACTCACCTGCCGCCGCCATAGGCTTCGATCGCGGCGGGTGTTTCCCGATTGATCTAACTCGCCTTGCGCTGCTTGGGCACGCCCAGCCGATGCAGCTGTTCAACGAAGACCGACGGTTCATCTTTACGGAACAGCAACCAAACCTGATGTTTCGCGCGTGTCAGCGCCACGTAAAGCAGTCGGCGCTCTTCGGCATCGGGGAAATCTTCCGGCGTCGGCAACAGCACGTCTTCCAGCATCGACTCTCGTCCCGGCGCGGGGAAACCGTCTTTGCCATCCTGTAGCCCGACGATAATCACAAAGTCAGACTGCTGCCCTTTGCTGGCGTGGATCGTCATAAAATCGATGTTCAGTTTAGGCCAGCGGGTCGCCGCCTTTTGCAGCGCCTCGGGCCGTAGATGGTGATAACGCGCAAGCACCAAAATGCGCTCTTCGGGCTTCACATAACCGCTCATTTTATCCAGCAGCCCTTCCAGCTGCTCATCCGGCAGCAACACAACCGACTTTTTGTTCCCGTCGCGCAGGCTGTTGAGCGCCTTTTTCAGCTGGCTTGGATTCTGCTGAACGAATTGGCTGGCGATCTCGCCGATGCGTCGGTTGAAGCGATAAGTGGTGTCCAGCACGCACTGCGCCCCGACGCCAAAATGGTGCTCAAACGCGGTCGTCAGCGCCAGTTCCGCGCCGCTGAAACGATAGATGGCCTGCCAGTCATCGCCCACCGCGAACAGACTGGTTTCGCGATTTTGCCGCCGCAGCGCAGACAACAGCCGCGCTCGCTGGGGCGAGATATCCTGAAATTCATCGACCAAAATATGCTTCCACGGACTGATGAAGCGCCCTTTATCCAGCAAATTAACCGCCTGATGGATCAAGCCCGAGAAGTCGACCGCGCCTTCCTCTTTCAACGCTTTTTTCCAGGCCTTTAACAGTGGGGCCATCAGCCTGATGCGCTGTTGAAATACCGCACGCCGATCATCATCGGCCAGCTCCACCATTTCGCTCTGCGTACCGCCGTGCGAACGCATCAGCCCCAGCCAGCGTTCAAGACGACCTGACAGTCGGGAGGACAACGATTTATCCCGCCAGAAGTCGCCTTCGGGCACATCCCACTCAAGTTCATCAGTCAACCACTGCCGCCACCCTTTGGCCTGCGCTTTCTTATCGTTGCACTGCTGCTGCCACTCTTTGATCAGGAAGTGACGGCGATGGTCGGTGTCAGTTTCCAGCTTACTGATGGTGGGCACGCTGCGGCTGCAACTTTGAATAATATGCAGCGCCAGCGCATGGAAGGTTTTGGCCTTGATATCGCGGGTATTGAGGCGGCTCTCAATACGCTCGTTCATCTCTTCCGCCGCCTGTCGACCAAAGGCCAGCAGCAAAACCTGGTCCGGCGTCGCCTCGCCGCGATAGAGCAGCCACGCAGCCCGAGCCACTAACACCGACGTTTTGCCGCTGCCCGCGCCAGCCAGTACCAGCACGGCATCCTCGCCATTGACCACGGCCTGACATTGGGAAGGATTCAGGGGAGAACTTTCTACGTTAGCGAAAAAGTGCTGCTGCGCGTCGAGCGTCTGTGCCGTCCAGTGCTGGTTGGCTTTTTCACGTTGCGGCTCACCCGCTTCCAGCCACTGCAAGCAGCGTAAATAGTGATCTCGACAGTTATCGAATTCGCTGAGTCTCTCCAACGGCAGCGGCAGAGCGGAAAACGCCTCGCGAATATCCTGTTGTAACTGCGCCAGCTCTTTACGTCCGAACCATCGGTCGCGCGTTTCCAGACGGTGAATGGCGTCAATTTGACGCGTCAGCACGTCGGCGCTGACCTGGCTCATTTCGTCGCTCCACCCCTGCCAGGCTTTCATGACATAGTGAAAGAACTGCTGAGTCTCCTGCCATTCAGTGCCGTGGAGACGCACCACTTTATGATCCGGCAGTTCAAATTCCAGCTCGCCCCAAATCAGCCCTTTTTTGCAGCGGATCGCCAGCAGTTGATTGAATGGGATAAGGTATTCGTGTTTGTCGCCGCTGACTTTGACGCCAGCATTGAGCAATCTCACCCGGTTATAAGGGTGCTGCGCCAGATGCTTGCCCATCGAAGTTGATTTAAGTTCCATAATCTCCGCGCCGTACCTTGTGAGATCTTGTCGTTTAATCGCTAGTTTAACCGCTATGCCATCGCACGCTCTAGCCATAAAAACGGGTTAGGATATCGTTGCCAATAATGTGATAATTCTTTCTTCATCATAGAGTTTGATTCAAAACACAAGTCCTGGAGAAACTATGCGCACCGTGCTCAACATTCTGAATTTTGTCCTGGGCGGATTTTTCACCACGTTAGCCTGGCTCCTGGCAACCTGCGTCAGCATCCTATTGATATTTACGCTTCCCCTGACCCGCTCTTGCTGGGAAATCACCAAGCTGTCGCTGCTGCCCTACGGTAATGAAGCCGTTCACGTCGACGAGTTGCGCCCTACCGAAAAAAACCCTTTACTGAATGTGGGTGGCACACTGTTGAATGTCTTTTGGGTGATTTTTTTCGGCTGGTGGCTTTGCCTTTCACACATCACCTGCGGGATTGCGCAGTGCCTGACCGTCATCGGCATTCCGGTCGGCATCGCCAACTTCAAAATTGCAGCCATTGCACTCTGGCCAGTCGGTCGCCGCGTGGTCTCCGTGGAAGAAGCTCGAGCCGCGCGGGAAGCAAATGCCCGACGCCGTTTTCAGTAACCAGGCGGAATTATCGTGATTGTGACCCTAACAGCCTCCCTGCGCCGGTACATCTATAACAGTAACTGGCTCTACAATATCCGTATTTTTCTGGCGCTGGCGGGCGCTGCCGTCGTTCCCTGGTGGCTGGATATTCCGACTACCACCATTCCTCTTACGCTCGGCGTGGTCGCCGCTGCGCTGGCGGATCTGGACGATCGCCTGACGGGCCGCCTGATGAATTTGCTCATCACGCTGGGCTGTTTTTTGATCGCCTCAGTCTCCATCGAACTGCTGTTTCCCTACCCGTGGCTGTTTGGTATTGGACTCGCGCTGTCCACCTGCGGATTTATTCTGCTAGGCGCGCTGGGACAGCGCTATGCCACGATCGCCTTCGGCGCGCTGCTGATCGCGATTTACACCATGCTCGGGATTTCGCTCTACGACAACTGGTATCAGCAGCCCGCGTTGCTGCTGGTCGGCGCGCTGTGGTACAACCTGCTCACGCTGTTCGGGCACATTCTCTTTCCCATCCGTCCCCTGCAGGATAGTCTGGCGCGCTGCTATCATCAGCTTGCGCACTACCTCGATGCCAAATCCAACCTGTTTGATCCCGATACAGAAGACGACAACCAGCCGCTGATTGATGTGGCGATGGCCAATGGTCAACTGGTCGACACGCTTAACCAGGCCAAGTCTTCGCTGCTGACTCGCCTGCGGGGTGATCGCGGTCAGCGCAGTACGCGCAGAACGCTGCACTACTATTTCGTCGCGCAGGATATTCACGAACGCGCCAGCTCTTCCCATGTGCAATACGCGCAGCTGCGCGAAACGCTGCGCTACAGCGATGCGCTGTTTCGTTTTCAGCGTCTGCTGTCGATGCAATCTCGCGCCTGTGAACAGCTGGCCCAGTCCATCTTGCTGCATCAGAAGTACCAGCACGATCCGCGCATTGAAAAAGCCTTTGCGCATCTGGAACTAACCCTCGAAAAACTGGCGACGCAGGGAACGGCGGCCCCACAGCTGAAAGCCATGCGCCACCTGATCAACAATCTGCGCGCCATCGACGCCCAGCTTGCCACCATTGAATCCGAGCAGTCCGTCGAACAGGACGGGCAGAAAGAAAACCGGCTGCTGGCGGATGATAAAATCACCGGCTGGAGCGATATCTGCCTGCGTATCAGCCGTCACCTCACGCCGAAATCGGCGCTGTTCCGCCATGCCGTACGGATATCTGTGCTGTTGTGCGGCGGTTATGCATTTATTCAGGTCACTCATCTGCAGCACGGCTATTGGATTCTGCTCACCAGCCTGTTTGTCTGCCAGCCGAACTATAACGCGACGCGTCATCGCCTTACGCTGCGCGTCATCGGCACGCTGGCCGGGGTGTTGTTCGGTCTGCCCATCCTCTATTTCGTGCCGTCGATAGAAGGACAAATGACGCTGATCGTCATCAGCGGCGTGTTGTTTTTCGCCTTCCGCACCGTGCAGTACGCCCATGCGACCCTGTTTATTACCCTGCTGGTGCTGCTGTGTTTCAACCTGTTGGGCGAAGGGTACGAAGTGACTGTACCGAGGGTGCTCGATACGCTGATCGGCTGCGGCATCGCCTGGGCGGCAGTCAGCTTTATCTGGCCCGACTGGCGTTTTCGCGCTCTGCCGGCGGTCGTCAATAAAACGCTGTATGCCAACTGCCGCTATCTGGATGCGATTATGGAGCAGTACCATCAGGGGAAAAATAACAGCCTGGCGTACCGTATCGCCCGCCGCGATGCTCACAATAGCGATGCCGAGCTGGCGTCGGTGGTTTCTAATATGTCCGTCGAGCCGCATGCGACCAAAGAAAAACGCGAGCATGCTTTTCGGTTGATGTGTCTGAACCACACGTTGCTGAGCTATATCTCCACGCTGGGCGCCCATCGCGAAAAACTGACGTCGCCAGAAACGCTACAGCTGCTGGATGACGCCGTGTGCTACGTGGACGACGCTTTGCATCACGACGGCAACGATCGAAGCCAACTCGGTCAGCGACTGGCGTCGCTGGAGGAACGTATTCACGCTGCCAATCCGGAGTCTGAGAGTAAGGACCAGCTGGTGTTGCAGCAGATTGGCCTCATGATTGAGCTGCTGCCGGAGTTAGAAGTCTTGAAAGACCAAATGGCGGAACCGTCGGCCAATCCGGCACAGGCTTAACCGCCTTGGCGTAGAGATCTTGTCTTCATCGCTGTTCAGCCAGAACCCCGTGCGCACAACCCCTGCGCGCACGGGAATTCACGCCTCGAGTCGGATGACCCCCATCAATGCTTAGGCCGTTTCCCCTGACTCGCAAGGTGGTGCTTGAACCACTCAGTCAGCTCTTGGCGCACGTGTTCCGGCAGCGCTGCCTGATGAACGCCTCGAATGGCGCCCGCCAGCGCGAGCAAGACGCTGAGATTGAGGTCGTGCCTGACGACGCTCAAACGAAGAAAGGTCTGTATCTCCCCCAGTTCATGCAGCTGTTCAATGTTGCGAATCCCGGCTTTCCACAGCTGCCGTTCCAAATAGTGGTTAAGGTTGGGTAGGTCTTTCAATCGGATACTTCGTGTCTTGATGGCCTTATCTTGCCGTGCCCCTTCCAGCGACAATGACGCCAGCTGCAGGAGCTCCGGTTCGTTGTTCCACAAAGTATTGTCCACCTCGTAATAGTTCAGCGGGACCGGCACGCCGCGGTTGGTGTAAACCATGCTCACCATCTCCCGGGCGCGAAAATGCACTTCATGCTGTCGCGACGCCCGCAGGTAAAGTTCACCGTTAGACACCAGCGCGAAGATAATCTTGTCTGCTGCGATGCTGTAGCCACCAAATTGAGACCGGGAACTAATGGTTCCCAAAGAGGAAAAAACGTACTTAGACTGCCGAATCCTTTTTTCGCATAACTGCTTCATAACATTGTCCTTATCATGTTCACCCTAATTGCTGAATCGCAATATACGTAACGGGAACAAGTAATTAAGCATACGAAAACGGTTGCCTCAAATACAAAATGGCGTTGCTAGACATTCCCTGTAAATTATGCGAGGCGCTTTCAAATTCCGATTGATCTTTATTTATACACGCATTACTGTATGCGCATACAGTAACCCTGCCGGTGGAATTCACTTATGCGCACACAACTCGTCAACGCTCGCCGCTTCTCTCAGTCTTCATTACGTACGCAGGATGCGCCCGCGGTCGCCCCTCACGGCGGCGGCATCATCAGTGAAATTGTCTACAGCGACGATCAGCCTATTCTGGCGCCTTTGCTGCTGCCGCTGTTGCAGCAATTAGGGATGCAGTCTCGCTGGCTGTTGTGGCTGGCGCCGCAGCAAAAACTGAGTCGCACCTGGCTGCAGCAGGCGGGCTTGCCGCTCGACAAAATGATTGAACTCCATCATATCGACCCGGCAGGGACATTGGAGGCAATGGAAAAAGCCTTGAGAACGGGGAACTACAGCGCGGTGCTGTGCTGGTTGCCGACGGAGCTGGAAAACGAAGAAAAAATGCGCCTGCGCGAGGCGGCGGAAAGCGGAAATACCTACGGATTTATCATGCGGCCAGAGCGAAAAGCCATCAACAGACCATTTTCTACGTTAAAGATTCACTCCAGATTGTATCATTAAGTAAATTAAGAGTATTCCTACGGGGGAAAGCCGCCAAGTTAAAGATCCCCCGCAGTCATTGAGTTCTTTACTCCCCCCCTCCCATCACCTCTCATAAATATTCTGTCCAAACTGACAATTTAATCTATTATTTGTTAGTAAGTATGTGTGAAACGCTAGGTTTTTGTCTGGGGCTTCTAACATCATACTTGTAACTTTTGCATCACGTTGTAGACTTTACCCGCAGGAGTTGCTCTTCATATAACATCAGCTGACTGGTGAGAATAATTAAGAGCAATGTCTCCTTCAAAAGATTTTAACCAAAGGTTTATTAACTCTAAGAGTTAATTACCTGTTTGGATGATAATGAGGCGTAAAATGAAAAAAACAGCTATCGCAGTTGCAGTGGCACTGGCTGGCTTGGCTTCCGTAGCTCAAGCAGCACCGAACGACAATACCTGGTACGCAGGCGCCAAACTGGGCTGGTCTCAGTTCCATGACACTGGCCTGTATGGTAACGGTTACCAAACCACTAACTCCCCGCACGAAAACCAGCTGGGCGCAGGCGCCTTCGGTGGTTACCAGGCTAACCAATACCTGGGCTTCGAACTGGGTTACGACTGGCTGGGCCGCATGAAGTACACCGGTGAAAACCGCGGTAACTTCAAAGCACAAGGCGTTCAGCTGGCTGCCAAACTGAGCTACCCGATCGTTGACGATCTGGACGTTTACACTCGTCTGGGTGGTTTCTTCTGGCGTGCTGACAGCCACGACGACGTGACTGGTCGCGGCGGCAACGACACCGGTATCTCTCCGATGGCTGCAGTAGGTCTGGAATACGCAGTAACCAAAAACTGGGCTACTCGTCTGGACTACCAGTGGGTTAACAACATCGGCGACGCAGGCACCGTAGGTGGTCGTCCTGATAACGGCATGCTGAGCGTTGGCGTTTCTTACCGTTTCGGTCAGGAAACTCCGGCTCCGGTCGTAGCACCGACTCCGGCTCCGGCCCCGGTTGTTCAGACCAAACGCTTCACGCTGAAATCTGACGTTCTGTTCACTTTCAACAAAGCAGAACTGCGTCCTGAAGGCCAGAGCTCTCTGGACCAGCTGTACACTCAGCTGAGCACCATGGATCCTAAAGACGGTTCCGTTGTTGTCCTGGGCTTCACTGACCGTCTGGGTTCAGAACAGTACAACGAAGGCCTGTCCACTCGCCGTGCTCAGAGCGTCGTTGACTACCTGGTTGCCAAAGGCATCCCGTCTGACAAAATCTCTGCCCGTGGTCTTGGCGAATCCAACCCGGTTACCGGTTCTACCTGTGACAGCGTGAAAGGCCGTAAAGCCCTGATCGACTGCCTGGCCCCGGATCGCCGCGTAGAAATCGAAGTGAAAGGCATCAAAGACGTTGTGACTCAGCCGCAGGCTTAATCGCACTCGCTTTTCACGGAAAATAATGACGTAGTGTTTCACTGCGTCATATTCCAAGAATGATTAATGGCCCCTGATTTTCAGGGGCCATTTTTTTATTTTCTATGTGTGGGTTAACGCTAAATCATCGACTTGACATCCTGCCTCGCCCTTCCCTCTTTTTATTTATACGTCTCACGCCAGACTATTTTCTTCGCCCAAAGTCATTCGTGTGGTTTTTAATAATTCTGTCCCGTTAAAATAAAAGGAGTCATTTATCTTCCATTGCGTTTTCATTCCCTGAAGACCTAGTCCTTTTCCTGCCAATTTTTAACTCTACGAAGGATTAGGCACACGTTTATCGTGACAATAAATAATATGAAAACTAAATAAACGCGTAAGTATGAGGAAAGAAAGCGGAGGGAAAAATAAGAATGAGGTCTATGACAAGGCCATCGTGCTTGTCGTCACAGAGTGTGAAGGCAAAAAATAAGTGAGTGGTAATAATGACATACGCAATATTTCGTTTTTGAGTTCCTCATCTTCGCAACGGTTAGCATCAAATGTGGATGCGCTACCGACTGGGCGGGATACGCGCGCCCTGCTTAAACAAGTACGCGCGCTAATGTTTAGTTCATCAATATTGGCTTGCGCTATTCAATGCATCAATATCGTCCGCCGTGAGCGACAATCGAGTAGCCGCAGCGAGTTCGGCCACCTGTTCTACCGAGGTGGCACTGGCGATAGGCGAAGTCACACTCGGCCGCGCGATCAGCCAGGCCAACGCAACTTGACTGGACGAGACGCCATGCGCCTTCGCGACCTGATCCAATGCCTCTACAATACGGATGCCCCGTTCATTCAGATAACGTTCCACGACGCCTTTACCGCGTAAGCTTTTGGACGCATCTTCTGGGTGACGATATTTGCCGGACAAGAATCCGCTGGCCAGCGAGTAGTAGCTGATGACGCCCAGCCCATGCTCTTTAACTATGGCTTCCAGACCCGATTCATAATGCTGTCTGTCATACAGATTGTATTCAGGTTGCAGCGTTTCATAACGAGCTAACTGGTGGTCTTTACTGATCTGCAGCGCCTGAGCCAACCGGTCCGCCTCATAATTCGAGGCGCCGATAGCGCGAACCTTACCCTCACGGATTAACGCATCGAACGTCGACAGTGTATCTTCCAGCGGCGTCGATTTATCATCGGTGTGCGCCTGATAGAGATCGATATAATCTGTTTTCAGACGACGAAGAGAATCCTCTACAGCGCGGCGAATATAGGCGGGAGCCAGCCCCTTGGCGCCATTTCCCATCTCCATACCGACTTTGGTCGCGATAATGACTTTGTCGCGTTGACCGCTTTTCTTCAGCCAGTTGCCGATAATCGTTTCTGATTCACCGCCTTCGTTGCCGTCTGCCCATACGGAGTACACATCTGCCGTATCTATAAAATTGAGTCCCTGATCCACCAACGCATCCAACAGGTTAAACGAGGTCGGCTCATCGATAGTCCAGCCGAAGACGTTACCGCCAAAAGTGATTAGAGGAACGTGGATCCCTGAACGTCCCAGTTCTCGGGAAGGGGTTGAAGCAGTCATAGGCTATCTCCTTTTTGTGTAAACTCGCCTTGAAGGAACCGCAAAATAGCGGTCGCACTCGTACAATATAGAAGCAACACAGCGCAGATCCTCACCGCATCGGCACCGATAAAAGTTAATGCTATGGGAGCAATGCTTTAGTTTAGGTTATTTTCCAATATATAATCCGCCCCTTGTATCCCTACTGTCATTATTGGCACTCAGGTTGCCGACATAGTGTACAAAACTTGGCCTGTATCATATCTGGAGCAAACATGTCCCATCTCGTGCAATTCGTCCTCGCGTTAATCGTTATCGCCGGACTCGCGCTTTTGATCTGCCGCGATCGAAAAAGCATCCGTATCCGCTACATTATCCAGCTGTTAGTCATTGAAATCGTGCTGGCGTACTTCTTCCTCTACTCGTCGGTAGGATTGGGTTTCGTCACCGGATTTGCGGGACTCTTCGACAAGTTGCTCGGTTTTGCCGCCGAAGGCACCAACTTCGTCTTTGGCAACATGAATGCTCAAGGTCTGGCCTTTTTCTTCCTCAAAGTACTCTGCCCCATCGTCTTCATCTCTGCGCTGATCGGTATCCTGCAATACATCAAAGTTCTGCCTTTTATCATCCGCGTAATCGGTACCGTGCTGTCAAAAGTGAACGGGATGGGCAAACTGGAATCCTTCAACGCGGTGAGCTCGCTGATTTTGGGACAGTCGGAAAACTTCATCGCCTATAAAGATATTCTGGGCAAGATGTCGGAGAAGCGGATGTACACGATGGCGGCGACGGCGATGTCCACCGTCTCCATGTCTATCGTTGGCGCTTACATGACCATGCTGGATGCCAAATTCGTCGTGGCCGCGCTGGTGCTCAACATGTTCAGTACGTTCATCGTCCTGTCCCTGATCAACCCGTACAGCGTTGACGAAGAGCCGGAACTGCAGCTCAGCAACCTGCACGAGAATCAAAGCTTCTTCGAAATGCTGGGAGATTACATTCTCACCGGCTTCAAAGTGGCCGTTATCGTTTCCGCCATGCTGATTGGTTTTATCGCGCTGATCGCTGCCGTTAACGCCCTGTTCAGCGCCATCTTTGGCCTTAGCTTCCAGGAAATTCTCGGCTACTTCTTCTATCCGTTCGCCTGGATCATGGGTATCCCGGCGAATGAAGCCCTGCAGGTGGGCGGTATTATGGCGACCAAGCTGGTGTCTAACGAATTCGTTGCCATGATGGAATTGCAGAAAGTTTCCGCCCAGCTGTCTCCGCGTAGCGTGGGGATTCTGTCTGTGTTCCTGGTTTCCTTCGCCAACTTCTCTTCCATCGGCATTGTGGCTGGGGCGATTAAAGGCCTCAACGAAGCGCAGGGCAACACCGTCTCTCGCTTCGGTCTGAAGCTGGTTTACGGCTCCACGCTGGTGAGCCTGCTATCTGCGGCTATCGCCGGACTGGTGCTCTAAGCCTTTTCAGCTCTCGCCTCAGTTAACGCTACCCGGTCATCCAACGATGACCGGGTATTTTTTTATCCGCACGAAGATCGCTTCCCTATTGTCTTCATTTATGTTTCTTATTTACTCTCTATAGTTATACGCCATTCACCCTATAGCTTAAGCACTCTATTCTTTGCTAACCCCCAGTTTGGGGCATTGGAGATCTCGTTTCATTACTATGAATACCAAACGTCTCTTCCGCTTGCTGTCTTTGATCGCCGTTATCGCCGTCGTGATTATTGCGTGGCGATATTTCCACTCCACTACCCCGCCCGCAGGTTCAACGGCGAAAACCGCATCCAGCGGCGGCAGAGGCGAAGGTCGTCGCTCCATGACCACGCCGCCGGTGCAGGTCGCGAAATCCTTCACCGCCTCAGTGCCCTATTACCTGACCGGACTCGGCACCGTGACGTCGGCGAATACCGTCACCGTGCGCAGCCGGGTCAGCGGACAGCTGATGGCGCTGCACTTCGAAGAAGGCCAGCAGGTCGCCGCCGGCGCGTTGCTGGCGGAAATCGACCCACGGCCGTTTGTGGTGGAAGTGACGCAGGCGAAAGGACAGTTAGCCAAAGACAAAGCGCTGCTCGCCAACGCGCGTCAGGATCTGGCGCGTTACCAAGGGCTGGTAAAAACCAATCTGGTATCGCGTCAGGAGCTGGATACTCAGTCCTCGCTGGTGAAACAGTACGAAGCCACCGTGCAGTCCGATCAGGGCGCACTGGACAGCGCGCAGCTACAGCTGGATTACAGCAAGATCACCGCGCCCGCCAGCGGACGCGTCGGGTTACGTCAGGTGGATATCGGCAACTACATCACCAGTACGGATAACCTGCTGGTGCTGACGCAAACGCACCCGATCGACGCCGTTTTCTCCCTGCCGGAAGACAGTATCGCCACGATTCTTAAAGCGCAGAAGTCCGGTCAGCCCGTCGTCGTCGAAGCCTGGGACCGCGCCAATCAGCAGATGTTGTCGCAGGGTCAACTGCTCAGCATGGATAACCAGATCGACACCACCACCGGCACCATCAAACTGAAAGCGCGTTTTGAAAACAGCGATGACCTCCTGTTTCCCAATCAGTTTGTGAATATTCGGATGAAGGTGGATACGTTGCAAAACGCGGTCATCGCGCCCGCCGCCGCCGTGCAAATGGGCAACGAAGGCCACTTCGTCTGGCTGCTGAATGACAAAAATCAGGCGAGCAAACACCTGATTTCCATTGGTATCCAGTACGGGCAGAACGTGGTCGTCAACAGCGGTCTGAATGCAGGCGAACAGGTCGTGACGGACGGCATCGACCGTCTGACGGAAGGTATGAAGGTCGACGTAATTCCTTCCGCCTCCACCGAGCAAACGCCCACGACCGCCGGTCAAGATCGCCAGGCGAAAAAAGCGGAGACGCCCTGATGCAGGACAGCACGCCGAATCAGGGCGGCGGACCGTCCAGACTGTTCATTCTGCGCCCGGTCGCCACCACATTGTTGATGGTGGCGATTCTGCTGGCCGGTATCATCGGCTATCGCGCGCTGCCCGTCTCCGCGCTGCCGGAAGTCGACTATCCGACGATTCAGGTCGTCACGCTCTATCCCGGCGCCAGCCCGGACGTCATGACGTCGGCGGTGACCGCGCCGCTGGAACGCCAGTTCGGCGGCATTTCCGGGCTGAAGCAGATGTCGAGCCAAAGCGCCGGTGGCGCCTCGGTCATCACGCTGCAGTTCCAGCTCAACCTGGCGCTCGACGTCGCGGAACAGGATGTGCAGGCGGCCATAAACGCCGCCACCAACCTGCTGCCCAGCGATCTGCCGAACCCGCCGGTTTACAGCAAGGTCAACCCTGCCGATCCGCCGATTATGACGCTGGCCGTCACCTCCACCGCGATGCCGATGACGCAGGTGCAGGATCTGGTGGAAACCCGCATCGCCCAGAAAATTTCTCAGGTCTCCGGCGTCGGGCTGGTCTCGCTCGCGGGCGGGCAACGCCCCTCCGTTCGGGTACGCCTGAATCCGACGGCGCTGGCCGC
The DNA here is from genome assembly GCF_946477055.1 of Lonsdalea britannica. GTDB lineage: Bacteria > Pseudomonadota > Gammaproteobacteria > Enterobacterales > Enterobacteriaceae > Lonsdalea > Lonsdalea britannica_A. The sequence goes on along the minus strand of NZ_CAMKXG010000051.1, from coordinate 3,231 downwards.
CTACGGGCTGAGCAGCGAGAATGTGCGCACTGCCATTACCGCCGCCAACGTCAATGCGCCGAAAGGCAGCTTCGACGGCCCGGCGCGCTCGGTCACGCTGTCCGCCAACGATCAGATGCGTTCGATTGACGACTATCGTCAGCTCATCATCACCTGGAGCAACAGCGCACCGGTCAGGCTGCGCGACGTCGCCACCGTTGAACAAGCGCCGGAAAACACCTATCTGGCCGCGTGGGCGAACCGCCAGCAGGCCATCATCATCAACGTGCAGCGCCAGCCGGGGGCCAACGTGATTGCGACGGCCGATAACATCCGCAGTCTGCTGCCGTCTCTGCAAGCCAGCCTGCCCAAGTCGGTTGAAATGTCGCTGCTGACGGACCGCACCACCACCATCCGCGCCTCCGTCGCTGACGTGCAGTTCGAGCTGATTCTGGCGATTGCGCTGGTCATCATGGTGATCTACCTGTTCCTGCGCAACGCGGTCGCCACGCTGATCCCCAGTATCGTGGTGCCGCTGTCGCTGATCGGCACCTTCGCCGCCATGTATTTCCTCGGCTTCTCTATCAACAACCTCACGCTGATGGCGCTAACCATCGCCACCGGTTTCGTGGTGGACGATGCCATCGTCGTGATCGAGAACATCGCCCGCTATATCGAACGCGGGGAGAAACCGCTGAATGCGGCGCTGAAGGGCGCAGGCGAAATCGGCTTTACCATTATCTCACTCACGTTCTCGCTGATCGCCGTGCTGATCCCGCTGCTGTTTATGGGGGACATCATCGGCAGGTTATTCCGCGAATTTGCGATGACGCTGGCGATCTCGATTTTGATCTCCGCCGTGGTGTCGCTCACCCTCACGCCGATGATGTGCGCCCGTATGCTCAGCCACAAAGGCCTGACACGTCAAAACCGCTTCACCCGCGCCAGCGAACGTTTCTTTGACTGGGTGATCGCCGCTTACGGCCGCGGGCTGACCCGAGTGCTGCAACATCCCTGGCTGACGCTGTGCGTGGCGTTAAGCACGCTAGTGCTGACCGTCTTACTGTATCTGGTGATCCCGAAAGGCTTTTTCCCGCAGCAGGACAACGGGATCATTCAGGGCACCGTGCATGCCTCCCAGACCGTATCCTTCTCCACGATGGCGCAAAAACAGCAGCAGGTCGCCTCCATCATCATGAAAGATCCGGATGTCCAAAGCGTCTCGTCGCTGATTGGCGTGGATGGTACCAACCCGTCGCTGAACAGCGGACGGCTGCAAATTAACCTCAAGCCGCAGGACGAGCGCAGCGACAGCATGACCGACGTCATCACGCGCTTGCAGCAGCAGACGGCGCAGCTGCCGGGCGTCACGCTGTATTTACAGCCGGTGCAGGATCTGACCATCGATACCCAAATCAGCAAAACGCAGTACCAGCTGACCGTCCAGACGCTGTCGCTGGATACGCTCAGCACCTGGGTGCCGAAGCTGGTAGAACAGCTCTCCACCCTGCCCGAATTGCAGGACGTCAGCAGCGACTGGCAGGACGAGGCGGCCGTCGCTTACGTGAAGGTGAACCGAGACAGCGCCACCCGGCTCGGCATTTCGATGTCGGATATCGATAACGCGCTCTACAACGCCTTCGGACAGCGGCTGATTTCGACCATCTACACCCAGTCGAACCAGTACCGCGTCGTGCTGGAACAAGACACCCGTCAGCGTGACGGATTGGCCGCCCTCGATGACATCCGGCTCATCAATAGCGAGGGCGGCGTCGTCCCCCTCGGCAGTATCGCCACGGTGGAACAGCGGCAGGGACCACTGGCGATCAACCATGTCGACCGCTTCCCGGCGGCGACGGTCTCCTTTAATCTGGCGCCGGGCTACGCGCTGGGCGATGCGGTCAAAGCCATCGAAAAAGCGCAGCAGAACATGGAGCTGCCGTCGGAAATCACGACCCGTTTCCAGGGCAGCACTCTCGCCTTCCAGTCCGCCCTGACCAGCACCGTCTGGCTGGTCGTCGCGGCGGTGATCGCGATGTATATCGTGCTCGGCGTGTTGTACGAAAGCTTCATTCATCCGGTGACCATCCTCTCCACGTTGCCGACCGCAGGCGTCGGCGCGCTGTTGGCGTTGCTGGTCGCGGGAAGCGATCTGGATATCATCGCCATCATCGGGATCATTCTGCTGATCGGGATCGTGAAGAAGAATGCGATCATGATGATCGACTTCGCGCTGGCCGCCGAACGGCAGCAGGGCATGTCGCCGTATGACGCGATTTATCAGGCCTGTCTCCTGCGTTTCCGCCCCATCCTGATGACCACCATGGCCGCGCTGCTCAGCGCCCTGCCGCTGATGCTGAGCACCGGCGTCGGTGCCGAACTGCGGCGTCCGCTGGGCATCTGTATGGTCGGTGGGCTGGTGATGAGCCAGGTGCTGACGCTGTTCACCACGCCGGTGATTTACCTGCTGTTCGACCGCCTGTCTCTTCGTCTTCGCCGCAAACCGGCTGAAACGCAGGGAGAAGCCTGATGAAGCTGTTCGCGCTGTTTATTCATCGTCCCGTCGCGACCACGCTGCTGGCGCTGGCGATTGCGCTGTGCGGCGTGCTCGGCTTCCGGCTGCTGCCGGTTTCGCCGCTGCCTCAGGTGGACTTCCCGGTGATTTCCGTGTCCGCCTCGCTATCGGGCGCGTCGCCGGAAACCATGGCGTCCTCGGTGGCGACGCCGCTGGAGCGGGCGCTCGGCCGCATCGCGGGCATTACCGAAATGACCTCCATGAGTTCGCTCGGCAGTACCCGCATCATTCTGCAGTTCGAGCTGGATCGTGATATCAACGGCGCCGCCCGCGATGTGCAGGCCGCCATCAACGCCGCCCAAAGTCTGCTGCCTACCGGGATGGCCAGCCGCCCCACCTACCGCAAGGTGAATCCGTCCGACGCGCCCATCATGATTATGACGCTGACCTCGGACACCTACTCCCCCAGCCAGCTGTACGATATCGCCACCAATCAGGTGTATCCGCGTATTTCACAGCTGGAAGGCGTGGGCGATGTGACGATCGGCGGCAGTTCGCTACCGGCGGTGAGGGTCTCACTCAACCCGCTGGCGCTGTTCAATCAAGGCGTATCGCTGGATGCAGTCCGCGAGGCGATAGATGGCGCCAACGTGCGCCAGCCCGTCGGCAGCGTAAACGACAATACGACGCACTGGCAGATAGAAACCAACGATGAACTGAAAACGGCGAAGGTCTAC
>NZ_CAMKXG010000050.1 GCF_946477055.1 Lonsdalea britannica | reverse complement strand
TCCGCGGTGAAACCATCGAAATTATTGCCGCGATTGATAAGCGACAGACCCAGCTCGCGCTCCAGATTCTTAAGTCGCATGGAGAGCGTGGGCTGGCTAACGAAGCTCGCTTCAGCCGCGCGGCCAAAGTGGCGAGCCTTTTCCAGATTGCACAGGTAGATAAGTTGTTTGATATCGATTTTCGTCATTCCTAAATGTTGAGCGCGGTAGAAAAACGCTGCCGTTTGAGCCGAACCCGACACTCGTTTTCATTGGGCGACTTATTAGCCGAAAAATGAGGCGTTCAGTGCAGAGATTAGCCCTGGCAGAAACCGCGAGCGGCAAGGTATTCACTCCGAGCGAAGACATCACTCTCCCCCCTTGAATATCGGCGTCGCATGAGTATTTCTAATGAATGAGGCCGCCGAAGACGGTAACGCAGACCACAGCATGAGCGGAGTTGACCTCTTAACACGCTTCATTTTAGAAGCATGATGCACGAATTCAAATCAGGGTTCTCTGCGGTATATCGCGGACTTGAAGGAAAAATGCGGAGACTTGTATAGATAACTATCCCCCTATACTATCTACGTTGCTGAAACGAACGGGAGGGAAGAATAAAAATGATTGATAAACATTCCTTTGTTCCTTTTTATCTGCAAATTGAGCAGATCCTGACCCGTCAGATCCATGACAACACGCTGAAGCCCGGCGACCCGCTCCCCACCGAAGCGGAAATGTGTCAGCAATATCAGGTTTCACGGATGACGGCGCGTAAAGCCGTCGACTATCTGGTCCGACAGGGGCTGGTTGAACGCTTTCGAGGACGCGGCACCTTCGTCGCTCAGCCGGACACCCGAGTAAAAGTACAACTGCCGCTGGACCAGCATCTGACCTCCAGCGAGGTCGCCAACAGTACGCAGCGCAAGATCGTCAACCAACTGCGCCATTTCTCTCAGCAACCGGCCACCGCAGAGGTCGCCCAAGCCCTTCGGATAGCGCAAGAAACACCGGTACACTACATGGTGCGCCTGCGGTTAATTGACGGCACGCCGTTTGTGTATGAACAGTCCTGGATGATTCAATCTCTGTTTCCCGACCTAAGCGAGCGAGACCTGAATCAATCCAAGTACGCCTATCTTAAATCCAAAGGTTATGATGCCGTCGGCAGCCATAAGCAGATTTTCGCCGAGCTCCCCTCCGTCGAGGTGCTGGAAGCTCTCGGGCTGGCACGGGATGAGCCCGTGCTGCGTGCTAGCGTCGTCGCTTTTTTCGCTGACGAGCACCCCTTCGAGCTTTCCAACGTTTATTACAATCAGCGGCGCTATGCCTTTACCCTCGACGCGCCGTTGCGTCCTTTATTCACGCCGTCCCCCTCTTAGTCGCTTGCGCCAATCAGGTTAACGCTGGCCAATAACCTTGGTTGGCCTCGATCAGCGCGTCCAGCACTTTGCGCGCCTTTTTTGCATCCACCACCAGCCGATTCAGCGTCAGCGCTTGCAGCGCTTTGGTGTAAGACCCTTCAAACCACGCCTCGATCGTCAGACGTTCGTAGGCGAACTGCTGCTCGATCATCCCTTTATAGAAGGTGGGAATGTTGCCTACGCCGTAAGGCCGAGGGCCATTGATGCCGAGCGTCGCCGCCACTTCCACCATCGCACTATCATCCAGATTGTTCACCAGACCGTTGTTCTCCACGATCACCACAAAGATACGATGCTGGTTATAGGCGATGGATTCGGCGACTTCGACAATCATGTCGCCGTGCGCATCGTTGTGCACCACGCTGGCATCTTTGGTCGTTCCGGCGGCGACCGCGTTTCGGCACGTCTCAAACACGCGCTTTTCCCGTCCCGCCATCACCTCATTGGCACGGGTAAAGTTCGGGTCCAGCTTGCTGAGCTTGTACTCCGGATACAGGTAATATTGCAGATAGGTGTTCGGCAGATAGTCAGGGAAGTCCCGCAGCATATCGGCCACCACCGCATACGTATCCAGCCACGAGGCATCGCGTTGCTCCGCGTCGGCGGGCTTGAATCCCTGATTGAGGATGATCTCCTTAAGCTGCGGCAGCAGGTCCGTCCCCTGACGATCGTACAAATGCGTGAACCAGCCAAAGTGATTCAAACCGAAGTAGACCGGTTCGAACTCATTGACGTCCCGGCCCAGAATGCGGGCATAGGAGCGCAGCAGATTGACCGGCTGATCGCAGATATTGAGGATGCGTTGGTCATCCGGAAACTTGACGCGCAGCGCATCAGCGACGATGGCCGCCGGGTTGGTGTAGTTCAAAATCCAGGCCTGCGGCGAACGCGCTCGCACCTGCTCCACCAGTTCAATCATGTCGCCAATAGAACGCATCCCGTAGGCGAAACCTCCCGGCCCACAGGTCTCCTGGCCGATGACGCCCAATGAGAGCGGGATTTTTTCGTCCTTTTCTCGCATGTCGTAGCCGCCGGTGCGCATCTGGCAGCAGACGAAATCGACATCCTGAAACGCCTCTTCGACATCCGTCGTGTAGGAGAAATCCAGCGTCGGATACTCTTCGCTAAACAGCAGGCGGGCAAAGTCGCCGATAACCGCCTGCCGTTCGGCGTTGACGTCATACATCACTACCCGTCTCAACGGAAACGTGCTCTGTCGTTTGCACAGCGCCTTCAGTAACCCCGGCGTCCAGGTCGACCCGCCGCCCACAATCACAATACTGTATGTCTTCGTCATCGCTGTTTCCCATTTTTCCGGTTGAGGTTTCATTACGCCGTGACGCCCAGCGCCGCTTTGACGTCCTGAGCAATTTTTTCCACTTTCGGCCCGTAAATTACCTGGACGTTATGTTCATTTACCCGTTTGACGCCGTTTGCTCCGGTCGTCATCAGGGTGTTGTCCACGACCAGGTTGATGTCTTTTACCTGCACGCGCAGCCGGGTAAAACAGCAGTCCACGTCAGCGATATTGCTCTGCCCGCCCAGCCCGTCGATGATGGTTTGCGTACGTTCATCCGCACTCACCGCCGTAGGTGATGCCGCCGTGTCGGACTCTCGCCCCGGCGTTTCAACGTTCATCCGTTTGATCACGAACTTGAACGCGGAGTAGTAAATCAGGAAGTAAAACGCCCCCAGCAATACCGCATACCACCAATGGGTTTTCAGCCCGCCCAGCATGCCAAACACCACCAGATCGATGGCGCCGCCCTGAATATTGCCGATCATCAGGTGGGCCAGAGACATCAGCATGAAAGACAGGCCGCTGAGTACGGCGTGCAGCAGATACAGAACGGGCGAAACAAAGATGAAACAGAATTCGAGCGGCTCGGTGATCCCCGTGGTGAAAGACGCCAGTCCCCCGGCCAGCATCAGCGCTTTTACGCGCTCCTTATGCTCTGGCCGGGCACACTGATACATCGCCAGCGCCGCGCCGGGAAGCCCAAACATCATGACGGGGATTTTGCCCTGGGCCAGAAACTGGGTAGCGTTACGGATCACCTCGTCGCTGACGGCGCCAGGATGCGTCAACGAGGTATTGAAGATGTTCAACGCGCCGACCACCGTTTGACTGTCCACCGTCGCGATGCCGCCGATGGGGGTAAAGCGCACGGTTTCGTTCAGGATATGGTGCAGACCGGTGGGGATGAGAATGCGCTCGGAGAAGCCGTAGAGGAATGCGCCGTATTGGCCGCTGTGGCCAATTAACGCCCCGACCCAGGCGATGCCGGTGCCGATGGTCGGCCAAATCAGCGCCAGACCAATCCCCACCAGCGGCAGGCACACCACCGTGATAATGGGCACAAAACGGCGGCCGCCAAAAAAGCTGATCGCCGTCGGCAATTCGATCGTGTAGAAGCGGTTGTGCAACATGACCGTCACCACCCCGGCGATCACCCCGCCCAGCACGCTCATGTTATAGGTAAAAATCCCCAGCGTTTTGGTGAACTCGGCGGCATACATCAGCGCTGCAGTACGGTCCATGCCGCCCGCCGTCAACGCCTCCACCGTGGTAGTGACCGGCGTGAGTTGCTGCGCGGTGAGCGTCGCCTGCACGCCAACGTGCATGGAAATAAAACCGATAACGGCGGCAAAAGCTGCCGTCGGCTTTTCCGCATTCGCCAGACCTATCGCGCTGGCAACGGCGAAAAATAACGGAAGATTGGCGAAGAGCGCGCCGGCGATCTGACGAATAAAACCGATGATGAGCTGCGGGATCTGCATGTGGGTGAACGCATCGCCGGTGACGGCGGGGTTTTGCATCGCCGCCGCCAGCCCCAAGAAAATCCCGGCGGCGGCGATGACCGAAATCGGCATCATGAGTGCCTTACCAAAGGCGTGAACCTTATTGCCAAGATCTTTCATTATTTGCCCTTCCTGTTTTTCGTTCTGATTAAGGAATAGCCGGAAAATAACAAAATTTGTATATACAACTAGACAAAAAGATCAAGATTCAGCCCTTCGTCACACTTTATTTGCGATAACCCTCCTCTATCTCGCGATAGCCGCATTTGATTAGACGTTCCTGCCCGGCGATCCTAGACTTAACGCCAACCCCCAATTATTTAAAAATCCATTCACATATTAAAAACAATATGGCCAGCACATCCTATGATGAAATTTAAACCAGAAATCAAGCCATACCGCCGCGCGGCGGGAGGCTGGGGCTCGCTGGAAGCCACTACGCGTTACGTTCTGGACAGCAAAGAAGCTTTTAAAAACATTCGAAACTTGATGCGGGTCAATAAGCCCCGGGGGTTCGATTGTCCCGGCTGCGCCTGGGGCGATGATAACCACAGCACCTTCAGCTTCTGCGAGAACGGCGCTAAGGCCGTGAGTTGGGAAGCCACGCGCAAGGCGGCCGGACCTGAGTTTTTCGCAGCCCATAGCGTCAGTACGCTACGCCGCCAGAGCGACTATTTTCTGGAATATCAGGGACGTCTGACGCACCCGATGCGCTACGATCGTCACACCGATCACTACGTTCCCATCACCTGGGAACAGGCGTTTGCGCTGATCGCGCATCATATTCACGGACTGGATAATCCTAACCAGATGGAGCTGTACACGTCCGGACGCGCCAGCAATGAGGTCTCCTATATCTATCAGCTGTTCGGTCGAATGATGGGCACCAATAATTTCCCGGATTGTTCGAATATGTGCCACGAAGCGAGCGGCACCGGGCTGAAACAGAGCATCGGGATCGGTAAAGGCACCGTGCGGCTGGACGACTTCAACCATGCCGACGCCATTCTGGTGTTCGGCCAGAATCCCGGCACCAACCATCCGCGCATGCTGCACAGCCTGCGCTCCGCCGCCGCACGCGGCGCGCACGTGATCACTTTCAATACCCTGCGCGAACGCGGACTGGAACGCTTTACCGATCCGCAAAGCCCGGTAGAGATGCTGACACCGCTGTCGGGCAGGATCAGCGATACCTACCTGCAGCCGAACTTAGGCGGCGATATGGCCGCCGTCCGTGGCATCGTCAAAACCTTGCTGGAAACGCAACGTCAGCGTCTGGCCGCCGGGGAACCCGGTATCTTCGATCAGACCTTTATCGACAGCCACACGGAAGGGGTCGAAGCCTATCTTGAACAGGTCGATGCGACGAGCTGGGCCCATATCGTCGAACAGTCCGGTCTGAGCGAAGCACAGCTGCGTCACGTCGCCGAGCTGTACCTGAACTCCCCGCGCGTCATTTGCACCTGGGCGATGGGCATCACCCAGCACAAACACTCCGTGGCGACCGTCAGGGAGATCGTCAACCTGCAATTGCTGTTCGGCCAGTTGGGCAAACCGGGCGCGGGTCTGTGCCCGGTCCGCGGCCACAGCAACGTACAAGGCAACCGTACGATGGGGATTGATGAAAACCCGTCGGCGGCGATGCTGGACAGCCTCGCGGCGCATTTCGACTTTACCCCGCCGCGTGAACACGGCCATAACACCGTTCAGGCTATCGAAGCCATGCTGCGCGATGAGATCAAAGTGCTGATTGCGCTGGGCGGGAATCTGGCCGCCGCCGCGCCGGACAGTCTGCGTACCGCAGACGCCATCAGCCGCTGCGATCTGACCGTCTATATCAGCACCAAACTGAACCGCAGCCATTTGACCACCGGTCGGCAAGAGTCCCTGATTCTGCCGACGCTCGGACGAACGGATCAGGATGTTCAGACGACTGGCCCTCAATACATCACCGTTGAAGACTCTTTCAGCATGGTGCACGCCTCCGAAGGCGTCGGGCAGCCGCTCTCACCTCAGCAGCGATCCGAGACGGCCATCGTCGCCGGTATCGCCCACACGGTCATGGGCGACGACAAGGTAGATTGGCTGGCATTGGCTGGGAATTACGATTTGATCCGCGACCACATTGCCGCGACCTTGCCGGGCTTCGACAACTTCAACCAGCGCTGCGCAGAACCTGGCGGTTTCTATCTGGGCAACGCCGCCGCCGAATTACGTTTCAACACCCCAAGCAAGAAAGCCACGTTCAGCTGCCCGCCGCTGCCAACCAGCGTGGTTCCCGAACAGGACGGCGTGCGGGCGCCGTTCACCTTGCAGACTTTGCGCTCCCATGATCAGTACAACACCACGATTTATGGGCTGGATGACCGTTATCGGGGCGTTTACGGCCAGCGCGAGGTGCTGTTTATGCACCCGGACGATATCGCGGCGCTGGGACTCCAGGACGGCGACCGGGTCGATATTGAAACGTTGTGGCATGACGGCATTACCCGGAAAGTCAGTGGTTTCCGACTGGTCGAATATGCGATCCCTCAAGGGAATCTGGCCGCCTACTATCCGGAAACCAATCCACTGGTGCCGCTCTCAAGCTACGGCGACCAGACGTTTACCCCAACCTCCAAATCGATTCCCGTGCGCGTGACCCGTAGCGATGCCGCACCGCTGCAGAGGATAGCCTGACTGAAGGCCGTCACCGGCGGCATGGGGCGCTTACGTGCCTCTGCGGCCGCCGGAGCCGTCTTTTCCCCCTCTCGCCACGGTCGGCAAATCTTGTCAGAGCCCCCGATCAACGCTTGCCGCCGGGGCACGATTCGCGTAAAACTGTGTGCCGCTAAAGCCACCTATAACCGCATTTCTGGACGCTATGTTTCAAGATAATCCGCTGCTTGCACAGCTTAAACAGCAACTCCACTCTAAGACGCCACGTGTAGAAGGCGTCGTAAAAGGCACCGATAAGGGATTTGGTTTTCTTGAAGCCGAAGCACAGAAGAGCTACTTCATCCCGCCGCCGCACATGAAAAAAGTGATGCACGGCGACCGCATCGTTGCGACTCTGCATACGGAAAAAGATCGTGAAATCGCCGAGCCGGAATCGCTGATCGAACCGTTCCTGACCCGCTTTGTCGGCCGCGTCCAGAAGAAAGACGACCGCCTGTCGATCACCCCGGACCATCCTTTGCTCAAGGATGCGATCAGCTGCCGTGTGGCGCGTCAACTGGACCACGAGATTCAGGATGGCGACTGGGCGGTCGCGGAAATGCGCCGCCACCCGCTCAAAGGCGACCGTAATTTCCATGCGGAAATCACAGAATACATTACCACTGGCGACGATCCGCTGGCGCCGTGGTGGGTGACGTTGTCACGTCACAATCTGGAGCGTAACGCGCCGGAGACCGACGCCGCCGAGATGAATGATGGCGAACTCACGCGTGAAGACTTAACCGCGCTTGATTTTGTCACCATCGACAGCGCCAGTACCGAAGATATGGATGACGCGCTGTATGTCCGCGACAACGGCGACGGCACGCTGGAAATGACCGTGGCGATCGCCGATCCAACGGCCTATGTCCCGGCCAACAGCGAGCTGGATACGGTCGCGTGCAAACGCGCGTTCACCAACTATCTGCCCGGTTTCAATATCCCGATGCTGCCGCGCCACCTGTCGGACGATATTTGCTCCCTTCGCCCGCAGGAACGCCGTCCGGTCATGGCCTGCCGCGTCACGTTGGCCGCAGATGGGGCAATGAGCGACATCCGGTTCTTCGCCGCCTGGATCGAATCCCGCGCCAAACTGGTCTACGACGAAGTGTCCGACTGGCTGGAACAAAAGGGAGAGTGGCAGCCAGAGAACGAGGCTATCGCGACTCAGATCCGCCTGCTGCACAAGATGTCGCAGCTGCGCAGCGCGTGGCGCACCACGAACGCGCTGGTGTTCAAAGACCGCCCGGACTATCGCTTCCTGCTGGGAGAAAAAGGCGAAGTGCTGGATATCGTGGTCGAACCGCGACGCATCGCGAATCGTATTGTCGAAGAAGCCATGATCGCGGCTAACGTCTGTGCGGCCATCGTACTGCGCGAAAAGCTGGGCTTCGGGATTTACAACATCCACAACGGGTTCGATCCGGTCACGGTAGAACAGGCTGTCGCCATTCTGGAAAGCAACGAGATTCAGGCCGATCCACAGCAGATATTGACGCTGGAAGGCTTCTGCGTGTTGCGTCGCCAGTTGGACGCCCTGCCGACGCAGTTCCTGGACAGCCGTATGCGCCGCTTCCAGTCGTTTGCGGAAATCAGCACTGAACCGGGCCCTCATTTCGGTTTGGGGTTGGAAGCCTACGCCACCTGGACATCGCCTATCCGTAAATACGGCGATATGGTGAACCATCGCCTGCTGAAAGCGATTATCACCGGCCAGTCCGCCGAGAAACCGCGGGAAGACGTCACTGTTCAACTGGCGGAACGTCGTCGCCTCAATCGTATGGCCGAACGCGACGTCAGCGATTGGCTGTACGCTCGTTATCTGAAGCCGCATGCTGGCACCGACACGCGCTTCTCGGCAGAGATTATGGACGTCACGCGCGGTGGCCTGCGGGTTCGTCTGCTGGACAACGGCGCGACGGCATTTATCCCAGCCTCGTTTATCCATGCCGTCCGCGACGAGTTGGTCTGTAGTCAGGATACGGGCACCGTCACCATCAAAGGTGAGGTCGTCTACCGCCAGAGCGACAAGCTGGATGTGATGCTGAAGGAAGTGCGTCTCGAAACGCGCAGCATCATCGCTAAACCGGCGGCCTAAGTCGTCATGACGCCATCGGGACTTCCTGATGGCGTCAGTCGTTTACTCCTCACCAACCCCCTTTTCCCGTTCTTCTACTGCTGATTCCCTCGTCATCGTCATACTTCTGACCAAAACAAAAGCGATGAAACACGTCGTGCCCTGATTAATCGCAGCATTCTGCGTGCCCCGTATCCGTGCCCTCTACCTTGTCGTTTATCTCTCCCACACATCACACCCTGCTCGTAGAGCAAAATCCCGGCGCCTTAGAGAAAAGTAAAGCATGACTTACTGATCAAATATCAGGCTTACCTGACTGACCTGAACGGCGCATACTAAAATTGCACACTTTCACAGCAATTGAATACAGGAAAAAATGATGAAAAAGATCGCAGCGCTGTTGTTAATTACCCTCATTGGCACATTCTCCGTCTCAGCTATTGCCTGCCCTAAAGGGCAGCATCCTCATGGCGGAACGGGGTCTCATCATAAAGGGGGCCATTGTTCTTTCTAAGCATTTAACCCGCTGTGATGGCGGGTTCACCTTTCCGATCTCCACCGCACTTCATTCTGTTCCATAGCTGAAATTGATTAACTTAATTTATGACTATCTAGGTGTGAGCCTGATGTGGCAACCTTTCGCCCTCTGGGCGTCAACGGTGCTGAAGCTAAGGTTGCCTGACCATTCAAGAGGCGGGAACTATCACAAAGTTACGTCCTAACCTGCTGACGGCACCCCTCGTATATCAGTCACGTCGTGACCTGTTGGTCAGGGGCCAACGCTATCCATTTAAGATGTTGGCGTCTTTCAAGCAAACACTTAATAAGGAGAATATGGCGGGGAAAAACGGTGGTGATGCGGATAGCACAAAGTGATCTATGGGATAACTAGAATTAAGAGTTTTTACCTATCGTAAATTTTGCCGATATTTATACTGCGCCTCAGGTAACAAAAAGTGAGTAAGTCGTAGTTAATTTTACAGCATGATGCCACCACCCTATTTTCTTATGAAAAAGCGGTCATATACCGCTTATTCCACCATAAGACGGCATCAACAGGAGAAGACCATGAGAGTAAATAAGGCATTGGCAGTTACGGTACTGGCGGTAGTCATGGCAGGAAGCCTGACCGGTTGTTCCAATATGTCTAAACGCGATCGCAATACGGCTATCGGCGCAGGCGTTGGTGCTGTGGGCGGTGCTGTTCTGACCGGCGGCAGCACGCTCGGTACGCTGGGTGGCGCGGCGCTCGGTGGCGTTATCGGCCACGAAGTTAAAAGATAATTCTCATGGGCAGGTTTCCGTTACCGGACCTGCCCAGCACTGTCTCGCCCGCGCTTATCCCCCCGCCAGCTTCACCTTCATTCCTTTTGCTTCCAGCAGCTGTTTCAACACGTCACGCTTATCGCCCTGTATTTCGATGACGCCGTCTTTCAGAGAGCCTCCGCAACCGCACTTTTTCTTCAATTCGGCCGCCAGTTTTTGCAATGCGTCATCATCAAGGTCAATACCCGTAATCACGCACACGCCCTTACCTTTACGACCGCTGGTTTGACGCTGAATACGTACGATGCCATCGCCTTTTGGACGTTCGGCGGGTGCCGTTTTTTCCGCAATACGTCCGCTCTCCGTCGAATAAACCAGTGGGTTATCGTCACGAAAACTCATATTCACTCTCCTAACGTCGCCAAAATATCTTTCAGCGTTTGCGCTGGGTTGGCCGACTGGGTAATCGGGCGACCAATGACCATGTAGTCTACTCCGGCCTGCTTCGCCTGCTCTGGGGTCATAATTCTGCGCTGGTCGCCAGCCGCACTACCGACCGGGCGAATCCCCGGTGTGACCAGCTGGAATGCCGCGCCGCAGCGCTGTTTGAGGCGTTCGGCTTCGTGCGCCGAACAGACGACGCCATCCAGCCCGCATTGCTGCGTCAGCACCGCCAGCCGTTCGGCCTGCTCGGCTGGAGACAGCGTGATCCCCAATCCGCGCAGATCGTCCTCGTCCATGCTGGTCAATACCGTCACAGCAATCAGCAACGGTGCATCAGCACCGTACGGCAGTAATGCTTCTTTAGCCGCTTGCATCATGCGCGCGCCGCCGCTGGCATGCACATTGACCATCCACACCCCCAGTTCCGCCGCCGCGGCAACCGCACGCGCCGTCGTATTGGGAATATCGTGGAATTTTAAATCGAGAAAAACATCGAAGCCGCGCTGTTGCAGCGCTTTGACCAGCGATGGCCCGAATAGCGTGAACATCTCTTTGCCGACTTTTAACCGGCAGCTTTGAGGATCGATGCGATCAACAAACTCATAGGCATCGCGTTGGGAAGCATAATCAAGGGCAACAAGAATCGGCGAGGAGTGGGAATTCTGTTTCTGCGTTACGTTTTGGCCTGTCACTGGCGTTACCCCCGAGGTGTCGATATGTATTCAGCGTCGCGAGGAGAAAACGCCGCGCAACACGTCAACGCACGGCGAAAGCCTCTCCCATCGACAAGAGACTGAGCGTTAATTTCCCGCCGCATTCTACATGCCCGAACACTCAAATCCCAGCGGCTGCTGAACCGTGATGCGCTCAGGGCTGATATTTGGCGCCGTCATCGGATAAAAAACAGGATGTTGTAACTATACAGGGAGTCATTCAACTGGCTAATGCGATGAGACGGTTATTGACCATCCAGCCCGCGAATGGGTTTGATCGTGGCCCAGGAACGGCAGGACGGACAATGCCAGTACAGCGATTGGGAGGCGAATCCGCACTTGTGACAGCTATAGCGCGGCTTGGTCTGAATTTGCTCACCCACCATGTCGCGCAGCACCATCAGGCTGTCTTTCGCTCGCCCTTCTTCCGCTTCGCTCAGGTGGAAATCCATCAGCCGGTGGAAAACTCGCATGGTTGGATGCCGCTGCAACTGGCGGTTGATGTAGACCTGCGCCACTTCGGCCCCTTCTTCATTTTCCAGAATATCCGCCAACATCAGATCGGCGGTAGCGCCGGTATTTTCCTCAACGCAGCGTTTCAGAAACATCGCCCACTCCAGTGGCTGATTCAGGTGCTGATAACACTCCTGAAGCATCGGCAGCGTTTCCGTCACGAAGTCTTTATCCTGATCCAGTACCTGTCGTAAGGCCGTCACCGCTTTGGCATACTGCTGCTGCGCCATGTAAATCCGGCCCATCATGATGGACGCTCGCGCGCAGAGCTTATCGGACGCCGCCGCTTTTTTCAGCAGAGACAATGCTTTTTCGAGATCGTCGCTGCCCATCGCCTGTAATGCCAGCTCACAGTAGAAATGCGCAATCTCGCTACGCAGACGCTCTTTTCCGAGTTTGACCAGTTTTTCGGCCGTCTCAATCGCATTTTGCCAGTCGCTGGTCGACTGGTGGATCTGCAACAATTGCTGGAGTGCCGTCAGACGAAAATCTTCCTCGTCCACCAGCTGATTGAAAATCTCTTCAGCACGGTCATACAGCCCGGCCGTCATATAGTCACGGCCCAGCTGTTGCACGGCGAGCAGGCGTTGTTCGAAACTGAGGGAGGCGCTTTCGGTCAACGCCTGGTGGATGCGGATAGCCCGGTCCACCTCGCCGCGAGAGCGAAACAGGTTACCGAGCGTCAGGTGTGCTTCGAAGGTGTTGCTGTCGTCCTTGAGCATATCAAGGAAGAGTTCAACGGCCTTATCCTGCTGATTGGATAGCAGGAAGTTCACGCCCGTCACGTACTCGCGCGACAGGCGGTTCGCCTCATCCTGTTTGTCCTGCTGTACACTCCTGCGGCCCATGTACCAACCGTATGCGGCAGCAACGGGCAACAACAGAAACAGCAGTTCAAGCATAAAAAATCATTCCTTAGTGGGTCACAGGCTCGGGAGAGACCGTTTTGCTCTCATCCGAGTCAGGCAGTTGCTGCTCAAGACGTTTGATTTTACGTTGTTCACGGCCTAGCGCAATGCGTAAACGCAGATAAAACAGTCCGCAAATGACCCATCCCAGCACAAACCCGGCGGCAAACAACGTCGCTAACAGCGTTGACAGACGGTACTGCCCCTGCGCGATAAGGTAACTAAAGGTAACGACTTGATCGTTATGTGCTCCCAGCGTGATCGCCACAATGAAGATCGCCAACACGAGTAAAAAAATCAGCAAATATTTCACGTCTTTTTCCTGTGATATCGCTTGAAATAAATGAATTATGCCGAAATCGGCATCGGACCCCATTTAAGTTAGCACTTCCGCCCCGACGTGGGAAACTCACGAGAAAAAGAGCGGCGGGAGTGCAACGGGAAAGCGCGTTTCGGCGTGCCTAAGGGGTTCCGATTATGCATCGCAAACTTAGACGTCGCCCTCTTGTGACAGCGTCACTGATTGCTTATGTTGCTCAGCATCGACCTCGGCAGCTGTCAGAGGACCGCACCAGCGTGAAGCCAGCCAGGTCGCGATCAAGACCAGCAACCAGCTGATCGCCGTCGCCATCATCAGGTCCTGAGGCCAGTGCATCCCCAGCGCCAAACGACTTCCCATGACTGTCGTAGCCCAAATCATGACGATCGCCACGGTGATATAGTGGCGACGCGCCCACAACAGGCCGACCGCCAACAACGCCCAGGATGCAGCAAACATCGTGTGCCCTGACGGGAAAGCAAAACCAGTCTCCGCCTGCCAGTGGTGACGTAACCATTTCGGCAGTTGTTGATCGTCTTGCAGTTGGCTTTTAACCAACGCCGACCGCTCGGATCGCGGCAAAGAGTAAAAATGGCGCTCATCAACCCGATGGCTCTGTTCAAGCCACTCCACAAACGGCCGGGGTTCCTGAACCCAGTCTTTGATCGCCGATTTAACCCCTTGCCCGATGCAGATGGTCACGATGAGGATAGCGAACACGCCCAGCGCCGGTTTCAGGCTGAAACGC
Organism: Lonsdalea britannica; assembly: GCF_946477055.1. Classification (GTDB taxonomy): domain Bacteria; phylum Pseudomonadota; class Gammaproteobacteria; order Enterobacterales; family Enterobacteriaceae; genus Lonsdalea; species Lonsdalea britannica_A. The sequence goes on along the minus strand of NZ_CAMKXG010000050.1, from coordinate 2,384 downwards.
AGACACCACAAGAACCAAAGCGACAGTACAACGCTCGTCACCACGCCCCACGGCGAGGTCACAGTTTCCGTGATCCAGAACAGCACACGTAGCCACCCTCCGGTGAGGTGTGGATGCCATTGCCAGCCGCTCAGCCAGACCGCACAGGGCATTATCAGCAGCAACAGCGCGCCAATGGTCACTCTTTTAGTGATTCCGTACATTAATTCTCCCTATGATTCAGAGGGATATAAGATCGATAAAATTTTTCCGATATTACCAGAAAAGAGGGCATAGGCGTTTAGTATGACGTAAAATACCTTTCGGTTATGTCAACGGCTAAGTGAGTAAGTGTAGGCTGTGTTTTGCCTCTGATAAGTTTCACCAGCCTAAAAAACCGCCATTCATCCGGTCTTTTGTTAGCCTGCTATAGAGGTTTTGAGCAAAAGTAGTAGGATGCACTCTGTCTTTTTTATGTTGGAGATTAACATGCAGCTAAAACGGGTCGCCGAAGCCAAATTACCCACGCCGTGGGGCGATTTCCTGATGGTAGGCTTTGAAGAAACAGCGACCGGGCATGACCATCTTGCGTTGGTGTATGGCGATATCTCCGGCTCCGAGCCTGTGCTGGCACGCGTTCATTCTGAATGCCTGACGGGCGACGCGCTGTTTAGTCTGCGCTGCGACTGTGGTTTTCAACTCGAAGCCGCGCTGAATCAGATTGCCGAAGCAGGCCGCGGGATTTTGCTTTATCACCGTCAGGAAGGCCGCAACATCGGTCTGCTGAACAAAATCCGCGCCTACGCCTTGCAGGATAAAGGCGCAGACACCGTCGAAGCGAATCATCAGCTGGGGTTCGCCGCGGACGAACGCGACTTCACGCCCTGTGCAGATATGTTCAAGCTGTTGGGGGTCGCGCAGGTTCGGTTGCTCACCAACAACCCGCAGAAGGTGAAAATTTTGACCGAAGCGGGCATCAATATCGTGGAACGCGTGCCGCTGATTGTGGGGCAAAACCCGAAAAACGAACGTTACATGGCGACCAAAGCCGCCAAGATGGGCCACCTGCTGGAAGGCAAATAGCGCCTAGAGGGCGTCAGGGCAAACTCCCTGACGCCCTCTTCTCAGTGTTTAGTAATATAAAAATCCCGCGTGTAGAAATTCCCCATCAGATCGGTTTTGAAACCTCCGACGTAAGGTTTGACCAGTTGACTGCGCACGAAGTAGTACATCGGAATCAGCGGCATTTGCTGCTGCAGAATCGCTTCCGCCTGATGGTAATAGGCATTGCGCTGCTCCAGGCTGCCTGCCGTTATCGCCTTATCCTGTAGCGCGTCAAAGGTGGGATCGCTGAATTTACCCTGATTGTTGCTGTCATTGGTGCGCATGGTATTGAAGTAAGTCGACGGCTCATTGTAGTCAGCGACCCATGACGATCTGACCACCTGAAAACGGCCGTCACGCATCGTATCCAGCATCGTTTTCCACTCCTGATTGGCCAGCGTCGCCTCTACGCCCAAAGACTGTTTCCACATCGCACTGGCGGCGATCGCCAGTTTCTGATGCGCTTCTGACGTGTTGTAGAGCAGTTCAAAACGCAAAGGATGGTCTTTGCCGAAACCGGCCTCCCGCAGCAGTTTTTTGGCCTCCGCAATGCGCTGCTGCTGAGTCCAGTTAGCCCAGACGGGCTGATGGCTGGTATAGCCCGCCATTCCGCGGGGGATATAGTTATAGGCGGGCTTTTCCCCCATCCCCATCACCTTCTCCGCGATCACATTTTTATCCAGCGCCAGATCGAGCGCTCGCCGCACACGCGCGTCATTAAACGGCGGTTTCTGGGTATTGAATTTATAGAAATAGGTCGAGAGGAACGGAGACACTCTGACCTGCCCCGGCAGCGAGTGCTGTAAAGATTTAAACAGCTGGGGCGGCAGCGTATTCGTGATGTCGATCTCGCCAGACTTATAGCGATTGGTTTCCGCGGTCGGCGATGGGATCGGCAGATAGGTGACCTTGTCTATCACCGTGTGCGCATTGTCCCAGTAGCGGGTATTGCGTTTTCCCACCAGCCGTTCATTGACCACCCATTCGCTGAGCGTATACGGCCCGCTGCTGACAAAATGCCCCGGCTGCGTCCAGCTGTCGCCATACTTTTCGACCACCGCTTTTGGCAACGGGGATAACACATAATGCGAGGCCATCGACAAGAAGTAAGACAACGGCTGGTCGAGCGTGATCTGCACCGTTTGCGGATCCAGCGCCTTGATGCCCAGCGTCTCCGGGCCTTTTTCGCCACGCGTAATCGCCTCGGCATTCAGCAGATGCATGCTTTGAATAAACGACTGGTACGGCGATAGCGTTTTCGGATCGCTAAGGCGTTGCCAGCTGAACACCACATCGTCGGC
>NZ_CAMKXG010000049.1 GCF_946477055.1 Lonsdalea britannica | reverse complement strand
ATCTACACTATCCTCTTCGTCGGCAGCGTCAGATGTGTATAAGAGACAGGGGATACGCCGTCTGGCGGCGGAGACGTTAGGTGTCCCGACCTCTCCCTATCAATTTGCCGACAACGCCGTCAGTTTCCAAGAGGCAGTGCAACAGATCGGTTTCCCCTGCATCGTAAAACCCGTCATGAGCTCGTCAGGAAAAGGCCAGAGCCTGATTCGTGACGCCCAGCAAGTAGACTCTGCCTGGCGCTATGCGCAGGAAGGCGGCCGGGCCGGAGGCGGTAAGGTGATTGTCGAAGGGCTGGTGAAGTTTGATTTTGAAATCACCCTGCTTACCGTCAGCGCTGTCGATGGCATTCACTTCTGCGCCCCCATCGGACACCGTCAGGAGGATGGCGACTACCGCGAGTCCTGGCAGCCGCAGCAGATGAGCGTAGTCGCGCTTGAGCGGGCAAAAGCGATCGCTGGCAAAGTCGTTGAAGCTCTAGGCGGTTACGGTCTGTTCGGTGTTGAATTGTTCGTCTGCGGCGATGAAGTCATTTTCAGCGAGGTTTCGCCGCGACCGCACGATACCGGCATGGTGACGTTGATCTCGCAGGATTTGTCCGAGTTCGCATTGCATGTACGCGCTTTTCTCGGCCTGCCCGTTGGCGTCATTCGACAGTACGGCGCGGCCGCTTCCGCAGTGATATTGCCAAACCTGACCAGCAGCGACGTCCGCTATCAGGGACTCGAGCAGGCCCTGCTGCCACAGACGCAAATCCGCCTGTTCGGCAAACCGGAGATTAGCGGCCAGCGTCGAATGGGCGTCGCGTTGGCGCTAGACGATACGACAGAGGCCGCCGTACAGCGCGCCAAATCCGTCGCTGCGGCGGTGCGGGTCAACGGTTAACATTCAAGGGCGCAGCCTGTCTGTGCCCTTTTACCTCCCTCTTCGACATCTAACACCTTCGCCATACACCATCATGTCTATCTCCTGCCACATCCAGTGAATAAAGGGAAATCGCATTGAACAGCGTGAAAGCGGTGGGCCGGGCCAAAAGAAACGTCAATGGTGCGCGCCAAAGCCTTATGACGCGCCCAGCTCTGAGTTCGCCCACTGAGCGATAAACGCAGCGGTTCTCTCTTTGATGTCGCTCTCGACGGTGCGTAAACGCAGGATGGGAATACCGCTTTTCGCCAGAATAGCGTTCTTCAAAGCATCGCGTTCCGCCTGTTTGTGGTGATCGTGGGAACCGCCATCAACTTCAATCCCCCCTAGCGGGGTTTTGCCGACTTTGCAGTCCTTGCTCCTTGTCATTCCAGATGGACCATTTAGTGATCTCTGCGGTCTTGTCTACACCACCCACTTGGATAGAAGCCATACGTCCCTTTTTTGTTTGCAAACAGCATCCGAATTCACTTCCTGCTGACGTTCAAATGCCGTTATTTCCCTAATATGGGGATTATTTTGCCACCATTTTGTGTATGGCAACAAACGGGTTATGCCATGGGTTATCTGCCTATTTTCAGAGTTTGCTTGAAGACGCAGCCTGTCGACCGAAACGCGAAAGGCTCCGATGCCGAACAGGCGCTCAGGGCACCCCGCGGCGTGGATCGGTGCAGCCAGATGGTTATTCGCTTTCAGGTCGTCACGTCACTAACCCGAAATGGGTCAAGTTCGAAACGCATCGACAGAAGAAGAAAGTGATTAACTTATTGATAAAATTGATGTGCTTGTTTCTGCTAAGGCCAGAAAAATTCCGGCTTTGCGTTATCGTCGCATAAAAAAACCACCTCCGAAGAGGTGGTTTAGTCATCGCACTAACACGGCTAAAACGTCATTGACGCCTATTCACCGTGTGATGGGCCGAATCAGGCTTTAGCGCCTTCGATTGCAGTGCGAGCCAGCTCGGTGATGCGGTCATAATCGCCTGACTCCAGCGCGTCAGCCGGCACCAGCCAAGAGCCTCCCACGCACAGGACGCTTTTCAGCGCCAGATAGTCGCGGTAGTTGTTCGGCGTAATACCGCCGGTTGGGCAGAAACGGATTTTGCCGAACGGACCCGCGATAGCCTGCAGGGCTTTCACGCCACCGTTAGCCTCAGCCGGGAAGAATTTAAATTCGGTTAATCCGTAATCCATACCCAGCATCAGTTCTGACACGGTGCTGATACCTGGAATCAGCGGAATATCGCCCGCCGTGGCCGCTTTCAACAGCGGTTCAGTCAATCCAGGGCTGATGGCGAACTGCGCGCCGGCATCCACCACCTCAGCCAGCTGCTGAGGGTTGGTTACCGTTCCCGCACCCACGATCGCGTCTGGTACTTCTTTCGCAATCAGGCGAATCGCTTCTACCGCACATTCGGTGCGCAACGTGAGTTCCAGTACGCGGATACCGCCAGCGACCAAGGCTTTCGCCATGGGAACCGCGTGTTCCAGTTTATTCACGACGATCACCGGAATGACCGGGCTAGCCGTCAGAATCTGTTCCGCACTGGTTTTCCAGTTTTTCATTAAGCGCTTTCTCCACTCATGCCCAATGGGCATTGATTAATTTGGCGCGGTCGTCTCGTAAGTCGACCACGCCGTGATTCCTTGCCGCTCAGCCGCGAACAAATCGCAGGCTGCGGATCATCACTACTCGACTTCGTTCCAGGAACGGCCATCACGGGTGATCATCGCCACAGACGCCACCGGGCCCCACGTGCCAGCCTGATAAGGCTTAGGCGCATCGTTGTCCTGAGCCCAGGCATCCATGATGGAGTCGACCCATTTCCAGGCTTCTTCCACTTCGTCGCGACGAACGAACAGCGCCTGAATACCTCGCATCGTCTCCAGCAGCAGGCGCTCGTAGGCATCAGCCAGGTGCTCCTGATTGAACGTTTCAGAGAAACTGAGATCCAGCTTGGTCGTCTGCAGACGATGCTTGTGATCCAGACCAGGGATCTTGTTCAAAATCTGAATCTCGATCCCTTCGTCAGGCTGAAGACGAATAGTCAGTTTGTTTTGTGGCAGTTGCTGATAGGAATCGTGGAAGAGATTCAGCGCCGGGTTTTTGAAGTACACCACGACTTCTGAACATTTACTCGGCAAGCGTTTACCGGTACGCAGGTAGAATGGCACGCCGGACCAGCGCCAATCATCGATGTCCACGCGAAGGGCGACAAAGGTCTCCGTGTCGCTGGACTTGTTAGCGCCCTCTTCTTCCAGATAACCCGGGACTTTTTTGCCCTGAACGAATCCGGACGTGTATTGCCCGCGCACGGTCGTGTCATGAATATTGGAGCGGTCGATACGACGCAGCGAGCGCAGTACCTTAACCTTCTCATCGCGGATACGATCCGTCGTCAGGTCGGACGGCGGCGACATGGCGATCATGGTCAGGATCTGCAGCAGATGGTTCTGGATCATATCGCGCATCTGCCCAGCCTGGTCGAAATACCCCCAACGGCCTTCGATACCGACTTCTTCCGCAACGGTAATCTGAACGTGATCGATGGTGCTGTTATCCCAGTTATTGGCAAACAGCGAGTTGGCGAAACGCAGCGCCAGCAGGTTCAGTACCGTTTCTTTGCCGAGATAATGGTCGATGCGGTAAACCTGACACTCGTTAAAGTACTCCGCCACCTGGTCATTGATGACCTGCGAAGAGGCCAGATCGGTTCCCAGCGGTTTTTCCATCACGACGCGAGCGGGCTCTTTGTTCAGCCCGGCTTTGCCAAGACCGCCGCAGATAGCCCCAAAGGTGCTAGGCGGCATGGCGAAATAGTTGATCGTTACGCGGTTTTCCTGGTCAAGCATGTCGCCCAAACGCTTGAAACCCGCGGCATCCTGTACATCCAGATTGCAGAAATCCAGCCGCTCGCTCAGTGTTTTCCACAGTTTCTCGTCCAGCGGCTCTTTAAGAAAAGTATCCAGCGCTTCCCGCACGACTTTGGTATAGGCCTTTTTGTCCCAGTCCGCACGGCCGACGCCGATAATACGAGTGTCCGGGTGGATATGACCTGCTTTTTCCAGTTGATACAGTGAAGGCAGCAATTTACGGCGCGCCAAATCCCCTTTTGCACCGAAAATCACCAGGTCACATGCCTGGGCCGTTGACGTTACCGCCATGTTCTATCTCCTCATTGCAGGATGCTGTAATTTTATTACATACGTAATGTACTATTTTTGGCTGGGACCAGTAAACCGTTAGCCTGCGACATACCCCACAAATCGCCGTGTAACAACGTGATAGCTGAGTATTTCCTTCGGAGTACTGATAGCGACACGAATCGTAGAGAGAAAAATAGCTAACAATTTCGACAGTCAGTTACTATTTTGAAAGTTAGACACACGTCATGTTCTGGTGAAAAAACCACAATTTCGCTGCGCCGCCCTCTGCCACGTCAGGTTTGCGCATAGTATATTTCCACGAAATTCGCCTCGATTCACCTCTGGCTGAAATCGACATGACCATTGATGGTATCACTCTATGAAAATGCTGGATAAAATCCGGACTCACCTGGATCGGTTGAGTAAGTCAGAAAGAAAGGTGGCTGAAGTCATTCTCGCCTCACCGCAGTCAGCTATCCACTCCAGTATAGCGACACTCGCTAAATTAGCGGATGTCAGCGAACCCACCGTCAACCGATTCTGTCGGCGGCTAGACAGCAAAGGATTTCCCGACTTCAAACTGCAGCTGGCGCAAAGTATCGCCAACGGCACGCCGTATGTGAACCGCAATGTGGAAGAGGACGACACGGTTGAGGCCTACACCGCCAAGATCTTCGAGTCCACGATGGCCGGTTTGGAACATGCCAAGTCGCGTCTCGACATTCCGGCCATCAACCGCGCGGTCGACCTCCTGACGCAGGCTCGCAAAATCTCCTTCTTTGGATTTGGGGCCTCGGCGGCCGTCGCGCATGACGCAATGAACAAATTCTTCCGCTTTAATATTCCCGTGGCCTACTTCGACGACGTGGTCATGCAGCGCATGAGCTGCATGAATTCCGGCGAAGGCGATGTCGTGGTGTTGATTTCACATACCGGTCGCACCAAAACCCTGGTGGACATGGCGCGCATTGCCCGCGAGAATGACGCGACGGTGATCGCAATCACCTCTGAAGGTACGCCGCTGGCACGCGAAGCGTCATTAACCCTACGGCTGGAAGTCCCGGAGGACACCGACGTTTACATGCCGATGGTCTCGCGCATCGCCCAACTGACGTTGATTGATGTCTTGGCGACAGGGTTTACGCTGCGGCGCGGCGCGAAATTTAGAGATAACTTGAAACGCGTCAAGGAAGCCTTGAAGGAATCGCGTTTTGATAAAGAAGGACCGTTCACCACCTCGTAAAACTGATTTGCATTCAGGCCGACGCAGCGACTTTTCGTCGGTACGGTTCAACCGCCACGGCATCCCCTTGAGCGGGATCGCCCTCTCCCCCCAGAGAAAGGCGTCAGCCGTGTTTTAGATACTATCGCCCTATTTCAGCTTCACCAGTCAACGGAGTCATCCATGTCCAGACGGTTAAGAAGAACGAAGATTGTTACCACTCTGGGACCGGCAACCGACCGCGACAATAATCTGGAAAAGATTATTGCCGCCGGTGCGAACGTCGTCCGCTTGAACTTTTCTCACGGCACCGCAGAAGACCATCAGCTCCGAGCCGATAATGTGCGTGACATTGCGGCAAAATTAGGCCGCCACGTCGCTATTCTTGGCGATCTCCAGGGCCCGAAAATTCGCGTATCCACTTTCAAAGAAGGTAAGGTCTTCCTCAACATCGGCGACAAATTCCTGCTCGATGCCAATCTGGGTCGCGGGGAAGGCAATAAAGAAGGCGTCGGCATCGACTATAAAGGTCTGCCCGATGACGTCGTCCCTGGCGATATTCTTCTGCTCGATGATGGTCGCGTTCAGCTCAAAGTGCTTAACGTGGAAGCATCGAAAGTCTTTACGGAAGTCACCGTCGGGGGGCCACTCTCCAATAACAAAGGCATCAATAAACTGGGTGGCGGACTCTCAGCGGCGGCACTGACCGACAAAGACAAAGCGGATATCATCACCGCCGCCAAAATCGGGGTGGACTATCTGGCCGTTTCTTTCCCCCGCACCGGCGCCGATCTCAATTACGCCCGCCAGTTGGCATTAGAGGCGGGCTGTGAAGCCAAAATCGTATCCAAAGTCGAACGCGCTGAGGCCGTCGCGACGGATGAAGCGATGGACGACATCATCCTGGCTTCCGACGTCGTTATGGTCGCCCGAGGCGATTTGGGCGTAGAAATCGGCGACCCTGAGCTGGTCGGCATCCAGAAAAAGTTGATCCGTCGCGCTCGCAAACTCAACCGTGCCGTCATCACCGCGACGCAGATGATGGAGTCCATGATCACCAATCCGATGCCGACACGCGCGGAAGTCATGGACGTCGCCAACGCCGTGCTGGACGGCACCGACGCCGTCATGCTGTCAGCAGAGACCGCCGCAGGCCAATATCCGGCGGAAACCGTTGCCGCAATGGCCAACGTGTGCCTAGGCGCGGAAAAAATTCCGAGCATCAACGTCTCTACGCACCGCCTTGACGCGGAATTCGATAACGTCGAAGAGTCGGTGGCGATGTCAGCTATGTACGCCGCCAACCATCTGAAAGGCGTGACCGCCATCGTCGCGATGACCGAGTCTGGTCGCACTGCGCTGATGATGTCTCGCATCAGCTCCGGTTTGCCCATTTTCGCGATGTCGCGCCATGAAGGGACGCTGAACCTGACCGCGCTCTATCGCGGCGTCACCCCCGTTCAATTCACTCGTTATTCTGACGGCGTAGAAGCAGCGAATGATGCCGTCATTCTGCTGCGCGACAAAGGATTCTTGATGTCCGGCGACCTGGTGATTGTCACTCAGGGCGATGTGATGGGTACCGTCGGCACCACGAATACGGTAAGGATCTTGCGAGTCGAATAAGCGAATAAAGTCGTAGCATCACCCTCTGCGAAGGGCTGATAAAGTAAAAAAGCCGGATATTCCGGCTTTTTTATCGTAGGGGCAAAGGTAAAAAGTGTCTGACGTAGGCAATGTTTTTGAAGGAAATAATGAATCACTGCGTGACGACCATCATCCGTGTTTCATTTTCTCACTCCACCACCACCTGTGGTTATTTTCTGACACTTTTACCCTTTATTTTTTCGGCGGAAATAACGCCTGCTGTTTCTCTTTTTCTGTATTTATTTTATTGACGTGATGCTCTGCGGCTGAATTTTTCGCCTGCACCTTTTCATGTATTTGATTATTTTTCTTTTGTACCGCTTTTTGACGGTTTTCCGCGCGAGATTTAGCCTCTTGACGTTCGGCCTCCAACTTCTTGGCCGCATGCGTGTTAGCTGCATGGTTAGCAGACTCAACACGACCATGATTCGTCACAACAGGCGACATCGGGTTTCCCTCGTGTGCTGGATCGACCGCTGCGTTGGCTGCCGTAAAACTCAGTGCTGATGTAGCCAGTAAGACACCTAAAAATACCGGTTTGAAATGCATAATGAATATCCTTTTACCGCACTATTTAATCAGTAGTGTCCGTCCTATAAAGCGCGTCAGAGATTCTCCCTCGCCAAATTTACAGGACTAACGCTAAAGTCATCGTTATGACGACCTTAAGAAAGTAATAACAAGGGATGAAGGAGATTTATACGAGGAATTATCCGAGATGATAAAATAGCGGACACAAATAAAACGCTAATTATGTCTGATGTTCGGATGGGGTAAAGTTTAATGACGAATTGTTTCCAGACTCACCGGTGCCGTTATTTCCGGCACCGGTGAACGGTGATAACACCGCGCATTAATATCGCAAAAAACGTGCGATATATTATAAATCTTTGCGTAGATAAGGCTCCGTTTCCCCCGGCTTGCGGGTCTTCAACAATTTCAGAATCCAGGTGTACTGTTCCGGATTGGGACGGACTAAAAACTCCAGTTCTTCATTCATTCGACGCGCGATGCCCTGATCATCCGCCTCTGCGATATCGCTCATCGGCGGACGGATATAAATATCCAGCAGCGAAGTCCGGGCGTTGTAGACCGGAAACAACGGAACGATCTCGCTACGGCAAACGTTCATCAAACGACCGACTGCGGGCAACGTGGCCTTGTAGGTAGCGAAGAAGTCGACGAACTCACTGTGCTCCGCCCCGTGATCCTGATCCGGCAGATAGTAGCCCCAATACCCCTCTCTTACCGAACCGATAAAGGGCTTGATGCCATCGTTGCGCGTATGCAGCCGACCGCCAAAACGACGTCTCAGCAAGTTCCACAGATAGTCGACCAACTCATTCTTCTGGTTATGGATCATCGCCGCCATTTTCTGACCGCGCCAGCTCATCAGCATTGCGGGCAGATCGACTGCCCAGCCGTGCGGCACCATAAAGATCACATTCCGATCCTGATCTCTCAACCTATCGATAATGTCATCCCCATGCCACCGCACTCGCTCATAAACACGTCGGGCGGGAAGAATCGCTAGCTCGACCATCAGCACAATAGACTGAATAGACGTCGCGAACATATCGTCGATGATCTTCTCCCGCTGCGCTTCGGTTATCTCTGGCATACACAACAGCAGGTTGATGCGGGCACGGTGGCGCGCGCCTTTAGAAACGCGTCCCACCATTCGGCCTAACGCGCCCAACACCGGATCTCGCAGCTTAGCCGGTAGACAGGCGACTAGCGCCAATGCCCCCGCGCCCAGCCAGATCCCCCAATAGCGAGGGAGAAAAAAAGCGGATTGAAACTGGGGAATGAATTCGGATCGGTTTTTCTTCACTTTTTCCATGCGTTTACTCTTGTGTACCCAATAGAGACCGCGCTAAAGGCAGTCTGCATAGACTCTACATTCAGCCGGATCGCCATCCCGATAGGCCGCGACCCACAAAAAAACAGCCGGTGGCGATGAGGCGACCGGCTGTAGGAAGGTGTTAGGGAAATCAGTCCAGCTGCAACTGCGGCAGCATCTCACGCACCTGAGCCAGATAGTCACGACGTTCTTTGCCGTCCAGCCCTTCAGAGCGCGGCAGCTTCGCCGTCAGCGGGTTGACTGCCTGCTGGTTAATCCAGACTTCATAGTGCAGATGGGGCCCCGTTGAACGCCCGGTGTTGCCCGACAGCGCGATACGGTCGCCGCGTTTAACTTTCTGACCCGGTTTAACCAAGAGACGGCTTAGATGCATATAGCGCGTGGTGTACTGGCGACCATGACGTAAGGCGATGTAGTTGCCTGCCGCTCCGTCACGCTTCGCGACGACCACTTCCCCATCCCCGATAGCCAACACGGGTGTTCCCACCGGCAGCGCAAAATCGACGCCGCGATGCGGTGCGACACGCCCTGTGACAGGGTTAAGCCGACGAGGGTTGAAGTTGGAAGAGATTTTGAACTGTTTCATGGTCGGGAAACGCATAAAACCGCGAGACAATCCCGACCCTTCACGATCGTAGAACTTTCCATCTTCCGAACGGAAAGCGTAATAATCTTTACCGCCGCTACGCAGACGAACGCCCAGCAGTTCGCTTTGCTCATTGTGACCGTCGAGCACTTCGCGGGACATTAACACAGAGAAACGATCGTCGAGACGCAATTTACGGAAGTCTAACTGCCACTGCAGCGCTTTAATCACTTCGCGGACTTCGCCGTTGGTCAGCCCGGCATTCAACGCGCTGTTGACGAAGCTGCCCGTAAGCCGCCCGGTCAGCACCTTGTTGTGCCAGTCGCCCTGCATGTTTTCGATCGCTTCCTTGAAGACATCGCCTTTGCGGGTGTAGGTGCGAACTTCACGGCGGGACACCTGCCAACGCAGGCTTTGCAAATCGCCGTCCTGCCCTAGCTCCCAGGAAATCTGCTGACCGATCTTCAGATTACGCAGCCCGGAATTTTGCTCTGCCAACGCCGCGATATCCGACATATCGATGCCGTACTGCGTCAGAATACTGCTGAGGGTATCGCCGGTAGAGACAACATATTCATGCGCGGCGTTGCCGTCGGACACGTTGTCGTCCAGCTCATCCTTAGGGATATCGTCCGAGGGCGTCGGCTGGTCGAGCATCGTATTGTCGTCGCTGTCGGCGGAATTCGCGTTAGCGGAAGAAGGCGCATCCAGCGGTTCGCTGGCGGGAGGGGTTAACGTTTTAGGCTGATTTCTTTCATTATCAGCATCTTTGATAATCACTGGCGCATCGTTGACCGGGGGGTAAACCATTGGCCGCCAAACGGCGACGGCCAGTGTTACTATGGTCAGCGACCCCAACATCACTCGGTGAGGTCTTGGGAGAGTGTTATACGCCTGAGCGATAGTTCGGACTATCTGCTGCACTTATTCGTATCCTCATGATTTTTTCTCCAGGCAGCTCAGATACTGGTTAGACAATTGCAGCAGAAAACGTGCATAGCTGTCTTTATCCAGAGCGATGTCGCTTCCCAACGGGTCCAGGACGCCCATGCGTACCTGCGTTCCCTTGGCGACAGCACTGATGACCGCTGGCCTGAATTGTGGCTCAGCAAAAACGCATTCCGCTTTGTGCTCAACCAACTGTGTTCGTATTTGATGTAAACGCTGTGCTCCAGGCGAGATGGCTGGATTGATTGTAAAGTAACCAAGAGGGCTTAATCCGTAGTGTTGTTCAAAGTACCCATAGGCATCATGAAACACGAAATAGCCTTTGTTTCGCACAGGCGACAGCATATTAACAATATTTTTATCCGTATGCGCAAGTTTCTCAGTGAAATGAGTCAGATTCGCGTCTAATTTGTCCTTATTCTGCGGCATTAGTTCCAATAATTTGTCATGAATCGCGATAGCGGACGCTTGCGCCATTTCCGGCGACAGCCAGATGTGCATATTGAACTCGCCGTGATGGTGGCCGTCATCATGCTCTTCTTCTGCCTCCGCCGCGCCGTGCGCGTGATCTTCATCATGCTCGTCATGGACCTCTGCAGCGTGGGCATGTTCGTCATGATCCGCATGGTGGCTATCCCCGTCGTGGTCGCTCTCGCTGTGATGATGCGACTCTTTGAGCATGGCCGCTTTGATCGCAGGCAGTGCGGAAAGCGTGATTTGACGACTCGCCGGAATTTGACTCAAAGGCTTTTGCAGGAAGGCTTCCATCTCTGGCCCTACCCAGATAACCAATTCCGAGGACTGTAAACGCTGGACATCAGAGGGACGCAGGGCATAATCGTGGGGCGACGCGCCGTCGGGCAACAAGACTTCCGTTGGCGTTACTCCGTCAGCAATCGCGGCGGCGATAAAGGCCAGCGGGCGTATGGACGTCACAACGTCCGCAGAAGCGACCGGAGCGGCCCCTGCCGCTACGAGCCATGTGCTGGCGGTTAACGCTTTTTTTATCCATTGATGTAAGTTACGGCGTGTCATGACAGGTCATCCATCGATTTCAGAAAAAATTTTCGTTATATTATAACGTCACACGGTATCTGCAAGCAGAATTCTATGTCTACACTGGTTTCTCTCGATAACATCTCCGTTCAGTTCGGCAGCCGACGCGTACTCTCAGACATCTCGCTGACGCTGCAACCGGGACGCATCCTCACGCTTTTGGGCCCAAACGGCGCTGGAAAATCGACGTTGGTCAGAGTCGTGCTTGGGCTGCAGGACATTGCCGGCGGCACACTCACGCGAACGCCGGGCCTGCGCATTGGCTATGTGCCTCAGAAACTGCACCTCGATGCCACCCTGCCCCTGACGGTCAGCCGCTTTATGCAGCTCAGCCCCGGCGTCAAAAAGCAGGACATCCTGCCCGCGTTAAAACGGGTCAATGCCGGACATCTGCCGGAGCAGCCGATGCAGAAACTGTCCGGCGGCGAAACTCAGCGCGTGCTGCTGGCCCGCGCGATCCTGACCCGTCCCCAGTTGCTGGTCCTCGATGAACCGACGCAGGGCGTCGACGTCAACGGTCAGTTAGCGCTCTATGACCTCATCAATCAGCTGCGCCAGGAGTATGGCTGCGGGGTCTTAATGGTTTCCCATGACTTGCATCTGGTGATGGCCAAAACGGATGAGGTTCTGTGTCTCAACCAGCACGTTTGCTGCTCTGGTGCCCCGGAAGTCGTTTCGCTACACCCCGAGTTTTTGGCAATGTTCGGCCAGCGTGGCGCCGAACAACTGGCCGTTTACCGGCATCACCACAATCATCGACATGATTTAAATGGAAAAGTGATTTTGAAAAGGCAGGATGGCGCATGATCGAATTGTTATTTCCCGGCTGGCTGGCGGGAATATTGCTGGCTGTGGCGGCCGGTCCGTTGGGCTCTTTCGTCGTTTGGCGCAGAATGTCTTACTTTGGCGATACGCTGGCGCATGCTTCTTTGCTGGGGGTCGCTTTTGGTTTACTGCTGGATGTGAATCCCTTTTACGCCGTGATTGCCGTCACGCTAGCGCTAGCGCTGGGATTGGTTTGGCTGGAACGTCGCCCCTATCTCGCCATTGATACGCTATTGGGAATTATGGCGCACAGCGCCCTCTCGCTGGGACTGGTCGTGGTTAGCCTGATGAGCAACGTCCGGGTTGATCTCATGGCCTACCTGTTCGGCGATCTGCTCTCCGTGACTACGGATGATCTGTGGCTGATCGGCGGCGGTGTCGCCGTCGTCTGTCTCCATTTTGTGTTGGCAGTGGCGTTCGCTGCTGTCCATGACCATCAGCCCCGAGCTGGCGCACGTCGACGGCGTATCCTTGCAGCGCAGCAAACTCCTGCTCATGCTGGTCACCGCACTGACGATCGGTTTGGCGATGAAGTTTGTCGGCGCACTGATTATCACCTCGCTGCTGATCATTCCGGCGGCGGCAGCACGGCGCTTTGCCCGCACACCCGAACAGATGGCGGGGATCGCCATCATCATCGGAATGGTGGCCGTCACGGGCGGCTTAGCGCTGTCGGCCGACGCCAATACGCCAGCTGGCCCTTCCGTTGTGCTCTGCGCTTCTCTGCTGTTTATGCTGAGCCTGATGAAAAAACAATCCGCCTAGTATAGCCCCCGGGTCTGCGTGAGCCTCGTGCAGATCCATTCATTCCCTATTTCATCCACAACGAAGAAGGCCGCATACCAGATGCGGCCTTCGGCAAAACCAATACGAATAGCAACGTCTGCGTTACTCTTGTCGCGTCAACCCAAAGTGGCGATAGGCATGTTGGGTGGCGATGCGTCCGCGCGGCGTGCGTTGCAGAAAGCCCTGCTGAATCAAAAACGGCTCCAGCACATCCTCGATGGTTTCACGCTCTTCGCCAATCGCAGCTGCCAGATTATCCAGCCCGACCGGGCCGCCCATAAACTTGTCGATGACCGCCAACAGCAGCTTGCGGTCCATGTAATCAAAGCCTTCAGAGTCAACTGCCAGCATATCTAATGCCTGGATCGCAATTTCACCGTCAATGACGCCGTTCGACTTCACTTCGGAAAAGTCTCGTACGCGACGCAGCAAGCGGTTGGCGATACGCGGCGTTCCACGGGCGCGACGAGCCACTTCGAGCGCACCTTCCTCCGTCATCTCCAGCCCCAGACACAGAGCGCTACGGCTGACGATATACTGCAAATCCGGAACCTGATAAAACTCCAGGCGTTGGACGATGCCGAAGCGATCGCGCAGCGGCGAGGTCAAAGAACCCGCCCGGGTCGTGGCGCCCACCAGCGTAAACGGCGGCAGGTCCAGCTTGATCGAACGCGCCGCGGGGCCTTCGCCGATCATGATATCCAGCTGATAGTCTTCCATCGCAGGATAGAGAACTTCTTCCACCACCGGCGACAGGCGATGAATTTCATCGATAAAAAGGACGTCGTGGGGTTCGAGGTTGGTCAACAGCGCGGCCAGATCGCCCGCTTTTTCAAGCACAGGCCCGGAAGTAGTGCGCAGGTTTACCCCCATTTCGTTCGCCACGATATTGGCCAACGTGGTTTTCCCCAGCCCCGGAGGCCCGAAGATCAACAGATGATCCAGCGCATCGCCCCGCTGTTTTGCCGCCTGAATGAAGATTTCCATCTGCTCGCGCACCTTGGGCTGGCCGACATACTCTGTCAGCAGCTTCGGACGAATAGCGCGATCCAGTACCTCTTCTTCGGATACGACTTCGGGGGAAATTAAACGATCGGCTTCAATCATGGCTACCTCAAAGAACGGCGCGCAGCGCGTCTCGGATCAGAGTTTCACAATCAGCACCCGGTTTGGCGACTTTACTGATCATCCGACCGGCTTCCTGCGGCTTATAACCCAGCGCGACCAGCGCAGATTCCGCTTCGGCCTCGATGTCCGCAGATGATGCCGCAGCGTCGGCGGCGGGCGGAAGCGTCAGATCGCTGGCGGAATTGAACAGGTCGCCATTCAGCCCCTTGAAGCGGTCCTTCATCTCAACCACCAGACGTTCGGCAGTCTTCTTGCCGACGCCCGGTAGCTTGACCAGAGCACCGATTTCCTGACGCTCGACCGCGCTGACAAACTGCTGCGCCGACATCCCCGATAGGATTGCCAGCGCCAGTTTCGGTCCGACGCCATTCACTTTAATCAGTTCGCGGAACAGGGAACGTTCCTGCTTGTTGTTGAACCCGAACAGCAGTTGCGCATCCTCACGAACAACGAAATGAGTGAAGATGATCGTTTCCTGTCCCAGCTCGGGCAACTCGTAGAAACAGGTCATCGGCATATGCACTTCATACCCCACGCCGTTGGCTTCAATCAATACCTGCGGGGGTTGTTTTTCCAGAACGATGCCTCTGAGACGACCTATCACGTGACGTTTCCTTTTGAATTTGCGCTTAACGATGGGGTATAGCTTATACCATAAAAAAGGCTGGATGAATATCCAGCCTGGTCTCTAGCGCAGCCGCCCTCGCGCTAAGGTCAGCCTCTCCTGCCCCATGCGGGTCAGGTTCTGACTGAAGTGACAATGCGTGATGGCGATCGCCAGCGCATCGGCGGCATCCGCCTGAGGATTGGCGGGCAATTTCAGCAAAGATCGCACCATATGCTGCACCTGACTCTTTTCCGCAGCGCCAGTGCCGACGACCGTTTGCTTAACCTGACGCGCCGCATACTCGAAAACCGGCAGCGACTGATTGGCCGCCGCCACGATGGCCGCTCCCCGCGCCTGCCCGAGCTTTAGCGCCGAGTCGGCGTTTCTTGCCATGAACACCTGTTCGATGGCGAAACAGTCCGGCTGAAACTGCGTGATGATTTCACTCACGCCTGCATAAATCAGCTTGAGCCGTCCGGGGATATCATCCACCACAGTGCGAATACAGCCGCTACCGAGGTAGCTGATCTGCCGCCCCTGCTGGCGGATGATGCCATAACCGGTGATTCGCGAACCAGGGTCTATACCGAGAATGATCGTCAACGCCTGTCTCCCCACCGGTTTATCGCCGGCAACGCCATTACAGCAGCGCCGCCACCTCGTCGGAGATATCACCATTGTGGTAAACCTCCTGCACGTCGTCACAGTCTTCCAGCATGTCGATCAAACGCATCAGTTTCGGTGCGGTTTCTGCATCCATGTCAGCCTTGGTCGACGGGATCATGGACACTTCGGCCGCTTCGGCCACCAGACCGGCAGCATCCAGCGCATCTTTCACTTCACCGAAGGTTTCCCACGGCGTGTAAACGTCGATGGCGCCATCGTCATAAGTCACGACATCGTCCGCACCCGCTTCAAGCGCCGCATCCATGACCGTGTCTTCATCCAGACCCGGCGCATAAGAAATAACGCCTTTTTTCGTAAACAGATAGGCGACGGAGCCGTCTGTTCCCAGGTTGCCGCCGCTTTTGGTAAAGGCGTGACGCACTTCAGAAACCGTACGGTTACGGTTGTCGCTCAGGCATTCCACCATCACCGCGGTGCCGCCGGGACCGTAACCTTCATAAATGATGGTTTCCATGTTGTCGGCATCATCGCCGCCCACGCCGCGGGCAATCGCACGGTTCAGGGTATCGCGCGTCATGTTGTTGGACAGCGCTTTATCGACCGCTGCACGCAAACGCGGGTTGGAGGCGACTTCACCGCCGCCCAGACGAGCAGCCGTCACCAGCTCACGGATAATTTTGGTGAAAATTTTGCCGCGTTTGGAATCCTGCGCCGCTTTACGATGTTTCGTGTTGGCCCACTTACTATGACCTGCCATAAAAATCTCCGAAAAAAGCCTGTTCAGGCCGGATAAATAACAAATTCTTCAATCGCCTGCCGGTTACTCCATGACTTTGTCAGGCGCGCCGCGCTGGGCGCGTCCAGCCATTGATACGCAAGGTGTTCGCTTATCTGCACCTCACGTTCCGTAGGTAACGCCAGACAGAACCACGATTCCTTATTGTGCGTGACCCCCGGGGCATAGCCTGTCTCTTATACACATCTCCGAGCCC
>NZ_CAMKXG010000048.1 GCF_946477055.1 Lonsdalea britannica | reverse complement strand
AACGGGGATAATATTTTGAATAATATTGCGAATAAAGGTATTGAGTCAGTGTATACAATAGAGTTATTCAACTCCATACCATAAGCTTTATTATTACCAATTGGCCACTGTAACAAAGATGTGTGTCGAAAAAAATCCCATCCAATTAAATGTTGGGCTGCATCTCCATCTAATAAATAAGATACGTTTGTTGGATCAAGAATTGACAGCCCTCCAAAAGCGGTAAAGGCTACCATTCCAATAAGGCCTGCAATAAGTGATAAAGTCCAGTTTCTCATTTTTTATCCTTAATAATATATCTAGGTCTACTCTTTGTCTCAATATAAATTCTACCTATATATTCACCAAGCACTCCGATTCCTATAAGTTGTATACCGCCTAGGAAGAGTATAGAGACCATAACAGATGGATATCCTTGCACCGGATTACCAAATACCAGAGTATCTAAAACTAACCAACCTCCGTAAATAAAAGATGAGGAAGCAACGAAAAGGCCAATGTATGTCCAGATTCGTAGTGGAAAAGTAGAGAAGCTGGTTATGCCTTCGAGTGCTAAGTTCCACAGTTTCCACCCATTAAATTTCGAGGTTCCTGCTACGCGTTCCGCACGTGAATATTCAACAACTTCAGTTTTTCCACCAACCCAACTAAGCACACCTTTCATAAACAAGTTACGTTCAGGCAAAAGTTTAATGTTCTCGACTACATCTCGTGACATTAAACGAAAATCACCGACGTTTTCTTCTATTTTAGGTGTGCTGATTTTGTTATGGAGTTTATAGAACAGCTCAGCCGATTTACGTTTCAGGTGACCATCCGTTGATCTATCAGTTCTTTTTGCAAGAACCATATCAGCACCATCTCTCCACTTTTTAATGAGTTCAGGAATCACTTCAATAGGATCCTGCAAATCAACATCAATGGGTATAATAGCGTCTCCTGTTGCATGCTCAAGTCCAGCAAATAAAGCAGGCTCCTTACCAAAGTTTCTCGTAAAACTGATCGCTTTGACATTCATATCTGCGGAGGCTAATGCCTGAATAATTTCCTCTGTAGAATCTTTACTTCCATCATTCACAAAAACCAACTCAACCAAATGGTCTTTAAGTCCTGCAAACTCCCGTACAGTTTTATAGAAAATGGGTATAGTGTCCTCTTCGTTAAACACAGGCACTATAAGAGAGATTTTCATTTCACTTCCTTGAATATTACAAATTTAGAGAATAAAAAACCGCATACTAAACTGATAGCAGAAAATTCAATGAGTGTGATAATTGGATTGACCTGATAATGGTCAGATGCTTTCCCGATAGCCAAGCTCATGATACTCATGAATCCTACGTATAGTAGGTATCCTTTAGACGTCGCTTCCGCCTTAAAGGTAAATTTTGCATTGGCAAAGAAAGAAAAGCTTACAGCAACAAGAAATGCAACAAAGTTAGAGGTTGCTTGATCCAGATCGGCAAGGTACACGCCTACGGCGAAAACAATCCAGTGAATGCCTGTGTTGACAATGCCTACCGAGATGTAACGTGAAAATAATTTGAGCATTTTTAATGTATCGTCTTATGTCCATGCTGCAAATTCTATCATCAGGTTCCATGTTGGTCAGCATCTACCAACTAGTACTGAAGCATATTTTTCAAAAAAAAACATCTGATTGCATCATAAGCTGTATGGTTTGCCCCCCTTGATAAGGAGACAGATGCTTTGCTCACCAAGGAGCTTGTTCAACGGCCTCCGATCTGACGCTCATCGGTGGGTGTGGCACCGAGCCTGGTTGTATAAGATTTCGATGTGATCGAGGATAACGGTTCGAAGTTTGTAAAGCCCTTCTGATACGCTTTTTTCAGCATACTAAAGAATGATTCCGTTACGGCATTATATTTATAGTTGCCATGCCGGCTCATGCTTGGTGTAAGGTGGTTGGCCCAGTTGAATCGCTGTCATACTTACTGCTTTACTTGCTATTTACAATCACCTTGCTTTCCTGTTTTCTCCGCTATAACGTCATCATTAGTGCGTTCAGTGCCCGTTCGAGTGGCCGCGTCGGTGTTATTGACCGGCACATCTCGTTACGGGCAAAGAGGTGGATAACCACTCACCACCGCTAGATCTAGACATAGGTGATATCCGCTCTTCAAAACTGATGCTTCACCACGCCAAATCTCCGCTGTACAGGATTAGGAGCTACTCGAGAAGGTCTATCTAGAAGGTCTCTCCGTAATATTTCGGGGTAATTTATAGCCAAGTGCCATTTTGATTTGGCTAATTTACATAACATAGCTCATGCTATTCTTATCGCAGCGTTCTCTAATTTCGCACAGATCGGCATGATTCGGCGATAACCTTATACGCCGCCGTTATTCGCATAGTAATCCTGGATAAGCTTTAACAGGCGCTGATTTAGGACACTGGATTGTGCATTCAGCACCTGACACGTCGCCATCACCCCCCATTTATCTCGGTGCTCATTGATGAAGTAGGGGGACGTCCAAATCGAAATATGTCTAAAACTGATGATTTTAATCGTTACGGGTTTTCATAGCGGCATGATTGCCTATACCTTTTCATTGATATCAGCCCCGCCGGATAATACGCCAACAATTTTCGGTTCAAAATTGATCATATTTTGCGGGGAGTGACTGAAGGTACACAAATTCTTTAGGCGTCGCTCCCTCCGTGCCGGCAATTTGCTATCCTTTGTTGAGGAGAAAAGGAATTCTCTATATGAAGCGAATGCTTTGTACCAGAAAGGAAATAAAGCCGGGCTGGTATAAGAACACCGTGTTGATTAAAACGACGTATGGGTTCGCTTCATCAAACTGCGCTGGATATGTTAATCCATCAAGCGATCACTCTCCGTGACGACCCGTATTTCTGATAGTAACGACAATGGAACAGTAAGGGGAACCCCCATGAGTCGAGCCCCAGTGAATAAAAAAGATGAGAGCAGCCGACTTGACGCGGTGCGTGAGTACGGCATCGACGGCCCGTTGTCTGACGATCCTGAGCTGGAAAGTCTGATTACACTGGCGGCGAATGTATTCAACATCCCCATCGTTGCTATCTCGATTCTGGATGCAGATCGTCAACTCTTCGTGGCGAGCGTGGGTTTTTCCGTTTGCCACACTGCTCGGGACGATTCCTTTTGCAACTACGCCATCCAAAAGAAAGGCATCTTAGTGGTGCCGGATGCGCGCCGGGATCCGCGATTTAAAAATAACCCGTTGGTGACCGGCGACCCACATATCCGGTTCTATGCCGGCATACCGTTACGTTCCCCACTTGGCCAAACTATCGGCACATTGAATATTGTCGATGTCAAGCCGCGGATCGGTTTGAGCGCGCGTGATGCCCATAACCTGCAAGATTTATCCTCGCTGGTCATGGATAAACTGGAAATGCGGCGTCTTGAGGTCGCCAGGAAAACGGACCAGACCAGCTTCGAACGGGTGTCGCGGTTGTCGCCCGACGCGATCCTGTGTGTCAATCACCAAGGTATTATTACTTTCTGGAATGAGGCAGCCGAAAACCTGTTGGAATATTCCAGAGAGCAGATAGTGGGGCAACACATCAGCAGTGTCGTACCAGATATGTTTATTGTGCAGCTGCACCATTTGTCTACTGACGAAACGGCGCGGTTGAAGGGCAGTCGAATCGAGCTGGATGTGGCGACCCAAAGTGGTGCTTTGTTGCCAGTCGAATTATCTGTCGGCATGTGGCTGCATGGCGAGGAGGAGAGTTACAGCCTGATTTTGCGCGACACCGCTGAACGCAAACGCTATGAAGAAAGGCTGTTCTTGCAAGCGCATCGTGACCCTCTGACGGGATTAATCAACCGTACGTTATTGGCTACATCGCTGAATCAGCTTTTAAAGCAGCATCCCTCGGGCTGTCTCATGATCGTCGATCTTGATGGTTTCAAGGACATCAATGACAGTCTCGGCCATGCTAGCGGTGACGAAATTTTGGTCAGCGTGGCGCAAAAATTGTTGGCCAATGTTCGGCAGGGCGATCTGGTGGCCCGCATGGGCGGTGACGAGTTCGCGATATTACTTCCGCAACTGGAAGATCTCCAGGTGGTGGAAAAAATAGCCCGGCAGATTAATCACGATATTTCCCAGACGGTCGTTGTCGGAGACAAGCAGGTGAATACCAGCGCCAGTATGGGACTGGTGATGTTTCGTTCCCACGGCGTGACGACCCAGGAATTGTTGACCAGCGCTGATTTAGCCCTTTATCAGGCGAAAGCGGATGGACGCAATTGCTATCGTTTCTTTACGCGCGAACTGCGCGAAATTTTTCAGGCCAAGCATGCATTCCAGCTGGAATTTATCCGCGCCTATGAAAAAAATGAATTTGAGGTGTTTTACCAGCCTCAGGTGAGCCTGATGAACAATGAAATCGTCGGCGCTGAAGCGTTGCTGCGTTGGCAGCATCCTTACAAAGGCCTACTGGCGCCGGGAGCCTTCCTAACTGCGCTGGAGAAGGGGCCTTGGGCGGAGCGTATCGGCGATTGGGTCATGCAGGAGGCCTGTCAGCAGGCGGCGGAATGGCGCAAAGCGGGAGCCGAGAATTTTCGTATCAGTATCAATTTGTTTGCGGCTCAATTCCGCTCCGGCATGTTGTCGCAGAAGATCAGGTCTGTTTTGGAAAAGACCGGGCTACCCTCAAGTGCATTGGAGCTGGAGATCACCGAAAACATCATCATCCGTTACGACGAAAACATGCTTAGCCCCCTGAATGAGCTGCGTAATGAAGGGATTGGTATCGCATTTGACGATTACGGCACGGGATACGCGTCGTTGAGCATGTTGAAGAATTATCCGGTGACCCGCCTCAAAATCGATCAGACTTTCGTCCGCGCCATGTGCGAATCTCCGCCGGATGCGGCTATCGTCAGGGCCATTTTGTATTTGGGAAAAAGTTTTCGGCTGGATGTTATCGCTGAAGGGGTGGAAACGCAGGAACAGTGTGAACGGCTTAGGAATAAAGGGTGCGAGCAGGCGCAGGGGTATCTGTTTGGACGCCCGATGCCAGCCGCTGAATTTGCACGCCAATTAGGCGTAGCGAAGGCTTGATCTCTGTGTGATGTGCGAATTACGAAATTGAGAAAGCGGAACGCGTTATCGAGAAGAGAGGAGGGATGCTTTCGGTCACGCGTCATACCCGTCTCCTTATTCAGTCGACCGGAGGGCGGGTGTTCTCAGGCCGGCCGCGATGAACAGGAACCCACTTTTAATCTTCTATCTTCCGCTTTATTTTTGCGTGACGTATCAGTTTTCCCACGGATTGCTGACCTTTTGCGCGATGTTAATCCTCAAAAACGTAAAGTTATGTTGATTCGGTAACTTAGACGTTAAGAATGCTTGAAAATGCCATTGCAGCCCATACCATGTAACCGTTGCATCCCTATTGTTGCTTTTGCCTGAGAGAGGAAATCAGACTTATATGATGCGTATTGCGCTTTTCCTAATCACCAACCTAGCGGTGATGTTGGTTTTTGGGCTAGTACTTAGCTTAACGGGCATTCGGCCCAGTAGCACTTACGGCTTGATGATTATGGCCGGTCTGTTTGGCTTTGGCGGAGCGATCGTTTCATTGCTGATGTCTAAATGGATGGCCTTGCGTTCTGTTGGCGGTGAAGTCATTGAGCAGCCGCGTAACGAGACCGAGCGCTGGCTGGTCGAAACGGTACGTGCGCAGTCGCAGCAGGTGGGCATTGCCATGCCGCAGGTTGCGATCTATCAGGCGCCGGATATCAATGCCTTTGCTACCGGGGCCCGTAGGAATGCGTCCCTTGTCGCCGTAAGTTCCGGGTTGCTCCAAAACATGAGTCGCGATGAGGCGGAAGCGGTTATCGCACATGAAATCAGCCATGTGGCTAACGGCGATATGGTGACGATGACGCTGATTCAGGGTGTGGTGAACACCTTCGTGATCTTCATATCGCGCATGCTTGCACAAGTTGCGTCAGGCTTCCTGTCCGGCAACCGCGATGACAGCGAGAGCAGCAACGGCAATCCGATGATTTATTTCCTCGTGGCGACCGTGCTGGAGTTGGTGTTTGGTATTCTGGCTAGCATCATTACTATGTGGTTCTCGCGTTACCGTGAATTTCATGCGGATGCCGGGTCTGCCAAGCTGGTGGGGCGTGAGAAAATGATTGCGGCGCTGCAGCGCTTGAAAACCAGTTATGAGCCTCAGGAAGAAAGCAGCATGATGGCGTTTTGCATCAATGGCAAATCAAAGTCATTCAGCGAATTGTTCCTGTCGCATCCTCCGCTGGACAAACGTATTGAGGCACTGCGCAGCGGGGCTTATCTGAAGTAATTCAAGCTGTGTTTGTGTTCTATACAAAGGCCCTGCGGGGCCTTTGTTATTTGTGGTATAAGTTTGCTGCTGGGCCGTATTTGGCGCTTTCTGCGGCCACAACCATGCGTTGCTAACCGTTTGAGATGTAAATTATCGTGCTGTTATCGAATTGCGGGTGAGCTCAGTGGTAAAATGCGCGTTTAGTCAAAACATCATAGGTTTTAAGCATGAGTGGGGCGGTATCGAACATGTTAGAAATGGTTTTGGTGATGCTGATTGTTTTGCTGGCGCTGGTGGTCTGGTTCTTCGTGAACCGCGCAAGCGTGCGAGCCAATGAGCAAATTAGACTCCTGCGGGAAATAATTAAACAGCAAAAGCAGCAGCTTGCTTTGATGCAAACCCTGATCCCTGTTCAGCCGAGTGCAGAGCCTGTGGCGGAGGCTAAGCAGGAAGACGACGATACTGACGTTTACTTCAGGAACGTTATCCCCGAGCGTTGATTGGCTGCATTTCAGAGGCTATCCGTCGTAAAGTGAAGGATAGCCTTGGATCTTGTCTATGTATCGGTATCAATGAAAAAACGGCGGGTGTCATCAGCGTTATGCCTTCTTCTTACCGTCGTCAGTCGCTTCAATACATCACTGTTTTATCAGCCCAATTCCGGTCGCGGGTGGTATGTCAGGACCCATGATGGTACTCTACGCCGTCAGGTTAATAAGGGCTTGCTGCGAATATCACTAAAGATGTTGCCGTCTTTGTTATCCCGCAACGAATAACTGTCGTGGCAGCGTTTTAACAATTGTGGGTTAAACACGCTGCCGACAACTGAAATAAACACAATTATCTTTTGTATGTGATCTTGCGTGTGGGTCACCACTGCAAATAAGGGAATTATCATGCCTGTTATTACGCTTCCCGACGGTAGCCAGCGTCACTATGACCACGCCGTCTCTCCTCTTGATGTCGCCTCGGATATCGGTCCGGGTCTGGCCAAAGCGTGTATCGCTGGCCGGGTCAATGGTGAACTGACCGATGCAACGGATCTGATTGAATCTGATGCGCAACTGGCGATCATCACGGCAAAGGATGAAGCGGGTCTTGAAATTATTCGACACTCTTGCGCTCATTTGCTGGGTCATGCGATCAAACAGCTTTGGCCAGACACCAAAATGGCTATCGGCCCGGTGATTGACAACGGTTTTTACTACGATGTCGATCTGGATCACACGCTGACGCAGGAAGATGTGGAGCAGCTCGAAAAGCGGATGCATGAGCTGTCCAATAAAGACTACGACGTTATCAAGAAGACCGCGAGCTGGCAGGAAGCGCGCGATACTTTCGTCTCTCGAGGCGAAATTTATAAAGTTGCTATTCTGGATGAAAACATCAGCCATGACGACCGTCCCGGCCTGTATCATCATGAAGAATATATTGATATGTGTCGTGGTCCGCACGTTCCTAACATGCGTTTCTGCCATCATTTCAAACTGCAGAAGACCTCTGGGGCGTATTGGCGCGGCGACAGCAGCAATAAAATGCTGCAGCGCATTTACGGTACAGCCTGGGCAGACAAGAAACAGCTGAATGCTTATCTGCAGCGGTTGGAAGAAGCTGCCAAGCGCGACCACCGGAAGATCGGTAAGCAACTCGACCTGTATCATATGCAGGAAGAAGCGCCGGGTATGGTGTTCTGGCACAACGACGGCTGGACGGTTTTCCGTGAACTGGAAGCGTTTGTTCGCCTCAAGCTGAAAGAGTACCAGTATCAGGAAGTTAAAGGCCCGTTCATGATGGACCGTGTGCTGTGGGAAAAAACCGGGCACTGGGACAACTACAAAGACGCGATGTTTACCACCTCGTCTGAAAACCGGGAATACTGCATCAAGCCGATGAACTGCCCGGGTCATGTACAGATCTTCAATCAGGGATTGAAATCTTACCGCGACCTGCCGCTGCGTATGGCCGAGTTCGGTAGCTGCCATCGTAACGAGCCTTCGGGATCTCTGCATGGCCTGATGCGCGTTCGCGGATTTACTCAGGATGATGCTCATATCTTCTGTACGGAAGATCAGGTTCGTTCTGAAGTAAATAACTGTATTAAAATGGTTTATGACATGTATAGCACGTTCGGTTTTGAAAAAATCGAAGTGAAACTGTCAACCCGTCCGGAAAAACGCATCGGCTCTGATGAAACATGGACCCGTGCGGAAGAGGATCTGGCGGCGGCGCTGGCTGAAAATGAGATTCCATTCGAATATCAGCCGGGAGAAGGGGCCTTCTATGGTCCGAAAATCGAGTTTACTTTGCATGACTGCCTGGATCGTGCGTGGCAGTGTGGTACTGTACAGCTCGACTTTTCATTGCCGAACCGTCTAAGTGCGTCTTACGTTGGCGAAAACAACGAACGTCAGGTCCCGGTAATGATTCACCGGGCTATACTGGGCTCAATGGAGCGCTTTATCGGTATTCTTACCGAAGAGTTTGCGGGATTCTTCCCGACCTGGTTAGCTCCGGTACAGGTGGTGATTATGAATATCACCGACAGTCAGTCTGATTATGTCAGCGAATTGACCCAAAAATTGCAAGAAGCGGGCATTCGCGTCAAAGCAGACTTGAGAAATGAGAAGATTGGCTTTAAAATCCGCGAGCACACATTGCGGCGTGTTCCCTATATGCTGGTCTGTGGCGATAAAGAAGTGGAAGCAGGTAAAGTTGCTGTCCGCACACGCCGCGGCAAAGATTTGGGGAGTCTGGATGTCAGCGAAGTTATCAGTAAGCTGCAACAAGAGATTCGCAGCCGTAGTCTTCATCAATTGGAGGAATAAGGTATTAAAGGCGGAAAACGAGTTCAACCGGCGCGTCCTAATCGCATCAACAAAGAAATTCGCGCACAAGAGGTACGCCTGACTGGCGTCGATGGCGAACAGATCGGTATTGTCAGCCTGAATGAAGCGCTAGAAAAAGCCGAAGAAGCAGGCGTTGATTTAGTAGAAATCAGCCCGAACGCCGAACCGCCGGTTTGCCGAATCATGGATTACGGCAAGTTCCTCTATGAGAAGAGTAAGGCCACTAAAGAGCAGAAGAAGAAACAAAAAGTTATTCAGGTCAAGGAAATCAAGTTCCGGCCTGGTACCGATGATGGCGACTATCAGGTCAAACTACGCAACCTGATTCGCTTTCTGGAAGACGGTGACAAAGCCAAAATCACCCTGCGTTTTCGTGGACGTGAAATGGCGCACCAACAGATTGGTATCGAAGTGCTTAACCGCGTTCGTGACGATCTGAGTGAACTGGCCGTTGTCGAATCCTTCCCATCAAGGATCGAAGGCCGTCAGATGATCATGGTGCTTGCACCGAAGAAGAAACAGTAAGGCATTCAAGTAATCGAGTCCGCGTTATGCTCGCGTAGCGCGGTTTCGTTCGCCTTATCTGATTCGTTTTATTAACAATGCGAAGTGGAAATAACAATGCCAAAGATCAAAACAGTACGTGGCGCCGCTAAACGCTTTAAGAAAACCGCCGGCGGTGGTTTTAAGCGTAAGCATGCTAACCTGCGTCATATTCTGACCAAAAAAGCGACTAAACGTAAACGTCATCTGCGTCCTAAAGCTCAGGTCTCCAAAGGCGATCTGGGTCTGGTCATAGCTTGTCTGCCTTACGCATAAGTTACCTTTTCATTCAGAATAAGATTTTAGGAGAGAGCATATGGCTCGCGTAAAACGTGGTGTGGTTGCTCGTGCACGTCACAAGAAAGTATTAAAACAAGCGAAAGGTTACTACGGTGCCCGTTCGCGCGTTTATCGTGTTGCCTTCCAGGCAGTAATCAAAGCTGGTCAGTACGCTTACCGTGACCGTCGTCAACGGAAACGTCAGTTCCGCCAGCTGTGGATTGCACGTTTCAACGCGCCAGCCCGTTAGAATGGTTTGTCTTACAGCAAATTCATCAATGGCCTGAAAAAAGCCTCTGTTGAAATCGACCGTAAGATTCTGTCTGATATCGCAGTTTTCGATAAAGTGGCCTTCAGCGCACTGGTCGAAAAAGCGAAAGCAGCTCTGGCGTAAGCCGGTTAGAAGAGGGAGCTTGCTCCCTCTTTTGATTTTTAGCTCGTAAGATGCGTCAATCATTCGTCCATATACACTGAAATGTTTGATTGCAGCGCTCAATCCTTCAGACATCAATAACGACAAGGTAACGCAAGTATGAAAACTGCTATTTTCCGTTTCTTTTTTTACTTTAGCGCCTGAACTCAGGAGGCTTTGCGCGTAAGAAAAGAAACGAAAAGTAGCGCTTAAGCCTCCCGTGCGGAGGCTTTTTTATTGGTCAGGGAAAGGTCCGGGACCATACAAGACGTGTCGTCAGATGCACTGAGAATCATACTTTTCCAATTATCACCGTGGCCGTACAGGCAGAAGAAGAGGAATGTAATGCAACATCTCGCAGAACTGGTTGCCAAAGCCAGAACAGCCATAGAAGAGGCGCAGGATATCGCCGCATTGGAAAATGTGCGCGTAGAATACCTGGGCAAAAAAGGTCACTTAACCCTTCAGATGACCTCGCTGCGCGAGCTGCCTGCTGAAGAGCGTCCTGAAGCGGGTGCTGTCATCAACCAGGCCAAGCAGGAAGTACAGGAGGCTTTGAATGCCCGTAAACAGGCAATGGAAAGCGCTGAACTGAATGCTCGCCTTGCTGCGGAAACCATTGATGTGTCCATGCCGGGTCGTACGATTGAGAACGGTGGTCTGCATCCGATTACTCGCACCATCGATCGTATTGAAACCTTCTTCGGCGAGTTGGGTTTCTCCGTAGTGTCAGGTCCCGAAATTGAAGATGATTATCATAACTTCGATGCGCTCAACATCCCCGGCCACCATCCTGCCCGCGCCGACCACGACACTTTCTGGTTTGATGCTAAACGCCTGTTGCGTACGCAAACCTCTGGCGTCCAGATCCGAACGATGGAAAAGCAACAACCGCCTATTCGTATCATCGCACCGGGCCGTGTCTATCGTAATGATTACGACCAGACGCATACCCCGATGTTCCACCAGATGGAAGGGCTGATTCTGGATAAAAACATCAGCTTTACCCACCTGAAAGGCACGCTGCACGATTTTCTGCGTAACTTCTTTGAGGAAGATTTACAGGTTCGTTTCCGTCCTTCCTATTTCCCGTTCACCGAACCGTCCGCGGAAGTGGATGTCATGGGTAAAAACGGCAAATGGCTCGAAGTGCTGGGCTGCGGGATGGTGCATCCAAATGTTCTGCGTAATGTCGGCATCGATCCTGATGTGTATTCCGGCTTCGCATTCGGCATGGGGATGGAACGACTGACCATGCTGCGCTACGGCGTGACCGATCTGCGCGCATTTTTTGAAAACGATTTACGCTTCCTCAAACAGTTTAAATAAGGCAGGAATAGCATTATGAAATTCAGTGAACTCTGGTTACGGGAATGGGTTAACCCAGCTATCAGCAGCGAAGCCTTATCTGAACAAATCACGATGGCCGGTTTGGAAGTGGATGGCGTAGAGCCTGCCGCCGGTGCGTTTAACGGTGTGTTTGTGGGTGAAGTCGTAGAGTGCGGCCAGCATCCCAATGCCGACAAATTGCGCGTCACCAAAGTGAATGTCGGTGGCGAACGCCTGCTGGATATCGTCTGTGGCGCACCTAACTGCCGCAAAGGTTTGAAGGTGGCCGTTGCGACCATCGGCGCGGTATTGCCGGGCGATTTCAAGATCAAAGCCGCTAAACTCCGCGGTGAACCGTCCGAAGGGATGCTGTGCTCATTTTCTGAGCTGGGCATTGCCGACGACCATAACGGAATTCTGGAACTGCCTGCCGATGCGCCGGTTGGCGCCGACCTGCGTGAATACCTGAAGCTGGATGACAACATCATCGAGATCAGTGTTACGCCTAACCGTGCCGACTGCCTGAGTCTGCAGGGTGTCGCGCGTGATGTTGCCGTGTTGAATGGCGTTCCCTTCACCGCTCCGGAAATCACGCCTGTCGAACCGACGATCACCGATACTTTCCCCATCAACGTGGATGCCGCAGAGGCTTGTCCTCGTTATCTCGGCCGCGTGGTGAAAGGGATCAATGTAAAAGCGACGACGCCGCTGTGGATGCGTGAAAAACTGCGTCGCTGTGGGATTCGTTCCATCGATCCCGTTGTCGATGTCACCAACTACGTTCTGTTGGAACTCGGCCAGCCGATGCACGCTTTCGATCTTGCTCGTTTGGATGGGAACATCACGGTGCGCACTGCTCAGGAAGGCGAAACGTTGCGCCTGTTGGACGGTAACGATGCGAAACTGAACGCAGAGACGCTGGTGATTGCCGACAGCAGCAAAGCGCTGGCAATGGCTGGGATTTTCGGCGGCGAACACTCCGGCGTAAATGACGAAACGCAGGATGTATTGCTGGAATGCGCCTTCTTCAACCCATTGGCGATCACTGGTCGCGCGCGCCGCTACGGCTTGCACACAGATGCTTCTCACCGCTATGAGCGTGGCGTTGACCCAGAGCTGCAGTATCAGGCAATGGAACGCGCGACTCGTTTGCTGCTGGATATTTGCGGCGGTGCAGCAGGTCCGGTTGTCGATGTCACTCACGATAAAAACCTGCCTGTTCGCGCTACGATTGCGCTGCGTCGTGAAAAACTAGATCGCCTGATCGGCCATCATATTGCTGACGACAAGGTAAGAGATATTCTGGAACGTCTGGGCTGTCAGGTGACACGTACCGCTGATGGCTGGCAGGCGACGGCGCCAAGCTGGCGTTTCGATATGGAAATTGAAGAAGATCTGGTCGAGGAAGTTGCTCGCATCTACGGTTACGACAATATCCCTAACGAAGCCGCACTGGCGCCGTTGAAAATGACGAGCCACCGTGAAGCTAATCTGTCGCTTAAACGTGTGAAAACCAT
Organism: Lonsdalea britannica; assembly: GCF_946477055.1. Classification (GTDB taxonomy): domain Bacteria; phylum Pseudomonadota; class Gammaproteobacteria; order Enterobacterales; family Enterobacteriaceae; genus Lonsdalea; species Lonsdalea britannica_A. Next base: position 3,125 of record NZ_CAMKXG010000048.1, on the reverse strand, counting down.
GCTGGTGGACCACGGCTATCAGGAAGCGATCACTTACAGCTTTGTGGATCCTAAAATTCAGGCGCTGGTTCATCCAGGCGAAGAAGCGCTGATCCTGCCTAGCCCGATCTCGGTTGATATGTCGGCCATGCGCTTGTCGCTGTGGACCGGTTTGCTGGGCGCGGTGGTGTATAACCAGAATCGTCAACAGAGTCGGATCCGTATTTTTGAGAGTGGTTTGCGTTTTGTACCCGACAGCAATGCGGAGCAGGGCATCCGTCAGGAAATGATGTTAGCGGGTGTGATCACCGGCTCCCGGTTTGAAGAACATTGGGACCTGGCACGACAGCCAGTTGACTTCTATGATTTAAAAGGTGATTTTGAATCTGTACTGGCTTTGACGGGCAAACTCTCTGCCGTTGAATTCAGAGCTGAAGCGAATGCCGCTCTGCACCCAGGTCAAAGCGCTGCAATTTATCTGGATGGGCAACGTATTGGTTTCATTGGTGTTATTCACCCAGAACTAGAACGTAAGTTGGATTTAAACGGTCGTACCGTCGTCTTTGAAGTTCTCTGGGACAAAATTTCAGACCGTGTTGTGCCTGAAGCTGCTGATGTTTCTCGCTTCCCGGCTAACCGTCGTGATATCGCCGTTGTCGTTGCTGAAAACGTGCCTGCGGGAGATATTCTGGCTGAGTGCAAGAAAGTTGGCGCAAATCAGTTAGTTGGCGTAAACTTGTTTGACGTGTACCGAGGCAAGGGCGTGGAAGACGGATATAAGAGTCTGGCTATCAGTCTGGTATTGCAGGATACCGCTCGTACACTGGCAGAAGAGGAAATTGCCGCCACAGTCGCAAAATGTGTGGCAGCACTGAAACAGCGATTCCAAGCATCCTTGAGGGATTAAACCTATGGCGCTTACAAAAGCTGAAATGTCAGAATACCTGTTTGAAAAGCTTGGGCTGAGTAAACGGGATGCCAAAGAGCTAGTCGAGTTGTTTTTTGAAGAAGTTCGTCGCGCTTTGGAAAATGGCGAGCAAGTCAAGTTGTCTGGGTTCGGCAATTTTGACCTGCGAGACAAAAACCAACGGCCGGGACGTAACCCAAAAACAGGCGAGGATATTCCGATTACGGCGCGCCGTGTGGTCACATTCCGTCCGGGGCAGAAGTTAAAAAGTCGGGTTGAGAATGCTTCACCTAAAGACTGAGTAAGTTTTAAGTAAACGAAAAGGCCGCTTTAGCGGCCTTTTTCTTTTGCGGAGTTCTCTGGCATGTCGTCTTTTGAATGAGGCATTTTTGTTTGGACTGGCGAAATCTCCGGCACCGGGCGACGATCATCCCAAAGATGTTGAAGGGCGAGCACCGGATGATGAAGTAGCATTCGTGGCCCTGACCAGCGCATGATAAGTTTCATCACCTCACGTTTAGCGGGTTGGTAACAGTGGATCGGACACTGCTTGCAGGCCGGTTTTTCCTCACCAAAGTAACACTTATTGAGCCGCTTTATCGCGTAGCGAAACAGTAGCGTATAGCGGTCATCGCCGTCCGGAACGGGATGAGATTTCGCATACAGTTTGATCATTTGTTCAACCGTGCGAATTTCGCGCTGAATTCGTTTACCCGGTGGAGAGCGGTGCATCATCGTATCTCACGTTAGAGCGTTTGACTCATAGTGTAGATGGAATTGCCAGACCGGGAACCGGAGGTACGCACAGAAAAGAAAACGGCAGCCAGGCTACCGTTAATATTTGAGAGAGGACGCTAATGACACGACAGAGTAAAGTGTCGATTATTTCCAAAAATCGTCGAAAACGGTAATCGGCGGACGGCGCTTATGCTCCGTTTTGCGGTACCACTCCTCAATGATCGCCGCGTCGCGCTGATCGATATTTTTACCTTCCAGATAGTCGTCGATATTCTCGTAGGTTACGCCTAAAGCGACTTCATCCGGCAAGGCAGGACGATCTTCTTCCAGATCGGCGGTCGGTGCTTTGGTGTAGAGATGAGAAGGGCAGCCCAGAAGTTTCAGCAGCGCTTTACCCTGACGTTTGTTCAAACGGAAAATCGGGTTGATATCGGTACCGCCATCGCCGTATTTAGTAAAGAAGCCCGTGACCGCTTCCGCCGCATGATCAGTACCAACGACCAGCCCGGCATTCATTCCGGCGATGCTGTACTGCGCTTTCATACGTTCGCGCGCTTTCTCGTTGCCTTTCACAAAATCAGACAGTTCGATTCCGAGATCACGGAGCGTCGCTTCGCTGGCATCGACCGCGGGTTTAATATTGACGGTTAAGACGCGGTCCGGCTGGATAAACTGGATTGCATCCTGGCAATCCTGCTCGTCGGCCTGGACGCCATAGGGCAGACGGACGGCAATGAACTGATACGCTGAGTTGCCGGTTTCCTCACGCAGTTCATTGATGGCCGTTTGGCATATTTTGCCCGTCAGCGTGGAGTCCTGGCCGCCGCTGATGCCGAGCACCAGGCTTTTGACGAAGGGATGAGCCTTAAGATAATTCTTCAAAAAATCAACGCTAACACGGACTTCCTGTGCGGGATCAATCGTGCCTTTGACGCCGAGTGCCTGAATGATGCTCTGCTGTAATGACATTTCGCCTCTCCTGAACCTATTGATACGGCAGCATAATTAGAACGATGGTCTCAGTTTAACGTGACTTCCCACGGAGTAAAAGAACAAGTGAGTGGGATAAGATTGATCGTGTTGACCTATTTTCTTACCCATAATCAGACCATTAAAGCATTGAGGTCGGGTTGAAAAACCGCCTTTTGCCATCTAGCCTTAGACTAACTAATACCAAAAGAGGTAATGCAATGAACAAGAATCGATTATTAATGTGTATTGCTGCAGGGCTGGTGCTCCTTTCTGGTTGTACGGCGTATGATCGTGCGGAGAATTACTTTACCAAGCCGGTGGTGAAAGACGTCAAAAAAGGGATGACCAAACAGCAGGTCAATCAAATCGCAGGTCCAGCCTCGACCCAGGCTGATGATTAATGCTCGCGGTACCTGTAATACCTACATCCTGGGTACGAAAGACAAGAAAATACAGTACTACTTCGTCAGCTTCGATGAAACGGGGCATGTCCTGAATAAAGGCTTCCAGAGCTGTCAGGAATACGATA